>JAWLFN010000029.1:0-16348 GCA_041685555.1 Gammaproteobacteria bacterium | reverse complement strand
TTGCTGTCGATCCGGGGCTCGGATCACCCCCACGGCCACATGAATCAATGCTGCTGTCGCTCCGGATCCAGTCGGCCCTCGAGCAGTGCCGCTTCCAGATCCTCCGGCGCGGCGGGCTCGCCGGGAATGCTGTGGCGTTCACTGGCCCAGTCTCCGAAATCGAGCAGTTTGCAACGCTCGCTGCAGAACGGGCGCCAGCGGTTCTCTTCCGTCCAGGCCACGATTTCGTGGCACTGTGGGCAGTTGACGGTCAGGGGGCTGTCGCTCATGATTCTTGACCTCTTCCGGTCCGGCCGCCCCGCAGGGCGGCCAGTCGTTGATAGTGTTCATGTTGCTGGTCCACGGCGCGGTTCAGTTGTGCCAGGTCACCGTCATTGACGATGACATCGGTGGCCCGTGCGAGGCGCCGCTGGCGGCTGAGCTGGGCATCCATGATGGCCCGCACCGTGTCCTCGCTGCCACCATCCCGGCTCAGGGTCCGCTCCAGTTGCAGGGCCTCCGGTACATCGATGACCAGCACCCGGTCGACCAGTTGATCCTGCCCGCTTTCCAGCAACAGTGGCGAGGACAGGATGGTGTATGGGCCCTTGCTGTCCTGCAGAGCGGTCACGATGGCATCCCGGATCAGTGGATGCAGCAGCGCTTCCAGCCAGTGTTTTTCCGCCGGGTCGTGGAACACGATCTCCCGCAATGTCGCCCGGTCCAGACTGCCGTCGTCCCGCATGACCTGTTCACCGAAATGCGCGGCGATGGCGGCCAGCGCACGAGTACCCGGCTGTACCACCTGGCGTGAAACCAGATCCGCATCGACCACGGTGATGCCGTGTTCCTGGAAACGTTGTGTCGCCGCGGACTTGCCGCTGCCGATGCCGCCGGTCACGCCGATGATCATGCCTGCACCAGCCTCATGATGAACTGCTGGTATTCGGAGTGGAACAGGTCTCCCAGCAGCAGGGTCAGGTAGCCGGCCACGGCCAGGTAGGGTCCGAAGGGGGCCGGAAGGTTGCGGTTGCCCTTGCCCAGCAGGATCACGAGGGTACCGATCACCGTGCCGGCGATCGAGGACAGCAGCACGACCGCCAGCAGGTTCTGCCATCCGAGCCAGGCGCCGAGTGCGGCCAGCAGCTTGAAGTCGCCGTAGCCCATGCCCTCGCGTCCGGTGGCCAGGCGGAACAGCCAGTAGACGCTCCATAGTGTCATGTAGCCCAGTGCCGCGCCCAGTACTGCGTCCGCCGGGCTGACCCCGGTGCCGATGCCGGCCACGCTCAGTACCAGGCCCAGCCAGAGAAGAGGCAGGGTGATATCATCCGGCAACAACTGGTGATCGAAATCGATCAGGCTGAGGGCCAACAGGCTCCAGGTCAGTATCATCAGCATCAGCAGATCCATCGGGTCGCTGACCGACCAGGCCACCAGCGCCACCAGCGTCGCACTGGTGGCCTCCACCAGAGGATAGCGCAGGGAAATCCGTTCCCGACAACGGGCGCAGCGGCCTCGCAGCCACAGATAACTGAGGATCGGAATATTCTGCCAGGCGCGCACAGGCGCCGTACAGCGCGGGCAATGGGAGCCCGGAGTCGACAGGGAAAAGCGGACGTGATTCGGCATCGGGTCCTTCAGTTCCACCCGGCTTTCATCCAGTTCCAGGAATTCCAGGCACTGATTGCGCCAGCCGCGCTGCAGCATCAGTGGCAGCCGGTAGACCACGACATTGAGGAAACTGCCCACCAGCAGACCCAGCACGATGGCCAGAGTCACCCGTAACAGTGGTTGATGGGCGAGAGGGTCCAGCAGTTCCATGATTTTCGCGTTCCTTGTAGCGGATGGGCAGCCGGGTCACATGACGGCGCCGAGCTGGAAAATGGGCAGGTACATCGCCACCAGCAGGCCGCCCACCAGAATGCCCAGGATGGAAATGATGACCGGTTCAATCAATGAGGTCAGGCCGTCGACCGCATTGTCCACTTCCTCCTCATAGTAACTGGCGCATTTGTCCAGCATGGTGTCCAGCTCACCCGATTCCTCGCCGATGCCCACCATCTGGACGATCATGGCCGGGAACAGGGTGGTGTTGCGTATGGCAAACTGCAGCTGCTGGCCGGTGGTGACATCATCGCGTATGCGTTGCGTGGCGTACTCGTAGACGGCATTGCCGGTGGCGCCGGCCACCGAGTCAAGGGCCTCCACCAACGGGACGCCGGCGGAGAAGGTGGTCGACATGGTCCGGGCAAAACGGGCGTAGCAGGATTTCTCGACGATCGGGCCGATGATGGGGATTTTCAGCATCATGGCATCGACGCGGTCGGAGAAAGTCCGCGAGCGCTTGCGACCCTCCCGGAACAGGATATACAGCACCCCCAGGCCGATGACCACTTTCCACCAGTGCGCGATCGCCACATCCGACATGCCCAGCACCAGCAGTGTGAAGGCGGGCAGCTCGGCGCCAAAACTGGAGAAGGTCTCGGCAAACTGCGGTACCACCTTGACCAGCAGCAGGCCGGTGACGATGATGGCCACGGCAATGACGGCGATCGGGTACTTGAGCGCCTTGCGGATCTTTGCCTTCAGGGATTCGGTCTTCTCCTTGTAGGTGGCGATCCGGTCCAGCATCACCTCCAGTGAGCCGCTCTGCTCGCCGGAGGATACCAGGTTGCAGTACAGGTCATCGAAATACCGTGGATGCTTGCGGATGGCATCGGTCAGCTGCGTGCCCTGCGCCACGTCGTCGCGGATCTCGCGCACCATGGCGCTCATGGAAGGGTTGTCCAGGCTGTCGGCGACGATGTCGAAGGACTGCACCAGCGGGATGCCGGCTTTCATCATGGTGGCCAGCTGACGGCTGAATATGGAGATGTCACCCGGCTTGATCTTTTTCTTGCGTTTGCCCAGCACCGAACCGGTTTTCTTGCGCACCCGCGTCGGTGTGATGCCCTGCTTGCGGAGCTGCGCCCGGATCAGCGCGACGCTGGCGCCGGGCAGTTCGCCGCGGGCCTTGTTGCCCTGGCGGTCCTTGCCGAACCAGATGTAGGTCGAATTGTTGTCCGTCTGTGTGGCCATAGTGTGCCTGCCTAAGCGGTCAGCCGGTTGGCTTCTTCAAGACTGGTCAGGCCGTTGGCGACTTTCACCAGCGCGGACTGCCGTAGATTGTTGTGGCCTTCCTTTTTGACCTGCGCCGCAATGTCCATGGCGTTGCCTTCATCCATGATAATACGCGAGATCGCCTCTGTCACAGGCACGACTTCATAGATGCCGACCCGGCCTTTGTAGCCCTCGCGGCAGCGTTCACAGCCCACTGGCCGATAGAAGGTGCCTCCGTCGATCTGCTGTTGGGTGAAGCCGGCTTCCAGCAGCGTGCTGGCGGGCAGGTCCACCGGTTCGCGGCAGTGCGTGCACAGTCGACGGGCCAGTCGCTGGGCGATGATCAGGCTGACCGAGGTGGCGATGTTGAAGGTGGGCACACCCATGTTGCGCAGCCGCGTGAGGGTCTCCGGGGCGCTGTTGGTATGCAGCGTGGACAACACCAGGTGGCCGGTCTGGGCCGCCTTGACCGCGATCTCGGCGGTTTCCAGGTCGCGGATCTCGCCCACCATGACCACGTCGGGGTCCTGTCGCAGGAACGATCGCAGCGCGGTGGCGAAGGTCAGCCCCACGCGCGCATTCACCGCCACCTGGTTGATCCCTTCCAGATTGATCTCCACCGGATCCTCGGCCGTGGAGATGTTGCGCTCCGCGGTATTGAGGATGTTCAGGCCCGTATACAGCGATACGGTCTTGCCGCTACCGGTGGGGCCGGTCACCAGGATCATGCCCTGCGACTGGGCCAGCGTCTTCATGTACCACTTTTTCTGCTCCGGCTCGAAGCCCAGCATGTCGATGCCCATCCGGGCCGTGGACGGGTCCAGAATGCGCAGCACGATCTTCTCGCCCCACAGCGTGGGCAGCGAGCTGACGCGAAAGTCGACCGCATGGGTGCGGGACAGCTTCATCTTGATCCGTCCGTCCTGCGGCAGTCGCCGCTCGGAGATGTCCATGCGCGACATGATCTTCAGCCGCGAGGCGATGCGCGGTGCCAGGTTGAGTGGCGGATGGGCCACCTCGTGCAGGATGCCGTCGGTGCGATAACGCACCCGGTAGGTGTTCTCATAGGGCTCCAGGTGGATGTCAGAGGCGCCCTGGCGGATGGCGTCCACCAGCACCTTGTTGACGAAACGCACCACCGGCGCCTCGTCGGCCTCGTCCACCGGTGATACCTCGTCGGTATCCTTTTCGGTCTCGCCCAGTTCGATGTCCAGGTCTTCCAGACCGACGTCGTCGAAGGCGCCCAGCAGGCTGTCGCCACCTTCCAGCGTGTTGATGATCTCGTCCACCACCTCGCTGAGCTGGTTCTCGTCGACCACGACGATGTCCGTGGTCAGGCCGGTGTGGAACTTGAGTTCGTCGAAGGCGCCCAGGTTGGTCGGATCGGAGGTGGCCAGGAACAGCCGGTTCTCGCGGCGGTACAGGGGCAATACACGGTGCTTGCGGATCAGGCGCACATCCACCAGATGGGTGGGGCAGTACTGCAGGTCGAACGCGGACAGGTCCAGCACCGGAGTGCCGAATTCCTCGGCGGCCAGCCGGGCCACCCGGCGACTGTCCACCAGGCGGTTGCGCACCAGGTGAGTGATCAGCGGGATATTGTCACGCTCCGCGGCCCCGGCGGCTTTCTCGGCATCTTCCTCGCTGATCAGCCCGTCCCGGACAAAACGGCGGGTCAGCCCGCTGAAACGGGTCGGTATCACGCTGTGCGGTTCTCTGGTGGCCCTCATCATTGCACAGTATAACGGAATAATGCGCAGACTGTGATTCCGTCCGGTGAGCCGCCGTCCGGCATTGTGTGATCCGGTGCACACCTGGACGGATCGCGGGCGTGACTGACAAATATCGTCAGGCAGTGACGTAAAAGGGCATTCCGTGGCTGGTCAGAGAGCGCGATATCGCGCTTCTGTCGTCCTGGCACAGGATTTGTATGTACTTGAACCAGACATGTAGAAAGCGTGTCACGGGCCGGTCAGCCGGTCCATTCTTCCATGGCAGCGTTAAAGGAGACCGACATGCAGGTCAGAACACAACAGAAGGGTTTCACCCTGATCGAACTGATGATCGTGGTCGCGATCATCGGCATCCTGGCGGCGGTGGCACTGCCGGCCTATCAGACGTATTCACAGCGCGCTCAGTATTCGGAAGTCGTTGCCGCGGCTACACCCGCTAGAACTGCTGTGGATTTGTGTGTGCAGACCGGATCACCAGATGATTGCACGGAGCTTGATCAAGACGGGTGGAGTCAGTCTGATCTTGTGGATGGCGTGGTCATTGGCAAAGATGCCTCTGATGACTACACAGTCACCGCAACGCCCGTCGCCGACGAGTTCGATGGTGATCCGGATTATGTGCTGACGGCAGTGGGATCCAGTGGTGGTAATATAA
This sequence comes from Gammaproteobacteria bacterium, assembly GCA_041685555.1. Taxonomy (GTDB): domain Bacteria; phylum Pseudomonadota; class Gammaproteobacteria; order Pseudomonadales; family Pseudohongiellaceae; genus PWQG01. The sequence continues at coordinate 10,882 of JAWLFN010000029.1, read as the reverse complement.
CTTCTTGGGAGACCAGTGGAGCTTGCCAGGCGGCCGGACTTTGCTGATTTGCCGACGCCGATAATACAATGCAGAAAAAGGCCGGGCATTGCCCGGCCTTATTTCTTTGTGGTGCGCCAGGCATGGCGCGTAGCGCCTTGACTGGCGCTGTTCCGGTACAGGTGGTGCTGACCGGATGACCTGGGGGTGCAAGTCCCCTATGGGCCCACTAGCCGGACGGCAAGAGTGTCCACCGCGAGGTGGGATCTGAAGGAGCCGGAGCGAAGCGGAGACCCCGAGCCGAAGGCGAGAGCGACCGCAGGGAGCGATAACCCGCAGGCAAAGCACTGGCCTGACGAGCAGGAATCGCATACGAGGCGTGTGCATCGGGTACAGCGTGAGCTGGCACAAGCAGGTACGGCTGAGGATCGCACCGAAGAGCCTGAAGGCCTGTCAGAACTGGCTGCGCCTGTTGCTCAGACGATCACGGGGGCGGTCCCCGCGCTCCACCATCGAACAGCTGAACCCGGTGCTACGGGGTTGGGCAAACTACTACAACCGCCGTGGTACGGAACCGTATGCCAGGTGGTGTCAGAGGACGGGGGAGGTGACTCCCCCTCCTGCTCAATCCGTCAGACGAATTTTTGCTGGTCCGCATGATTGATTTTGAAAACGTGGCAAAAAAATGCTAACGTCGCGACTGATTGCGTCTTTCAAGCAGTAGGACGTGATCGCGCGCCGCAGGACATCGCGGTGTGGCCTGGTTTCATGGGGAGAGTCATACAACAATAAAATATCCAAAAACAGGAATCTCCGGACCATCGAGATGGCCGGAAACCAGTAGTCCGACAGGGAATGTCCGGCGCAATAACAAGACTGATTTACGTCCGTATCAATAATCACAATGAATCATCAAAAGAGGACTGTAGAGTGACTGCTATATCTACATCTGTTACCCGTATTACCCGCAAGAACAGAGCCCACGCTTTCAGAAAAAACACCCTGTGTGCCGCCGTTTCCGTGGCCCTGCTGTCAGCCGCCGGTGCCAACCTGGCCGTGGCGCAGGAAGAGTCGGAAATCGAGGAAGTGGTCGTCACCGGCTCCTTCATCCGACGCAGCGAGGGTTTTACCGCCGCCTCTCCGGTCACCACAATGGATTCCGAGGATCTGCAGGCCGAAGGCACTGTAAACATGGGCCAGGTCGTGCAGAACATGACCTTCAACAACGGCTCGGCGGTGACCAACACCATTCAGGGCACGTCCAGTAACACCACCGCTTTCAACCTGCGTGGTCTGGGCAGCAGTGCGACACTGCTGTTGATGGACGGCAAGCGTACGCCAACCGACAACGTCAATGTATTGCTGCCCAACATCGCCGTGCAGCGCATGGAAATTGTGACCGACGGTGCTGCGGCCCTGTATGGTACCGATGCCGTGGCTGGTGTGGTCAACATGGTGCCATACACTTCCTATGATGGCGTCAAGACCGAAGTCTACTACGAGCAGGATGACGGCCCGGGCGACTTCAACGAGAAGCAGATCTCGACGCTGTTCGGTACCACCATCGCCAACGAGATCGACGTGGTCGGCGCGCTGGCGTACCGTACCATCGATCCGCTGCGCTGGATCGACCGTCCCGAGCTGATGAAGGCCGGCCTGACATCGTCCGGTACGTCAAACCCCGGCAACTGGTCGGTGCCGCTGCGTGATGAGCAGGGCAACCTGACCGGTGAGTCGGCCGGTCGTCCCGATCCGTCCTGTGGCACGACCCGTGAAGATCCCGCCCAGATTGGCGCCAACCCGTTTGGCTTTCAGGCCATTGGCAGCTGCTGGATGGAGTTCGGCGATACCCGCGATTACCGGGAGCAGAACGACATTGCCCAGTACTTCACCAATGCCACCTGGGACGTCAATCCGGACCTGACCCTGACCGGGCAGCTGATGTATACGCGCCAGACGGCTGATCGCCGCACCTCTCCGTCCAACCCGGGCGGTCGCACGACGGCGCTGCCGACCGTGCGTGGCGAGTTGCCGGGCAACCCGTTCCGTGCCGTCAATGCCGATGGCAATCCACTGTTCGCACAGCCGCGCATGGAGAATGGCAGCGTGGTCACTGATGGCTACGGCCGTCCGCTCCCGGCACGTGGTAGCGATGGCAATGTGCTACTGGCCCAGAACCAGTTCGCCTCCATGGATGCGGATCCCAACGGCGGTGTACCGTTCTATGAGGATCTGCCGATCACCCGCTGGCGCGCGGTGGGCAAAGCCGATACCTGTCCGACCCAGAATGCCCAGGACGGGTCCTGTGCCCGGCTGGATGAACTGGATCGACGTTATACGCGTGCCTCCTTTGATGCACAGTTCACAGTCCCCTATCTGGACGGATGGGAAGGCACCGCGGGTTATTCCTTCTCCCGCAGGCTGGATCTGAACACCGAATCCCAGATCTGGAACTACTCCGCCATCGCGCAGGGCCTGAACTGTGACGTGGTCAACGATGTCGACGCCTGCTTCAACCCCTTCGGTGTCACCGATGACCGCTTCGCGACTTCGCAGTCAGTGATGGATCAGGTCGGTCTCGAGCCGCGTCGTCGTTATACCGATGATCTGGAAACGTTCGACCTGGTACTTAATGGCACCATTCCGCTGGGTGATTTCGAATTGCCGGGTGGCGAGATCGGTGCGGCCTTCGGTGTACAGCGCCGTAACGAGTCCCTGGAGCGTATCCCGGATGCCCTCACCATCGCCGGTGAAGGTCTGCTGGGTGCCCAGGTGGCGCCGTTCTCCCGTAGCCGTTTCGTGAATGCGGCCATGGCTGAGTTCCTGTTGCCGGTGTTCTCGAATTTCGAGATCAACATCGCGACACGCCAGGAAACCTTCAGCACGGGGCAGGACGACACCATCGCCAAGATCGGGGCTGTGTACGAGCCGACCAACTGGCTGGGTCTTCGTGCCACCTGGGGCGAGGCTTTCCTGGCACCGACCATGAACCAGCTTGAGGCGCCGCGTGACTGTGGTCTGACGCTGCTGGACGATCTGTTCTCCTCGTTCAATGCGTACGTGAACTCCTGTCAGCAGGGTAACCCGAATCTGGAGTCCGAGACCTCGGAAAGCTGGACCGTGGGTGTTGATCTGGTACCGACCGACAACCTGAGCATCACGCTGAACTGGAGCGAGACGGACTTCAGCAATCGGATTGTCAGCACCACGACGCAGGATCTGATGCGCAAGGACTGGGCCAACTTCCAGCTGGAAACCGGATTCACGCCGACGGATGATAATCCGTATCCGACGGAAGATCAGCTCCGTGCCTGGGTCGACAACCCGGCATCGGATGATCGCATCATTCGTGCGCCCAACGACCTCGGCTTCATCACCGAGGTGATCCAGAGCGACTCCAACGCTTCCAGCATGCTGGTCAAGGCACTGGACATGGATATCGACTACACTTACATGATGGATGACTGGGGCACCCTGGGTGCCAATCTGTCGGCCACCATGGTCGATACCTACGAGTTTCAGCTGGACCCGCTGGATCCGGTGATTGAGGCCACGGGTAATCAGAATAACGACTACGGTGCCGTGCCGCCGATCCCGGAATGGCGTGCCAACCTGCGTCTGAACTGGACGTATGGCGACCATATTCTGTCGGCCACCACACGGTACGTCGACGAGGTCAACTACGATGCCAACAACTACAGCTTCCAGCGGTTCTTCCCGCAAAGCAACTGGCGGAGCGTGGACACGATCCAGGCCTGGACGCAGCTGGACTGGTTCTATACCTATCGTGGTCTCGACCTGGGTGGTCAGGAAACCGGTCTGACAGTCGGTATGCGTAATGCCACCGACCGTCAGCCACAGAAAGTCGGTATGACCTCCGGTATTGTCGGGCAGATGCAGGACGCGTTGGGTCGCGTCTTCTACGCCCGCTTCAGCCACGACTTCTGATCGGGCTGTATTTTACGCCGGACCGCAGGTCCGGCAACCATCAAGGGAGCGTTCTCGAGGGAGCGCTCCCTTTTTGCGTCATCAGGCAACGGGTGGCCCGTCGCGGTTGCCAAACGCCGCCGGATTCATTATGTTAGCCGGCTGCGATCACCATTCCGTGGATACGCGGAAGCACCACCATTCCGTTCAGGCACGATTCAGCCAGCCTGATGCATCATGCAGGCAAAGGGTGATCGTCATGACGACGATGAACAGACAACGCAGTAAACAGGCACCGGTGTGCCGGAGAAGTGATTATGATGAAGGCCAGAGTATTCTTTGCTTCCGCAGCCATGACCGCTACGTTTGCATTGGCATCCAGCCCGGCCGTGATGGCCGATGATCCGGAAACCATCGCCGATGGCGTCTATACGGAAGAGCAGGCGGCCAATGGTGAATCCCTGTATGAGGAGCATTGCGCTTCTTGTCACAACATGGACTTCTACGATCAGAGCCTGGGCAATCGGGTCAATCAACCGGTGTCCTTCATGTTCGAGGAAGTGCTGGGCACCATGCCGCTCAACGCGCCCGGTTTCCTGCCCATCGAGACATATGAGGACATTTTTGCCTACATCTTCAGTGGGCTGGGGTTCCCGGCCGGTGAGACCGAGCTGCGCTACGATAGTGGCATGATGGATCAGGTCCGTCTGGTCCGGCCAGACTGATACGGGTCAGCGCTATGCTGGCACGTCATCGAGCCGGAAAGACAGGTCGATGGCGTGGCAGTGCTTGGTCAGGGCGCCGATTGATATATGATCGACGCCCGTCTCCGCCACCTCCACCAGTGTGTCGTCAGTGATGCCCCCAGAGGCCTCCAGGCGGCTCCGTCCCTGGTTCAGGCTGACCGCGTCTCGCAGTTGCGCAGGGGTGAAATTGTCCAGCATGACAATATCGGCTCCCGCGGTCAGGGCTTCCTCCAGCTCAGCCCGGGTTTCCACCTCCACTTCTACCGGCCGGTCCGCTGCGACCCGCCGGGCCTGCTCAACGGCGGCGGTGATCGAGCCGCAGGCGCTGATGTGGTTTTCCTTGATCAGGAAGGCGTCATACAGGCCCATACGGTGATTGCCACAGCCCCCTGTCCGCACCGCGTATTTCTGTGCCGTACGCAGTCCGGGAAGCGTCTTGCGGGTATCCAGTAACCGCACCCCGGTGTGAGCCACCCGCTCCGCGTAGTCCCTGGCCACCGTGGCCGTACCCGAAAGGGTCTGCAGGAAATTCAGCATACAGCGCTCGGCGGTCAACAGGCTGCGCGCCGGCCCCTTCAGTCGGGCTATGTGCTGGTCTGGGCGCAGGAGGTCACCATCCGTCGCCAGCCACTCGATGACGATGCGCCGATCCACCAGGGTCGCCACTGCCTCGGCCCAGGCGGTACCACAGAGCACGGCTTTTTCGCGGCACAGAATGCGACCGCTGGTCTGGGCGTGCTCCGGGATGAGCATGGCCGTCAGGTCACCGCAACCGACGTCCTCTTCCAGGGCCCGTTGCGCGGTGACCGTCATATCGTCCGGAAGCGTTGCTGCCTGCATGAAGGTCCTGTCGAGACGCCAAGGTTTACCGATGGCGGCGATTTTACTGCACTGCATGACCGATGTCAGCTGCGCTATACTGACAACATGGAATTGACCGTGCATCAGCACCGCCTGTCCGGTGCCCGACAACTGGATTCGCCCAACCAGGCCGAGCGGCCAGAGGGGGTGAAGCCGGAATTGCTGGTGATCCACAATATCAGCCTGCCGCCCGGCGAGTTCGGGGGCTGTCATATCGATGAGCTGTTTCTCAATCGGCTGGATCCCGCTCAACATCCGTTTTTCTCGCAAATTGCAACGTTGCGTGTCTCGGCTCATCTGTTGATTGACCGTGCGGGCTCGATTACGCAATATGTTCCCTTTGACCGGATGGCCTGGCATGCGGGGCAATCCTCTTACCAGGGGCGGGAACGGTGTAATGAGTTTTCCATCGGGATCGAGCTGGAAGGCTGCGATGACCGGCCCTTTACCGATATCCAGTATGCGCGCCTGCTCAGCGTGACCGCGGTATTGATGGCACAGTATCCGGCGCTTTCGCCACAACGGATTGCCGGTCACAGCGATATTGCCCCGGGCCGTAAAACGGACCCGGGGCCGCATTTCGACTGGGCCCGATACCGTGACGGGCTGTCGTGATCTGCTGTGATCTCCGTTTTGTAGTTTAACTACATTGCGATGCGATCCGGTTCGTCGCCGGATTGAAAAAATCACCGGTTTACAGTAGGATGGCGCCATGCCTGTAAATTATTTACAAATTGTTGAGTGTTGAATATCTCCAGAGAACAATGACTTATGACTGATTACCAGGACGATCAAAATCCCACGGAAACCGGAGAATGGCTGGAATCGCTGGCCGCCGTCATCGAACACGAGGGTCCCGAGCGTGCCCATTACCTGCTCGATCAGCTCTCCGACAAGGCCACGCGCCTGACCCGCAGCCTGCCCCAGCGGGCCATGACCACTCCCTACAGGAACACCATCGCGCCGGAAGATGAGGAGCGCATGCCCGGCGACATGTTCATGGAGCGGCGTATTCGTGGCATCAATCGCTGGAACGCCCTGGCCATGGTGATGCGGGCCAATACGGCCAATCCGGATCTGGGTGGGCACATTTCCTCCTTTGCCTCGTCGGCAACGCTGTATGACGTCGGTTTCAACTACTTCTTCCGCGGCCCCACCGAGGATCGCCCCGGCGACCTGATCTACTTCCAGGGCCACGTCTCGCCCGGCATCTATGCCCGCTCCTATATGGAAGGACGCATCACCGAGGATCAGATGGACAACTTCCGCCAGGAAGTCGATGGCAACGGCCTGTCCTCCTATCCCCACCCCTGGCTGATGCCGGACTACTGGCAGTTCCCGACCGTCTCCATGGGCATCGGGCCGATCAACTCGATCTACCAGGCCCATGTCATGAAGTACCTGGACAATCGGGAGCTGATGGAGCGCGGCGATCGCAAGGTCTGGTGCTTTCTCGGCGACGGCGAGATGGACGAGCCGGAATCGCTGGGTGCCATCGGCAAGGCCGGTCGCGAGAAGCTGGACAATCTGATCTGGGTGGTGAACTGCAACCTGCAGCGCCTGGACGGGCCGGTGCGGGGCAATGGCAAGATCATCCAGGAGCTGGAAGGCATCTTCCGTGGCGCCGGCTGGAACGTCATCAAGGTAGTCTGGGGCCGGCACTGGGATCCGCTGTTCGAAGCGGATCGCGACGGCATCCTGCAGAAGCGCATGGATGAGGTCGTCGACGGCGAGTACCAGAATTACTGGGGCCGGGGCGGCGCTTACACACGCGAGGAATTCTTCGGCAAGCATCCCGAGCTGCTGGAGATGGTCGAGCACCTGTCCGACGACGACATCATGCGTCTCAACCGGGGCGGCCATGATCCCTACAAGGTCTACGCGGCCTATGCCGAGGCGGTGAAGAGCAATGGCCGCCCGACCGTGATCCTGGCCAAGACCGTGAAGGGCTATGCCTTTGGTTCCGCGGCCGAGGCCCAGAATGTGGCGCACCAGGTCAAGAAGCTGGACAAGGAGTCATTGAAGACATTCCGTGACCGTTTCGGTGTACCCATTCCGGACGATGAACTGGACAAGGTACCGTACTACCGGCCGGAAGAAGACAGTCTGGAAATGCGCTACATGCGCAAGGCCCGGGAGAAACTCGGTGGCCCGGTACCCCAGCGACAGGTCAACTCCTATTCCCTGCCGGTGCCGCCGCTGTCGGCCTTCGATCAACAGGTCAAGGGAACCGGTGACCGTGAAGTATCCACTACCATGGCGTTCGTGCGGATGCTCAATACCATGGCAAAGGACAAGGAAATCGGTCAGCGTGTCGTGCCGATCGTGCCGGACGAGGCGCGCACATTCGGCATGGAAGGCATGTTCCGCCAGATGGGGATCTACTCATCTGTGGGGCAGCTGTACGATCCCGCCGACTCCAACCAGGTCATGTACTACCGCGAGGACGTCAAGGGTCAGATGCTGGAAGAAGGCATCAGCGAGGCCGGTGCCTTCTCCACCTGGCTGGCGGCCGCGACTTCCTACAGTGTCAATGATTATCCGCTGATCCCGTTCTACATCTATTATTCGATGTTCGGCTTCCAGCGCATCGGCGACCTGGCCTGGGCGGCCGGCGACTCGCAGGCTCGCGGCTTCCTGATCGGCGCGACGGCGGGCCGCACCACGTTGAACGGCGAAGGCCTGCAGCACCAGGACGGCCACAGCCATATCCTGGCGTCGACGATCCCGAACTGTGTGGCCTATGATCCCACCTATGCCTACGAGGTGGCGGTGATCATCCAGGACGGTCTGCGCCGGATGTACCAGGAGAAGGAAAACGTCTTCTACTACATCACCACGATGAACGAGAACTACGCCCATCCGGAGATGCCCAAGGACATCGAGGACGGCATCATCAAGGGCATGTACCTGCTGGAAGACGGCGGCAGCAAAGAGTACAAGGTCTCTGGCAAGGCGGCCACCACCGAACGCCTGCGACTGCTGGGCAGCGGCACCATCCTGCGCGAGGTGCGTGAGGCTGCGGCCATCCTGCGCGATCAGTACAAAGTGCCGGTCGATGTCTGGAGCGTGACCAGCTTCAACGAGCTGCGTCGCGAGGGCATGGCCACCACGCGTCACAACATGCTGCATCCTTCCGGCAAGGATAAGGAGCCGTATGTCACGCAATGCCTGAAAGGACAGAAGGGCGCGGTCCTGGCCGCCACCGACTACATGCGGCTGTTCGCGGACCAGATCCGTGAGTACGTGCCGGAGACCTATCGGGTGCTGGGCACCGACGGATTCGGTCGCAGTGACACGCGCCAGAAGCTGCGCTGGTTCTTCGAGGTCGACCGCCACTACATCGTGCTGGCCGCCCTGACCGAGCTCAAGGCGCGCAAGGTTGTCACCGCGGCCACCGTCAACAAGGCCATGAAGGAAATGGGGATCGATCCCGACAAGCCGAATCCCGTGCTGACCTGAGACGAGGCCCGCGCCCCCGGGCGCGGCATGCACGGATCGACTCCGTTGATCTCAAGTGAAGAACAGCAATATCAGGAGCATACAAGGTGCCTGTAGAAAGCGTAAAAGTACCAGACCTGGGCGATTCCAGTGATGTCGAGGTGATCGAGATCCTGGTCAAGGAAGGTCAGTCGATCGAAGAGAACGAAGACATCATTGTGCTGGAAACCGACAAGGCGGCGATGGAGATCCCCGCTTCCCATGGCGGCACGGTGAAAAGCATCACGGTGAAAGTCGGTGACACGGTCAATCAGGGTGACGAGATCCTGACCGTGGAAGCGGAAGATGCCGGGGCGGCCGAAGAGGAAGAGCCGGCGGGACAGGAAGAAGAGAAGGACGACGCCGGGCAGGAGGCTGACGACAGCGGCGGGTCCGGGCAGCAGGAAGAGCCGGCGGCCGAACCCACGTCGGGTGGCGGTGCCGTCGAAGCGATCGATGTGCCGGATATCGGCGATGAATCGGATGTCGAGGTCATCGAGGTGCATGTCAGCGAAGGCGACATCATCGCGGCCGAGGACCCAGTGATCACGCTGGAATCCGATAAGGCCGCCATGGAGATTCCCTCGCCCCAGGGTGGCGAGGTCAAGGCCGTGAAGGTCAAGGTCGGGGATCGCGTGTCCAGTGGCTCCCCGATGATGGATCTGGCCGTATCGGGCGGTGATGCGTCGGCGGACAAAAAGGAGGCACCGAAAAAGGATGATGCCCCCGCCAGCCAGAAATCGGAGAAGCCGGCATCAGAGGCGGCCTCCGGCAATGGCGACCAGAAGCTGGAGCACAAGCAACAGCAGTATGCGGAGCGGGCCGCCGAGAAGGCACAAGGCAAGGTGTATGCCGGTCCGGCCGTCCGCAAGCTGGCCCGCGAGCTCGGCGTGGACCTGACCCGGATCGACGGTACCGGGGCCAAGGGGCGCATCCAGAAGGAGGATGTCCACGAATTCGTCAAGGCCCGCATCCAGGGACCGGCCACCGGTGGCGGCGCGGCAGCGGGCGGAGCGGGCATTCCATCGGTGCCGGATATCGACTTCAGCCAGTTCGGCGAGGTCGAGGAAGTGCCGATGAGCAAGCTGCACCGCGTCACGGCCGAGAACATGCATCGCAACTGGCTGAACGTGCCGGCGGTGGCCCAGTTCAACGAGGCCGACGTCACCGATCTGGAGGATTTCCGTGCCGCGCAGAAGAAGCTGGCCGAGAAAAAGGGCGTCAAGCTCACTCCATTGCCGTTCCTGATCAAGGCCTGTGCAAAAGCACTGGAGACATACCCGCAGTTCAACGTGTCACTGCATTCCTCGGGCGAGAAGCTGATTCAGAAGAAGTACGTGCACATCGGCGTTGCGGTGGCCACCGAGGCGGGGCTGGTCGTTCCGGTGCTCAAGAACGTGGATCAGAAGAGCATCTGGCAACTGTCCGAGGAGTTCGCGGCGTTGGCGGAGAAGGCCCGAAACCGCCGCCTGGGCAAGGAAGACATGCAGGGCGCCTGCTTCACGATATCCAGCCTGGGCGCCATCGGCGGTACCGGTTTCACCCCCATCGTCAATTCGCCGGAGGTGGGTATCCTGGGGGTCTCCAGAACCGAGATGAAGCCGGTCTGGAACGGCAAGGAGTTCGTGCCGCGCAAGATGTTGCCGTTCTCGCTGTGCTATGACCACCGGGCCGTCAACGGCGCCGATGCCGGGCAGTTTGCGACTTACCTTGGCGAGTTGTTGAGTGACATCCGGTTGCTGATGATGTGATGTCCCGTTGGGTGCTGTGTCGGAAACGGCGGAGTCGCAGGGGGTAGGCGCACGAAAAAACAGAGGCCCGTGACGGTTTTACAACCGGCACGGGCCTCTGTTTTTTCCTCGGGAACCCGTAGTGCCCGCCGGTTCGGG
>JAWLFN010000028.1:0-16412 GCA_041685555.1 Gammaproteobacteria bacterium | reverse complement strand
GGACATGCTCTCTCCCCAGTTTGCCGACTGCCTCTGCTCCACCGACGCCGAAGCCCTGCACCTGCTGCGCGAGATCATCCGCGAGGCGCCCGAGGGCAGCCAACAAAACCTCGCACAGCCATTGCCTCCCGCTTGACCAGCCCGACAGGCTCTGGGATTATTCCAGGTCAACCCGATTGCCTGCCGTACCCAGCGGAGAACGTCCCATGCCCCGATTGCCCTTGTTCTTTCTGTTATTTGCTGTGCTGTTACCAGTGCCACTGCAGGCGCAGCCACGACCACTGGACCAGGCCCTGGCGGATGAGTCAGTGCAACAGGGGCTGGCACGTATTGATGATACGGCACAGCTGTCAGCCCGCACGCTGGTGCACATTGGCGGTATCATCTCGCCCTCCGGGCAGGAACATGAGCGCGCCGCCGCCGTAGCGCAGATCATGCGCGAAATCGGACTGAGCGATGTCGAGGTCACGGCCGCGCCCAATGCGGTGGGCCGTATTCCCGGACGCTCCGGGCAGGCGCTGGTATTTGTCTCCACCCTGGACGACCTGGCCACCGTGGCCGAACATCAGCGCGCAGCGGACGGCCCACCGGTCATTGATGGCGAGCGGGTGGTCGGGCCGGGCACCAACACCTCGCTCACCACCGTCGCCATGTTGTCAGCCGCGCGCGCTTTACTGGAGCAGGGATTGACACCCGAACATGATCTGGTGTTTGCCGCTGTCGCTGAGGAGGAGACCGGACTGCAGGGCATGAAGGCACTCTATGATGACTATCGCGAGCGCGCTTTTGCCTTTGTCGACATCCTCGGTGAGGGCAGCGGCATCAGCTACGGCGCGCTCGGCATCCACTGGTGGCGCGTGCATGCCGAGGGGCCAGCCGGACACACACTCAATGGCGGCCTGCCCAACGTAAACCAGGGCATTGGTCGCGCCGTTGATCGCATCCTGCAGATTGAGGATCCACAGCTCTATGACGATCGCCGCACCCGCCTCAACGTGGCCATGCTCAACAGCGGCGCCGTGTTCAATCACAAACCTGAGAGTGGCTGGTTCTCGCTGGATGTACGTTCGCTGGATCCCGAGCATATCGAGTCAATGGAGCAGCAGGTGCGGGACATTCTGGCGGATGTCACCGACGAGCTGGGCATCAGCTTTCGCATGGAGCCGTTTTCCATGATGCCACCCGGGCAGATCGAAGGCGCGCGTGACAGCGATCTGGTGCAGACTTCACTGGCGATTTCTGACTACCTGGGCAGCAGCCCGGCGCTGTCCGACGCCGGCTCCGCCAACCTCAACGTGGCCATTGCCGAGGGCACGCCAGCGATCGGTATTTCCAGTGAGCGTGGTGGGCGGCGTGGCTTTGCCGATGAGTGGGCAAGCATTGAGGTGATGCAGCGCACCGCCAGGAATGTGTTTCTGACGGCGGTAACGATGGGAGAGGCAGGACGAATTCGGTAACTGCACCGTATGGGACAAGCCATTTCCGACCGACCAGGAGGCTTTAGACGATGCCAAGGCCACCATCAGGGATGAGGGCATCGACGCTCTCATAGGCCTACCGTCGTGAAGTCGGTGCGGGCGTCGCGGTTAACTGAGCGAGCCTGACAATAGAACCAGATCCGAGGTCAGTTGGCATTGATGAGCCCGACCAATCTTCAGCCATGTTGTCGGGCCGGCAGTCGGTCAATGATCCGGTAAATCACTCCGACGTGCTCCAGCGCTTCGCGTGCCGTCTCCTCGAGCCGTGGGTCTTTGCGCAGGAAATTGCGCACTTGCAGGAACTGTACGGGCTTTTCCACGCTCACCTTGCCAACCTTGCTGCTCTGCGCTCGCACCAGAGTGAGATAGAGGCTGTCATGGATGAATCCGGCGTTAAGCGCGGCACGGTCATGTGCCAGTCCGCCTTCTTCCCGGCTGATGGCCAATAGTGCTTCCTGCATTTGCGGAGTGAAAATGTCTCGCACGCGCTGTTCACCCTCCGGATCAGCCTCGTCATGACGCACCTCGAAACGTTCATCGAAGGCATCATTGCCCAGTTTGACTTCCAACGTGTCATTGACGCGAAAGGATAACAGACTTCGCGGGCGCACCACGATTCTGGCCGGCACGTCACGACCGGTCTGAATACGCATCAGCAGGCCATCGAACACGGTGTGGCTGTCTTTTCCACCTGAGCTGAGCCTGGCGGCAACCACTTCAAAGTGTCGATTGCGGTGCTTGCCGCGAAGATGGTGGTTGAGTTGGCGTTTTCTGTGATGTGCGACCAGTTCCAGTTTCCGCCAGGGTTCAACAAAGGCGCGTGGGTCGTCGTGAACGGTCGGTGCGTATTGCAGTTTCTCATGCCTGTCACAGATAGCCGGCATCACACGGTCAAGTACCTGTCTCGTCCAGGCACGCTGCCGGATGACGATCAGTAGCGTGAATCCCACTGCCGAGCCGATCAGCAGGGCAACTGCCATCCCCATGCCATCCTCACCAGCGGTCACGGCCAGGACCGCAGCCACCACCAGCAGCACGGCGGCCGCAGCCATCAATTGCATTTGTGTCTTCTGCCGCAGAGACTGATGCTTCTGCTTCAGTTCGCCGAGCTCACCGTCGAGTTGTTCGATGAGTTGATCGGCCTGGCTGTTGTCTTCGCGGATCTCGCCCATGGGTTGCTCCTCATTCTTGTTTCCGGTCTTCTTCCTCGAAATCATCCCAGCCCCGGAACACCGGGTCCCGCTTTGCCTGCTCCGGATCGGCAATATTTCGTGCCACCTGCTCCCGGTGCTGTCGTCGACGATGACTGCGCAGATGCATCGCGAGATCGATCACGATCTTCAGTGCCACCAACAGGACCAGCGCATAGACTGGCTCGCCGAGTTGCATGATGATAAAACCGCCGGCCAGGATGGTGATATGCATGACCACAATGCGGCCATAGGGGTCGGACATCAGTTGCTGCTCACTGATGTGCCTGTACTCCTGCTGACCGATAAAGTTCTGGAAGAAAGAAAGGCCATGGCTGACCACCAGAGCGAGCAGGGGCCACAGCAGGGTGCCCGAGCGGCTGCTTTCGCCATCGTCCGGTGCAAACATGGCGAACAGGAAAGCCAGGTGAACCAGAGTGAACAGGCCGTAATGGAAGCAGAAGAAGGGGATCAGGAAAAACATACTGCGCCGTTTCTCCCGCCTCAACAATGTGACCATGCGGGCGACGTTAAATGCGCCGATGACCAGATTTTCGGCCCAGAACAGCAGCAGTATGTCGAATACAGACCAGTCGAAGAACAATACACCGCCAATGGGCAGCAGGTTGACTGCAATGAGAGCCAGGATGGAAAGGGTCAGGGGTCGCCTGGAAGGATCGTTGCTCGCTATCTCCATGGCCCCGAAGTATACCGGGCCAGGGTGCGGCCCGCCAGCGGCAGGAATACTGGTGTTTATATGGCATGTACCGGCGAGGATCAGGGTGAGACAGACAGGGCGGAGTGGAATCATGACTGGCATCTCGATTTGAGAGGAAGCGCTACCACCCTTGTCGATTATCGCTTCACGCTGAACCAGACGTTCTCTCCGACCCTCTACGGAGTTCCAGGGCCTATTGACCTGTCTTTCCCGGATATTGATGACGGCATATTGAATACCGCAGTACTCTATCAGTCATCTCAAGGCGAACTTCGGGGCCTTCAGGGCTTGCCGGGCTCGGCGCTGGCCTGGCTCCGCGGGCAACCACCGCAAGCCTGCCTTACCCCCGAGAACCTGACCAGGCGCATCACTCGCCGTCCGCCCCCAGCCAGCTGAAACCATTATGGCCCTCGGCAAGCTCCTATTCGAGGGCTGGCGCGGATCCAGCTGTTGCTGGAAATCGGCAAATGGGGCGGTTATAGTCCCTGTACTCGCTGGAACAAGGGTACCGGGGCAGATCATGGCTGATATTTCCAATGCGGATCAAAACGGTCGTTCGTTTTACCAACGGGCTTATGAACAGGCGGACAGTCACCCGGAATCCTTCTGGATGAACCAGTCCACTCGAATTCAATGGTTCAAATCTCCCCAAACGGCACTCACTCCCAATGAACATGGTGGCCACGATTGGTATGCCGATGCAGAATTGAACACTGCCTGGTTGGCTCTGGACGCTCAGGTCGCCGCGGGTCGAGGTGACCAGGCGGCCTTGATTTACGACTCCCCTGTTACTCAAAGTCAGCAGAATATTTCCTTCTCGCAGTTGACCCAGAGGGTATCGAAACTGGCCGGTGCGTTGGCCGGACTGGGTGTGCAGCGAGGCGATCGTGTAGTGATCTACATGCCAATGGTTCCAGAGGCCGTTATTGGCATGTTGGCCTGTGCCCGCCTTGGGGCCATTCATTCCGTCGTCTTTGGTGGTTTTGCGGCGCATGAATTGGCGGTTCGTATCGATGATGCCAGGCCCCGAGTGGTGCTCTCTGCTTCCTGTGGTATCGAAGTCGACCGCGTCATACCCTACAAGCCTTTGCTGGATAGCGCCCTGACAGCGGCCAGCCACCAGCCAGAAGCCTGCCTGATACTGCAACGAAGCCAGTACGAAGCTGAACTTCTGGAAGGCCGGGATCATGACTGGATGACGCTCGAATTGCGCTCTATCCCTGCCGATGCCGTACCCGTCAAGGCAACCGACCCACTCTATATTCTCTATACCTCTGGAACTACCGGGAAGCCCAAGGGTGTGGTTCGGGATAATGGCGGCCACGCCATAGCCATGCACTACAGTATGGAAGTGGTTTATGGCATGAGGCCAGGTGAAGTGTTCTGGGCGGCATCTGATGTTGGCTGGGTGGTTGGTCACTCCTATATTGTCTATGGCCCCCTGATATACGGTTGTACTTCGGTTCTCTACGAAGGCAAGCCGGTGAAAACACCCGATGCCGGGGCTTTCTGGCGAGTCGTCAGCGAACACAGAGTAACGGCTCTGTTTACAGCGCCAACGGCGTTCCGTGCGGTCAAGAAAGAGGACCCGAACGGTGCACAAATGGCAAAATACGATCTGGGTTGTTTAAAACGACTGTTTCTGGCCGGTGAGCGCCTCGACCCACCCACCTATCACTGGTTAAAAGAACAAACCGGCTTGCCGGTACTGGATCACTGGTGGCAGACAGAGACGGGCTGGGCCATTGCGTGCAATCCCGTAGGTCTTGAGGTGATGACAGAAAAGCCCGGCTCTGCCACTGTGCCAACCCCCGGCTTTCACGTCAGCGTGCTCGATCCCGACGGACAGCCGTGTGCACCGGCTCAACAGGGCGCAGTGTGCATTCGGCAGCCTCTACCGCCCGGCTGTCTGCAGACTGTCTGGCAGGACGATCAGCGTTTTCTCACCTCTTATCTCTCAGCCTACCCGGGCTATTACCTGACCGGTGATGGTGGCTATTTCGATGAAGACGGCTTCCTCTTTGTCATGGGGCGTATTGATGACGTCATCAACGTCGCGGGTCATCGCTTGTCGACCGGGGAAATGGAAGAGATAGTAGCGTCTCATCCCGCAGTCGCGGAGTGCGCCGTCTTTGCGACAGACGACGACATCAAGGGGCAGGTGCCTCTGGGGCTGGTTGTACTGAAGGACGGTTGTGTGCAAACAGAGCAGGCCGTATGCGAGGAACTGATTGCCCTGGTAAGGGAGCAGATTGGCGCCGTGGCCTGTTTCAATCAGGCCCGGGTAGTCTCTCGCTTGCCAAAGACACGCTCCGGCAAGATATTGCGTAGAACGCTTCGCCAACTGGCGAATGGCGAAGAATACAAAGTACCGTCGACTATCGACGACCCGACTGTTCTGGATGAACTGGCTGAGCGCTTGAATCAGCCAGTTTGATACTCAAAATCTGTTGTTATGCATATAGCGCGCGGCCGATGCCGGCATCGCCGCCGGGGATCACCTCATCAGGGCACAGGTCTTGCGGGCGATGACGATTTCCTCATCCGTCGCAAGCGCCAGGACCCGGATGCCGCTGCTCTCATCGGAGAGCACGACCCGGTTCTCCCGGTTTGCCGTCCTGTCCAGTGATAGCCCCAGAAAGTCCAGTCGCGCGCATATTTTTTCGCGCACCACGGCGTCATCCGCCCCCATCGCACCGCTGAACAACAGGGCATCCAGCCCACCAAGGTCCGTGGCCAGCGCGGCCGTCTCCCGCGCCGCCATGGCGCAGAACAGGTCTACCGCTTCCTTCGCGCGCAATTCGTCGCTGGCCGCGAGATCGCGCATGTCACCGCTGATCCCTGACACGCCGAGCAGGCCGGACCGTTTGTACAGTATCCCGGCAACCTCCTCGAGCGACATCCCGGTATGCTGGCACAGATACAGCACGACCCCGGGATCGAGACGGCCGGGCCGGGTGTTCATCATCAGGCCATCCAGCGCCGTCAGGCCCATGCTGGTGGCCACGCTCTTGCCGTTCTCGATCGCGCAGCCGCTGCACCCGCCTCCCAGATGAAGGGCGATGACGCGACCGCGCTCGTTCCCTTCCAGATGGTCCTCCAAGGCTGCGGCCAGGTATTCATAGGAAAGACCATGGAAGCCATAACGATACAGGTGGTGTTTCTTTGCCAGGTCCCGCGGCAGCGCGAAGTTCCGGGCCTCCGGTCTCTGGGTCCGGTGGAAAGCCGTGTCGAAGCAGGCGACCTGCATCAGCTGCGGGTCCAGCTTGCGCAGCGCCTCGATCAACCGGAGATTGTACGGCTGGTGTGAAGGGGCAAAGGGGATGAGGCTGGCCAGGTTCTCAAGCACCTGGTCATCGACCACCACCGGGCCGTCATAGCAGGGCCCGCCATGAACGATGCGGTGCCCGGCGGCGGCAAGGCGGAAATCGTCGACCCGTTCGTCCAGAAACTCCATGATCCAGGACAGTGCCTTTTCATACCCCGTGCCAATATCACTGTCCCGGGCGAGCGTCTCGCCGTCGCCATCCTCGACCTCCATGGTCATTTGCCCATGGATCCGGTCGGCCAGAAAGCGGAATTGCAGATCCAGGCCGCTGGCGGTGTACAGACCGCTTTTCAGGCTGTTCGAGCCGGCATTGCATGTCAGAATGTATGCGCTCACAGGATGGACTGCTCCTCCCGGTTCCTGACATAGAGCAGGGCAAGCGCGGCCGAGGCGAGGCGCGCCGCCACGTCCCCCGCCCGGCTGGTCAGCATGACCGGCACACGCGCTCCCACGACCAGCCCGGCCGCGTTGTAGCCGGAGAGGTACTTCATCTGTTTATAGAGCATGTTGCCGGAGTCGATATCCGGGACGATCAGGATATCGGCATCCCCCGCCACCTCGGACCGGATGTTCTTGGCTTCGGCAGCCTCCCTTGAAATCGCATTATCAAAAGCAAGCGGGCCGTCCACAATCCCACCGGTGATGACGCCGCGTTCGGCCATCTTGGAAATCGCAGCGGCATGGATGGTGGAGAGAATGTCCTCGGTCACCTGTTCCGTTGCCGAGAGGATGGCCACTTTCGGGGTGCCGTCACGGCAGGCGCGGAACAGATCGATGGCGTTCTGGGTGATGTCCTTCTTGTGAGCCAGGGTCGGCCGGATATTGACGGCCGCATCGCTCAGGAACAGGGGTTTCGGATAGTTTTCATGGGGCACGTCAATGAGGAAGACATGACTGATCCGCCGCCCGGTCAGCAGGCGCTCCCCCTTGTCCATGACCGCGCGCAGCATCTCGTCGGTATGGATGTGGCCTTTCATGAGCCCGCCGACCTCGCCATCGGCGGCCAGACTCACGGCTTTTTCCGCCGCCTCGTGGCTATGCTCGGCCGGGATCCGCTCGATATCCGACAGATCATAGCCGAGTTCATCCGCCACCTTGCGGATGCGCGCTTCGGGCCCGATCAGAACGGGCTCAAGCAGGCCCATGGCAGCGGCCTCGAGGGCGCCGGCCAGAGCGTTTCCGTCAACCGGATGAACGACGGCCGTGCGCAGCGGCTCGATGTCTTTCCCGATCCCCCTGATCAGTTCCCGGTAAAAAGGAATCGCATCGGGGTCCGTATGACCGGACGTTTTGCCGTCTGTCATGAATATACCCTCTTGTCATACGACATGAACGGTCGGAATGTGCAAACTTGCACAGGGTTTTTCACGTTGATGAACAGCAGTCTAGCACACGCCCTTCCTGACCCTTAGCGCCATTCCAGAATCGCCGGTTCCCGGGAAAGAGCTTCCGGATCAAGGCTTCGCCTGCCGTTCATCCCGAATCGATCGTCTGTCTCGCCTTCGTCGCCAGTACCAGCATCCAGATCCCGGTAAACAGGAAATCGATACCGAGCAACAGACCCAGTACCCAGGGGAAGGTCTCTTCCAGCTGCAACAGGATCAGCAGGCCAAGCAGCAGCGACAGGAGGCCGCTGGCCAGAAACCAGCCCCAGCCAATGGCGGGTTTCACCTGCACAGCGAAAGCTGTTTTCATCACACCACCCACCAGCAGGAACGCCGCGACGAAGGCTGTCAGCGTCACAGCGCCAGCCATGGGAAAGAACACCATGAGAACGCCGAGAATCAAGGCGAGCGCAGACAGTGCCACGCTCAGCAGGAAACCCCTCCATCGGGGTATGGAAAATGACTGCACCCCCTGCGCGACGCCAGCGATGATGAACAGCAGACCGATGGCGATCTCCAGCGACAGGGTGGCAATCCACGGAAAGGCGATGGCGGCTACCCCGAGCAGCAGAAACACGATGCCCAATCCGGTAAACCAGCCCGTGTGGTGTTGGATGTTCTCTGTCAGATGGCTCTCGACTTTCAGCTGATAGTGAGTCTCCATGGAAAGCTCCTTATGGAAATTGCATACAAAGCCCGCTCGACCTTGAGCGTATCAAAGTGCATACGAACCAGCCAGGCCAGGGGAAGGAACCGGTCCGGGCCGACCACAATCGGGGCAACGGTCCTGATTGACCACAATCAGCAAAAACTGACTTCCCACAGAGTATAGTGGCCCCTGCCCCTCCCGCCCCACAGCCATCATGGCACGCTGGAGCGCATGGGAGAGGAGTGATGGCGGACAGGCCGGGGCGCGCTCGCCAGGAGAGGCATGAGTTGCCAGCGGCGCCTTGAACACGCTATTGCCCGACGGAGACGATGAGTTATGTCGATTGCTGACCAACTGCAGAATACGATAGATGAGCTGGTCGATACCGAGCGCGGTATTCTGGCCGCCGACGAAAGCACAGGAACAATCACCCGGCGTCTGGGCGCTGTGGGAATTGAGTCCACCGAAGAGAACCGGCGGTGGTATCGCTCCATGCTTTTGTCCACGCCTGAAGCGGGGAAACACATCAGCGGCGTGATTCTCCATGAGGAGACGCTGGGACAGAAAGATGATGAAGGCAGCCCGTTACCCCAGCTGGCGGCCCGTCAGGGCATCATCCCGGGCATCAAGGTGGACCAGGGCAAAGGGCCCCTGTGCGGCGCACCAGGTGATATGATCACTTATGGCCTGGACGGCCTCGCCGAACGCCTGGACGGTTACAGGCAGCAGGGAGCCCGATTCGCCAAATGGCGGGAGGTCTACCCGGTTACCGACCGCAATCCCACTGCGCTTGGTTTAACGGCCAATGCGGAGATGCTGGCCCGTTATGCCGCGGTGTGTCAGTCACGGGCGGTGGTGCCGATTGTGGAGCCCGAGGTGCTGATCGACGGCGACCACAGCATGACACGGGCGGCGGAGGTCAATGAACAAGTCTGGCACGCTGTTTTCCATGCATTGCACCAGCATGGGGTAACCCTTGAGCACATGATCCTCAAGCCGAGCATGGTGACCCCGGGGAAGGAGGCTGGCAAGGCGTCGCCGGAAGAGGTGGCCGAAATGACGTTGCGGACATTGCGTCGTGCTGTGCCAGCAGCGGTGCCCAGCATCAATTTTCTGTCCGGAGGCCAGAGCCCGGAGGAGGCAACCGCCAATCTGCAGGCGCTGAACGGGCAGAAGGGCAATGCGCCCTGGCAGCTGGGTTTCTCCTACGGCCGTGCGTTGCAGGAGCCGGCCATGAAGGCCTGGTCCGGTGACAGGAGCCGCCGGGAAGAGGCGCAGGCGGCGTTTTTCAAGCGCGCCCGGCTGAACACCCTGGCAAGAAGCGGTGCTTACTCACCGGATCAGGAATAGAAATCCGTGTTGCCAATCAGTCGAGCGCAGGCTGAATTCCCGGAACGGCCGACGACGCCGTCAGTTCCCCGATTCCACTGATATCGTATCCGCCGGCCCATCACCGATGACCTGGCGGGCCGCGGCGCGGGACCATCCGCAGAGGGTTTCAATCCCCTTGATGACATCGGGAGCCAGTTCCCGCAGTACCGCCTCATCACACGCGCCACCGTTCCTGGCAAGGCGCTCGAGCACTGCTTCGCCGTCGAAATTCACGTAGGCCAAACGGGCGGTAAGGCTCGTGCCGGGCATACCAAAAGCCGAGCCGGGCAGAAGAGCCACGCCGGTTTCCTCCAGAAGGTGCTCGCACAATGCCGCGGAGGTTTCGATCTTTTTGGCCCCCAGCGCATGTCTGTGCGCCTCGAAATCCGGAAACAGATAGAACGCGCCGGCCGGGTCTTCGGTTTCGATACCTGCCTGGCGAAGAGAGGTGGCCACCCACTGCCCCAACGCCTTGAGGAAGCAGCGGGAGTGATCCAGGAAAACCGGTACGTCGCCTTCCTGCCGAAAGGCCTGGACGGCGGCCCACTGCACGGGAGAAGCCACACAGCTGAATGTCTCGCTTGCCAGCGCCGCAAGCGAGTGGGCGATCGAGTGCGCGCCCGCGGGAAGACCCATGATCCCAAGCCGCCAACCCCCGGCACCGGCCCATTTACTCAGGCCGGTGGTGACAAACGTCCCTTCCGGGTAAAACGCGGCGATGGAAACGTGGTTGCCCTCGTGATGCAGGTCGCCATAGATCTCGTCGCTCAGGACCCAGAGATCATTCTTGCGGCAGACTTCAGCCAGCTCACAAAGGTTTCCACGCTCATAGGCATGTCCGGTGGGGTTCGAAGGGGTGTTCAGGACAAGCACCTTCGTACCTGAACCGGCGGCCTGCGCGGCCTTTTCCAGCTCCTCGGGCTGCACCTGCCATCGATGCTCCCGGCGGGTCGAAATCCACTCCACCCTGCCCCCGGCGACCGCTGCTTGCGGCGCATAGGAAACCCATGAGGGAGCCGGAAGCAACAGCGTGGCCCGGCTCGCCAGTTGCAAAAGAAACATGAGCTCCTTCGATCCCGGGCCCACGAGAACGCGCGACGCCTGCCAGGGCGCCCCGGTCTTGCGGGTGAGATAGGCGGCGGCTTCACGGCGCAGCTCGCCCAGGCCCTGCACGGGAAGGTATTCCTTGCGGTGTGCGTGCTTTCTCAGCTCTTCGACCACGGAAGCGGGAACCGGAAAAGGCGACTGTCCAAAGCCGAAGCGGTAGATGGTTTTTCCCTCGTTTTCGAGCTTCATCGACAGCTCGTTGATCTCGAGGGTAGCGGACGGCGGAATCATTGCGATCTCCGGCCGGATGAACGCCTGTAAGCTGTCCTCGGGAGGGAAGTGCGCCATAGGTCTATCTCTTGTGAAAAAATGCCCTTGCAGGGAGGGAGGTAATGACTCTGTCGAATCTGCAGACTCGAACAGTGTAATGCCTCCGGACGTCCGCAGCTACCGTAAGTAGAATCTATAGCCGAGGGTCGGGTACTGGTCAGCGGGATCGCCGAACTCGGGGTAAAAATAAGATCCATGCAATCCCATCATCTGCTGACATCCACCCGCTGATAGGCATTGCTCCAGCAACACTGGTCGTTGGAGGAGCTGTCCGGGCCAGCGAAATTGTCCGCCTGGGCACGGAACAGATAGCTGCCCGGTTGCGAGAAACGCACCCGCACCCGGGCCTCTCCCTCGGCCTCGGACAGCTGCACCACGGCCGGACCCTCGTCGCCGGAATCCGCATGTGCCTCGTGACGCTCGTAGCTCACCGTGCCCGGAGCGCCATCGAACAGCGACCAGGCCACCCGCACGGGTATGGTTTCATGAAAGCGCTCATCCTCGGGGTCTCGCGGGGAATCATCCAGTACATTGACCGACAGCGTCACCGCCTCTCCGACCCGGGCATTCAGCGCCGAGGCGGCAGTGACCCCCGGTGGCCCGCGCTCTGCGTTGGCCTGCGAATCGAACCACATCAACGGCGGCAGACTGCCATGCGGGCGCGGATTCCAGTCCAGCTCGTAGGCCCCCACGGTACCGCGACCCGGCACCTTGTGGACCTCGTCTCTTGCCTCGTCGACAAGGTTCCACCAGATGTCCTCGGCCCGGCTGTCCGCCGGAACAGTGACCGCGTACACACCGCGCTGACGTCCCGGGTGGAACACGGTCGGCTGCACGCCCTGGAAGTCAGAACGCTCGATGAGGTTGTTCTCCCCGTGGGGGATATGCACCACGGTGGTCTCGTTACGGTTCAGATACCCGAACGAGAAAGTCACTGTACCGTCCCCGTTGTCATACCAACCCTCGAAGAAGGGAGATACGGGCAGCCCCTCGTCCCGGTTCGGCTGTTGCGGATACAGATAGGAATACTGCTGAAGCTGTTCCTGGGCGGCTCCGGTCAGCGGCAGGGCCATGCAAAGCCCCGCCACCGCCCACAACGCCCGGCGCATTAGTGCTGGTAAGATTGGCATTGTGTGCTCCTTGTTGTCATTGCGCGGAAGCCACGGACTGGCCCGAAGACTCTTTCTGCTCGCGCTCGGCCAGCAACTCCTGGTAGCCTTCCTCGTCCAGATGCGTCACCGCAATCCAGGCATGATCCATTTCATCGGCGGTCCGGCTGCCCCAGTCCACCCACTGGTCGGGATCGGGATTATTGGGATTGTCAGCCGTGTTGTCATACCACTGCTTGATGATCATCACTGCACCGGCGGGAATCAGCGGTGCGGCGTCCTCCTCGTAGATATGGCTGTGATGCCACTGGGCGCTCCAGTTGGAAATCATGCTGATGGTCTCCATCTCGCCACTACCCGGATAGTAGACTTCCAGCGAGGCGGCCACCATGCGCAGGTGTCCGTGCGGCTGGAAACTGTCGATCCGCACGGGGTGATCAAAGCTGTGGAAATCCTGCTGCATGGTCACGCCATGCGGCGGCACCACCATCTCGCCACGGTCAACACCATAGCTCGCCAGATCCTGCTCGAATCGCGGCTCATAGTCCTCCGGATGGAACCAGATGCCAATCTCCACGACGTTGTCCTCGATCACGCTACCCGGCGCCATACGCCCGATACCGCCCGGATACAGGTGGATGTCCCAGTCGACATAGGCATTGGCCGGCGCGCGGCGGCAGACCCCATCGGGAATCAGCTCGCCGACCTTGCCCATGGCATACTCGGTCAGCCGGTCCGCCGCCTCCAGCTCGCCCTCTTCATTGCGCACAAGAAAGCGGGAATTGGCATGATGCACCACCGCCTTGGCATCCCCGGCCGGCTTGACCTGCACGGCCCGGATGCAGCGGTCCTGCGCCAGTCCGGTCGGAATCTGCGGACGATGCCACATGTCATTGCCGCCGGCCGGCACATCGATCGGCGTGGAAGGCACCACCAGGTCCGGCGGACCATACCGGTCAACGAAGGTCCATTCGGAGGGATCCGGCAGATCCGGCGCGACAGGGGCATTGTCCGGATTACCCCGCGTGGCCCCCTGATCCACCCAGGCGGCGATGGTGTCAATCTGCTCTTCGCTGAGACGCCAGTCCTCTTCCAGCGCCTGGATGCCGACATCGCGATCATAGGAGTACGGGGGCATCTCCTCGCTGACCACTTTCTGGCGGATCAGCGGTGCAAAACCACTGACCAGCTCATAGCTGTCCAGCGCCATGGGCGCGATACCGCCCTCGCGGTGACAGACCACGCAATTGTCATTGACGATCGGCTCGACGTCTTCGTGATAGGTCACGCCATCCATTGCACCGGACGACTGGGCGATCGTCACCGGCGCGAACAACGCTGCGATTGCCGCGATTATTGAAGGAACGGTTGTTCCGGTTCGGAAAGATCTCAAGGTTCTTGTCGGGTTGAAGTCTGCGGGCATTCCCATAGTCCTCCCCTCCATTTTATGAAGTGATGATTGCTGGATCAGCACGTGGCGGACTACACGCCTTGAGGGAACTGCCTTACTTCGCCCTGGCGAACAGCCACTGGCGGGCTGACGGCCGTGCTTCCTTGCAGGGTCTTATGGACACCGTATACCAGAACAGGAGAGGCCCGCAACCCGACCATGACAGGCCGCCAGAAACCGCCATTCCGACGATCCGTCGGGCTTGCTATAGTAGCCGGCCTCAGAGAACAGAACAGGAGAACTCATGACACAACGCATACTGATCACCGGCGCCTCCTCGGGATTCGGCGCGGCCTGCGCCCGCCGGTTCGCGCGCTCTGGCGCCGAGCTGATACTGTTGGCCCGAAGAGCCGATCGTCTGCAAGCACTGCGAGAGGAACTGGAACCATCGGTACCCGTTCACGTAATCGCTGCGGATGTCCGCGATATCGACACTTTCCAGCGACAGTTCGAGGCACTTCCGGATACCGCTCGCGGCATCGATGTCCTTGTCAACAATGCCGGTCTGGCGCTGGGTCTGGAACCTGCGCACGCCGCCCGGCTGGACGAGTGGGAGACCATGATCGAGACCAATATCACCGCGCTGGTGCGCATGACACGACTGATCCTGCCGGACATGGTCGAACGCAACCGTGGCCATGTCGTCAACATCGGGTCCACGGCCGGCAACTGGCCGTACCCGGGCGGCAATGTGTATGGCGCCACCAAGGCCTTCGTGCAGCATTTCAGCCGGGAACTGCGGGCCGACCTGCTGGGATCCGCCGTGCGGGTCAGCAATATCGAACCGGGGCTTTCGGAAACCGAATTCTCACAGGTCCGTTTCCGACAGGACGGGGAAAAAGCGGATGCGGTCTACAAGGGCACCCGTCCGTTGGCGGCGGACGACATCGCTGATATCGTCCACTGGGTGTGCAGCGTGCCACCGCACGTCAACATCAATGCCGTGGAAGTCATGCCCGTCTGTCAGGCCTGGGGACCGCTGGCCATCCATCGGGGCATGGAACAGTGAAGCGGTTGTCGGTCAGCCAGACACGGAGCTGCCGGCGGCGTCGCCCGCCGGTCGCGCCGAAGCCGGCAATTTCACCAGACGATCCGTCACCTGACCAGCGGTCATCGCACCGCTGACATTCAGCGCCGTTCGCCCCATGTCGATCAGCGGCTCAATGGAAATCAACAGCGCCACCAGCTCGATGGGCATGCCCATGGCCGGCAATACGATCAGTGCGGCGAAGGTGGCCCCTCCGCCGACACCGGCCACGCCAAAGGAACTGATGGCGATGACACCGATCAGCACGAAGAAGAAGCCCGGATCCAGCGGATTGATTCCCATCGTGGGCGCCACCATCACCGCCAGCATGGCCGGATAGATACCAGCGCAACCGTTCTGACCGATCGTGGCACCGAAACTCGCCGACATGTTGGCGATGGGCTCGGGAATCTTCAGCGACTCGATCTGCGTCTTGATGTTCAGCGGAATGGTCGCCGCCGAACTGCGGGTCGCAAAGGCAAAGGTCAGCACCGGCCAGATGCGGCGGAAGAAATTCATCGGGTTGACCCCGACCAGGGACAGAAACAGGCCGTGCACAATGAACATCAACGCAATGGCCAGATAGGAAGCCACCACAAAACCGATCAGATTGAGGATATCCGACAGCGATGCGCTGGCCAGCACACGAATGATCAACGCCATCACACCATAGGGGGTCAGCGCGAGCACGATCCGTACCAGCTTCATGACGATGGCCTGGGCGGAATCGATGAAGCCATGGATGCGCTCTTCCTGCTCCGGATTCTCCCGTGCCACCAACAAGGCAGCCGTGCCGGTGAGCACACCGAAGATGACCACCGCGATGATGGAGGTATCCCGGGCGCCGGTGAGGTCGGCAAAGATGTTGGTCGGCACGAAACTGACCAGCACCTGCGGCAGCGTCAGATCGGCCACACTGCCCTGACGGCTGGCCAATGCCTCGGCCCGTTCCATCTCCCTCGCCCCGGCGTCCAGGCCTTCCGCTGAAAGGCCGAACAGCAGCGTGACGAAGATACCGATGACGGCGGCGATCATGGTGGTCAGTACCAGCATGCCGATCACCGAGCCACCGATGCGCCCCATCGCCGAGACTTCTTTCATGCGCAGCACGGCGGCGATCATGGTCACCAGCACCAGCGGCATGATGATCATCTGCAACAGTCCCACGTAGACATTGGCCACCACGTTGGTCCAGGCGAGGGTCTGATCGAGTACCGGCTGATTGCCTGCATAGATGATCTGCAACAGAAGACCGAACCCCGCACCGACGATCAGGCCGGTGAACACCTGCCTGGGCAACGTGTGGTTCTGCTTGCTCATTCTGGCCAGC
>JAWLFN010000001.1:0-54844 GCA_041685555.1 Gammaproteobacteria bacterium | reverse complement strand
GGTTCACCGACCCGCTGAGCTGAAACAGACTGGACGGACCGATGATCTGAAGTCGATCCTGTATGGTTACGATCCCTTCATCCAGAAACACCCTGCCACGGATCTCCTCGTACGCAAGACCCTCCCTGAGCAGATCATCACTGAAACGCAGCCGACGGACCAGCGCATCGAAATTGATGATACTGATCAGCTTCAGCGCACTGTTACCGGCGCCCGTGCCACTGCGAAAGCGACCATCATCCAGTGCCATATCAACTTCTCCGCGAACGCCCACTGCAGACACGAAGGCGGGCGAACCGTCCCACTCAAGACGGGTATCAAATCGGGCACTGCCACTCTCCAATACCGGTGCATAGCCGAAAGCCTCCAGCACCGGGGCCAGGTCGGCGGCGACGATGGATCCCTCCAGACGACTCTCATGTTGCCGCCCATCATACTGCCAGACAAAACGCGCCGGTTCCTCGCTGGTTCCGACCTGAAGCCCTCGGGAGTCGATCACCAGATCATCCAGCGCCACTCCGTCATCGCGGGGCACCATGGTAAAAGCCCAGCGTCCGAACTCGGCGCCATCCATTCGCAGGTCTGAGACAGAAAACACCATTGCCGGAAACACGCGTGGATCCACATGTTCCAATGGATCGGTGCGCGGCATGACGTACTCCACCGTATCGAGTTCCTCGAATCGTACTTCCTCTTCATCGGACCCGGCGGAGTCACCGGATACCTCATCGGCCTGCTCACCGGAATCGTCTGTCATGCCCCCTGTATGGATTCTGGAAAAATCCGCAACCAATGATTCATCGGCCTGTCGTGGAAGCGTAATGGTGCCGGCGAGCTGATCCGAGCTCAAGGATACCTGCATACGTTCCCGGTCCCGTCCAAGCTGCACATTCACATTGCGGAAAGACTCTCCGAATACATCAAGATCATCCACATTGACATCGACGACATCGAGCAGTCCGGACAATCCGTTGATCAGATCGCTTTCCCGCCCTGCTCCGAAATGTGTCTCCTGGTACTGAAACCAGTCGGCCACTGAAAGTGTATCGAGCCGCCCCAGCACCTGCAGTCCCGTGGCTCCCTCATTGAACCGCCGCACCCGGACACCGTCACCGGGCGGCCCCAGAAACAGCAGGCCACTGGTGACCCCTTCCTCGGAGAACTGTGCGTTGGCGGACAAGATATCCGCCACCCGGACCTGCAATTCCGCCCCCCCACCTGACGAGAACGTCAACTCCGTCTCCGCGGGCCAACTGTCCTGGCGGGGCTTGCTGAAAGGGGCGGGTAGGTCCAACTCCAGGCCGGCCAGATCGCTGCTCACGCTCAATCCGGGTTCTCTGCCCTGTTCATTCTGCTGTGGCAATTCGAGGCGCAACTGAAAACCGGTCTCACCCGCCACCGGTTGCAGCATAGTCTCGAGGGTTTCCGATACCAGAGGCCATTCCCGCAGCGCATCAGCCCCCACCTGCCCGGAGGCCGTCAGGACAGTATCGTTCACGCCACTGTCCCAGTCGCGACTCGCCAGCTGCAGTCCGATTTCATTGCCAAAGGCAACGGCGCGAAACGCCTCGCTGCTGATCCCGTCCACCGAGGAGTACCGTACTTCGCCGTTCACCTGGTCCAGCTGCAGTTCATAATCCGGTATGAAAACCGAGTTGTCACGGATACCGAAAGACAGATTGATGACCGGACGGGCATCCTCGATAAAAAGTGGCAGCTGGAGATCCAGGTTGAAATCGACCTCTCCAGTGGCCTGCCAACCGGCCAGATAATCGCCCAACCCTTCCGTAACCGGCGTACGTCGCAGATACTCCAGTCCCTGAGGCGCCATGCCCTGACCCTGTCCGGTGACGGTCAACCATGATCCACTCCCGTCCGGATTGGCCCTGACTTCGGCGCGGGTCTCGCTGAACCCGATACCCAGCGAACTGCCGGCATCGACCTCGACGTCGACATCCGCCCCGTCAACCACCACCAGGCCGCCAATGTTCTCCAGTGCGGGCCAGGCCGGATCAAACTGCAGAGCACCGTCCCTGACCCGATAAAACATCTGGACAGTACGCTCCGCAGGTCGGGCTTCGCGCTGCACACGGCCTCGAAAGATAAAACCGCTACCGGCCACTTCACCCTCCAGTACCGACTCATCGACCCACTCCAGGATACCCTGCACACGACGGGGAGCCGCAGCGCCGGTGGGCAGATAGGCAGCCTTGCCACTGGCGTCACCCCGAAGTGCTCCGACCATCAATTCAAGACCGATATACGGCTCCGCGCCCTCCGGCGCATCCAGCGTAGTAGCAAACTGTGCTCTGCCGGTGACCAGATCGGAGGTAGCCGTGATTACGGAACTGGATACCCTAAGATCCACGCCGGCGGACGTGTCCAGCCGCACATTGACTCTTCCATTGACATGGTCATAGTTCCAGGGCTCATCAAACAACCTGGGCAGATGCAGCCCAAGGTCACGGGCGTCAATCTCCACAAACCCCCGCAGTTGTCCTGAATCCGCCGAGTACAGGAACTCGGTATAACCATCCGCGCCCCATAACGCTGGCGCCATGCCACGGGAGTCAACCCGCACATTGTCCAGATTGCCACGCACGGACAGCGCCCCGATCGCCGGTCCATCCAGCCCGGCCTCAAGCTCCAGCGCATGCATACGCCCCCGCGGGTCCAGGGTCTGCAGTTCATCCAGCAGAGCCCCCGAAGCCACTCCCGTATCAGTCATCAACGCCGAGAGCATACCCACGTCGAGGGTTTCCGCCAGCAACCGGAACTGTCGACCGCTGCGCCAGTCCAGCCATCCCGTGGTCGGCTCCCATCTGACTCCGTCCCGTGTGAACCGTAATCCGTCGACACGCAGCTGATGCTGCTCTCCACTGCGGCGGTAACGGAACCGACCACCGACATCATCCAGGGTCACTGCATTGCCCTGCTCCCTGCGTGACAACGACAACCGACCCAGGTCGGCTTCCAGATCCAGCGCCACAAGCCTGGAGTCCAACAGATCGGCGCGCAACTCCAGGCCGGCTTCCAGCTCCCCGACGGATACATCGCCGATCCTCAGCAGGCCCGAAAACAGCCCCAGTTCATTTTCCGGCAATAGCGCATGGACGGTGCCATCCAGCGTGTCAAGACTTTGCCCCCGCAGGGCCGCGGACAGCGAGATGCGCCTGGGGTCGCCGTTACGCCAGGCGTCGACCTGCAGCTGGTGACGCCCGCCACGACTCTGGAACAGAACCGCCAGATCATCCAGTTGCAGGACACGTTGATCAATGCTGGTGAAACGCGCGCGCGTATCCAGGATCTCCACGTCACCAAGACGGGTCAACAGCTCGAATGTGGCCCGGGGCGATAGCAGCAATGAGGAGGGTTCAACGCCGGCCAGCTGCCAGCTGCCATCCATCTGCTCATGGAGTTCCAGTTCCAGATCTCTCAACCGGATGCGCCCGGCAACCAACTGCCATTGTGTCAGACTGGCCAGCGTATCGATGGTGAGAAAAGCCCGGGACAGCGACAGAGCGGCGCTTTCGCTCTCCCCGAAACGCAGCCCCTCAATGGCGAGGGACGGTTGCAGCCCCTGCCACCCCCCCTGCAGGTGGTCGATGCTCACCGGCATGCCCGCCGCGTCGCTCAACAGATCCTCGACCTCCTCCTGCCAGCCGGAGGCCTGCGTCATCACATAACGACCGGTCAGGATATAGACCGACAACAGCACCACCAGAAAGGAAAGCACCATCATTGTCGGCCTTGCTGTCGCTCGCACAATACGCCGGATCATGTCGACTCGTCAGAACAGCACCACATCATACTGCTCCTGAGTATACATGGGTTCGACCTCGAACCTGATGGTCTTGCCCACCAGTTCCTCCAGATCCGCCAGTGCACTGGACTCCTCGTCCAGCAGACGATCGACCACGCCCTGGGACGCCATCACCAGCAACACATCATTCTCATAAGCGCGTGCCACCCGGAGGATTTCTCGGAAAATCTCGTAACAGATGGTTTCCGGTGTACGTAGCCGACCGCGCCCGTCGCAGACCGGACAGGGATCACAGAGCAGCTGCCCCAGACTTTCCCGGTTACGTTTGCGGGTCATCTCCACCAGTCCGAGCCCCGACAGACCGGAAATGAAGGTCCGTGCCGGATCCTTCTCCAGAGCTTTCTCCAGGGTACGCACCACCTGTCGCTGATGCTCGGTGTCCTGCATGTCGATGAAATCGATGATGATGATGCCGCCGAGATTACGGACACGAAGTTGTCTGGCGATGGCCGTGGCGGCCTCCAGGTTGGTTTTCAGAACAGTTTCGGCGTGATTGCGGCTCCCCAGATAGGCACCGGTATTGACGTCGATCGTGGTCATGGCCTCGGTCTGATCGATGATCAGGTCACCGCCGGACTTCAGCTTGACCTGACGACCCAGCGCCTTGCCGATCTCGTCCTCGATACCATACAGATCAAAAATTGGCCGCTCACCGGCATATAATTCAACAATCCCATTCGATTCCGGAATGAAGTCACGGATAAAAGCCGTGATTTCCTCATACGCCTCCCGGGTATCCACCCGGATTTTCTCCACCTTGGATGTGATCAGATCCCGCACCGCTCGCAGATACAGTGGCAGGTCCCGGTACAGGCAGGCCATGTCAGTGCAGTTCGAGCGCTCTTCCTCGACTTTGGCCCATAGTCTGTGCAGAAAATGGATATCGGCCGACAGCTCTCCGGGACCGATGCCCTCGGCGGCGGTGCGGATGATATACCCGCCACACTCCTCCAGCCCCTCACGGGCCAGACAGTCCTTCAACAACGTCTCCAGTCGCTCGCGCTCCACCTCACTCTCGAGTCGCTGGGAAATTCCCACATGACGATTGCGCGGCAGATACACCAGATTCCGGGAAGGCAGAGTGAGATGGGTGGTCAGCCTCGCCCCCTTGGAGCCGATCGGATCCTTGACCACCTGCGCCACGAGCAGCTGCCCTTCACGCAAACGGGTCTGGACTGGCTGGACCTGATCATCGCGGACCTCGAAGCCATCGGGTCCGATCGGAGCAATGTCTGAGCTGTGAATGAAAGCCGCCCGTTCCAGGCCGATGTCCACAAACGCCGCCTCCATGCCCGGCATCACGCGAACCACGCGTCCCATATGGATACTACCCACGTGACCGACATTATTGTTGCGCTCGATGTAGACTTCCTGCAGCAATCCATTCTCGATCAGCGCCAGCCGCGCCTCCATTGGCGTGACATTGATCAGGATCTCTTCACTCATTGGTCGAGACTCCAGCGGTCAGCGCGGTAGGTACGCCGAAGGTGGTCAACAGTTGCGCCGTTTCACGCAAAGGCAGGCCGACCACACCGGAGTAACTGCCAGCGATACGGGTCACAAACAGAGCACCGATGCCCTGGATCGCGTAGGCCCCGGCCTTGTCTTCAGGCTCGCCGGTACACCAGTAGGCCAGCGCTTCCTGCCTGGACAGGCGCCGGAATACCACCTCGGTCACCGACAACGCGGTACGCGTCTCCCCCGCCTTGCAGACAGCCACTGCGGAACAGACCTGATGACTGCGTCCGGACAATGCAGCCAGCATCTCCAGCGCATGGTCCCTGTGGCGTGGCTTGCCCAGCGCCTGTCCATCCAGCACGACCGTCGTGTCGGCGCCCAACACCGCCTGATCCCTCGCTGCACTGTCGGCCGCCCACACCGCTTTCTCCACAGCCATGCGCAGCACGTAGTCATCGGGCGGCTCTGTCCCGCGCGGAGTCTCGTCGACATCATGAGCGGCCAGGTCAAACCGGACACCGATCTGAGTCAACAACTCACGACGTCGGGGCGAGGCGGAAGCCAGCAGCAGAGGTAGACTGGAAAGATCGGTCATACGTCATCCTAATGTACTTCAAAGGCGCGTCGCAGGTGCCGCAGGGACACGAACATCAAGGGCCAGATGAACGCACTGGAAACCGCACCCAGCAGAAACAGCAGCGAGCGTGAATCAGACTGACCGATACCCACCCTGACCCAGTAGACGAGCAACATATTCAGCCCCACCAGTGCCAGTACCAGAGCACTCTGTTGCAGAAAGGAGAACATCCGGAGACGCTGGTGCAGGCTCAGGGTGATGTACACGACAATGGCCAGCGACATGGCGTTGAGTCCCAGTACCGAGCCTTCCATCACATCCAGCAACAGGCCCGCCACCCAGGCTGTCCCGATACCCACACGATAGGGCAATGCCATCGCCCAGTAAATCAGCACGAGGGCCACCCACTGTGGGCGATAGTGCAGCGCCCACTCCGGGAACGGGACAATCGCCAGGAGATAGGCCAATAACAGGCTCAACACAATCACCCAGGTTCCGCTGGATCGATCATCCATGGGCTACTCCACCACCTCTG
This sequence comes from Gammaproteobacteria bacterium, assembly GCA_041685555.1. Lineage (GTDB taxonomy): Bacteria > Pseudomonadota > Gammaproteobacteria > Pseudomonadales > Pseudohongiellaceae > PWQG01. The sequence goes on along the minus strand of JAWLFN010000001.1, from coordinate 48,451 downwards.
CCGCTTCCTCCGGCGTCTCCGCGGAAGATTCCTGTCCGGATACAGCCTCCGGCGGCGTCTCATCATCCGACGGTATCATCGACTGCCATGCGTCCAGTGGCCGCGTATCCAGTCGGACCGCGGGATCGTCCACTGCCTGCACACTGACCAACATGACGTGCCGGGTACGATCGATCTGAGCCATCGGCCGGGCTCTGACAAAAGCGAATGCCTGCCCCGGATCATGCCTGACCTGCGTCACCTCGGCCACCGGATACCCTTTCGGGAATCGCTGTCCGAGTCCGGAACTCACCAGCAGATCACCCGTGCGTATGTCGGCCGTGTCGGGCACGTATTCGAGCTCCAGCGCCACCATGTCCCGACTGCCCCGCGCAATGGCGCGTTCACCGTTCCGATTCACCTGCACGGGCGTGCCATGGCGCGGGTCGACCACCAGCAACACCCAACTGCTGAACGGGGACACCTCGATCACCTGTCCCATCAGGCCATCGGCATCCAGGACAGCGTGACCTTCTTTCACGCCATCATGATAGCCGCGGTTGATCAACACCCGCCGGCTGCCTGCATCATTGGATACATTGATGATCTCGGCGGTCATGACCTGACCGCGGACCGCTTCGGAGGCCGCCTGCAGGTCCCGTAACAGATTGTTCTCACTGGTCAGGCTGGCCAGCAGCTGCAGCTCTCGCTGGGCAAACAGCAGCTCCTGCCTCAGCTCCTCATTCTCCTCGATCAGATCCCGGTGTGACACAAACACATCATCGATCCAGAGGGAAATGCGGCTGGGCACGTCGGCCATCCAGTAGACAGGGGTGGCAACGTAGGCTATGGAGAAGCGCACACGGTCCAGATAATCGAAACGACTGTCAACGAACATGAGCGCCGCCGACAGCGTGATGAAAGCGGCCACCCGGTACTCAAGGGCAACACCTTTGATGAACAGGGTTCTGATACGCCAACTCCGGACTATTCAAGATTGAGTGCATAGAGATCGCTGGTATCCATCAATTCCATGGCCTTGCCGCCACCGCGCGCCACACACGTCAGCGGATCATCGGCCACCACGACCGGCAGACCGGTCTCTTCCGACAGCAGCCGATCCAGGTCTTTCAACAGGGCACCGCCGCCCGTCAGCACCATGCCGTTTTCGGCAATATCGGAGGCCAGTTCCGGCGGCGATTGCTCCAGAGCGCTCTTCACGGCCTGCACGATGGCCGAAAGCGCTTCCTGCATCGAATCGAGGATCTCGTCGCTGTTCAGCGTGAAGCTGCGTGGCACACCCTCGGCCAGATTACGGCCGCGCACGTCGATCTCCTTCAACACCCCTTCAGACCGGTAGGCACAGCCGATCTCTTTCTTGATCCGCTCGGCGGTTGCATCCCCGATCAGACTGCCGTAATTGCGACGCACATGGGTCACGATCGCCTCATCGAAACGGTCGCCACCGACCCGGACCGACTCGGCGTACACCACCCCGTTCAGGGAGATGATGGCGATCTCCGTGGTTCCGCCGCCGATATCGACCACCATGGAACCATTGGCCTGCTCGACCGGCAGACCGGCACCGATTGCCGCCGCCATCGGCTCCTCGATGAGACGGACTTCGCGGGCTCCCGCGCTGACCACCGACTCGCGGATGGCGCGACGTTCAACCTGGGTGGACTTACAGGGCACACAGACCAGCACACGCGGACTGGGCGGGAAAAAGCTGTTCTCGTGGACCTTGTTGATGAAATGCTGGAGCATCTTCTCGGTGACCTGAAAGTCGGCGATGACACCATCCTTCAATGGCCGGATCGCCGTCATGTCTCCCGGCGTCCGTCCCAGCATACGCTTGGCATCCGCGCCGACAGCGGTCACGGTCTTCTGGCCATTATGATTACGGATGGCGACCACGGAAGGTTCATTCAGCACGATTCCCTCGCCACGCACATAGATCAGGGTATTGGCTGTTCCCAGATCAATGGAGAGATCATTGGAGAACATACCCCTTATTTTTTTGAACATTGACTACTCAACCTCGACTGTTCATGCTGCGCCCGATGCGCGACTGATGCTGGCTGGATGACGCGGTGCCGACGGCGGACAGGCCCGGATGACGGTACTCGGGCCCGGAAACCGGAAAGTTACTTCACCCGGCGTAAAACCAACTGGAAACGTGGTACTCGGAAAGCGCCTGGATTCCCTGCGGATTGTTGCCCAAAACCGATCATAATCCCGTATAATCTCGGCTTCTCCAGCAAATAGATATGCACTCTAACAACGCGCTTGAATTTGGGCAAGTGGCAAATTCATCCTATCAGAAACCGGGAGCCCGCGAATGGCTTTGGACAATGAAGAAGTGAGTAATATCGCGCATCTGGCGCGTCTTCGCCTCAGCGAGGATGACAATCGGGACGTCACCCGAAGGATCTCCGATATCCTGGCATTGATCGATCAGATGCAGGATATCGACACGGACCAGGTGGAGCCACTGGCGCACCCGTTCGATGCCATCCAGCCCCTGCGGCCGGACCAGGTCACGGAGACGGACCAGCGTGACCGCCTGCAGACACTGGCCCCGGCCGTCCAGGACGGCCTTTTCCTGGTACCCCGCGTTATCGAATGAACCGAAATCCCACGCAAGGCTTTGACTCATGTTGAACAAGACCGCTGCTGAACTGTCAGCCGCGCTGGCCGCTGGCACTGTCTCCAGCGAGGAACTGACCAGCGAGTATCTCAAACGGATCAGCACCCTGAATACGGACCTGAACGCTTTCATCACGGTCACGGAAGACCGGGCACTGGAGCAGGCCCGGGTCGCCGACCGCCGCCGCGCCGCCGGAGAAGCTACCCCACTGACCGGCATCCCCCTGGCCCACAAGGACATCTTCTGTACCCGGGACGTCCTGACCACCTGCGGTTCGAAAATGCTCGGCAATTTCACTTCTCCCTATGACGCCACCGTGGTGGAACGGTTTTCCCGGGCCGGCGCGGTCATGTTGGGCAAAACCAACATGGACGAGTTCGCCATGGGGTCATCCAATGAAACCAGCCATTTCGGTCCGGTACGCAACCCCTGGGACACAGCGCGCGTGCCGGGCGGCTCGTCCGGCGGTTCGGCCGCCGCGGTCGCGGCCGACCTTTGCGCCATGGCCACCGGCACCGACACCGGCGGATCCATCCGCCAACCCGCCGCTTTCTGTGGAGTCACCGGTTTCAAACCCGGCTATGGTCGGGTATCGCGCTGGGGCATGATCGCCTTCGCCTCCAGCCTGGACCAGGCTGGCCCCATCTGCAAGAGCGCCGAGGATGCCGCGCTGATGATGAACGTCATGGCCGGCGGCGATCCAAAGGACTCCACCTGCCTGGCATTGCCAGAGGAAGACTTCACCAGGCCACTGGATGAGTCACTGGATGGCCTGCGCATCGGCGTGCCACGCCAGCATTTCACCGAGGGCCTGACGGCCGGAGTGGAGAAGAACCTGCAGGACGCACTGAAGGTCTTCGAATCACTTGGCGCCACGCTGGTCGACATCGACCTGCCGCACAACCACCTGTCCGTGCCGGCCTACTATGTGGTGGCCCCGGCGGAAGCATCCGCCAATCTGTCACGCTACGACGGCGTGCGCTACGGTTACCGCTGTCAGGATCCGGTGGACCTGGAGGACATGTACAAACGCAGCCGCAGCGAAGGTTTCGGCGAAGAGGTCAAGCGCCGCATCATGGTCGGCACCTATGCCCTGTCGGCCGGGTTCTATGACGCCTATTACAAGAAAGCCCAGAAGATCCGGCGCCTGATCAAACAGGATTTCGACAACGCCCTGCAGACGGTGGACGTCATCATCGGGCCAACCAGTCCGCATACCGCCTTTGGCATCGGCGAGAAGAACGATGATCCGGTGACCATGTACCTGGAGGACATCTACACGATCGCCGTCAACCTGGCCGGCCTGCCCGGCATCTCCATTCCCGCCGGCTTCAGCGATGGCCTTCCCACCGGCCTGCAGATCGTCGGTGGCGATCTGGCCGAGGGTCGCATCCTGAATGTGGCCCATCAATTCCAGCGCAACACGGACTGGCATACACAACGACCGGGAGGACTGTCATGAGCTGGGAAACCGTCATCGGCCTGGAAGTGCATGTGCAACTGGCCACCAACAGCAAGCTGTTCTCCGGCAGCAGTACGAATTTCGGCGCCGCGCCCAATACTCAGGCTAACCTGTATGACCTGGCGCTTCCCGGCACCCTCCCTGTACTCAACGAGGAAGCCCTGAAGATGGCCGTACGCTTCGGTCTGGCCGTCAACGCGGAAATCGGTCGGCGCTCTGTCTTCGATCGCAAGAACTATTTCTATCCGGATCTGCCGAAAGGCTACCAGGTGAGCCAGCTGGACCACCCGACCGTGGGCAAGGGGGAACTGAGCATTGTCCTGGAGGACGGTAGCGAGAAGATCATCGGCATCACTCGCGCCCATATGGAAGAGGACGCCGGCAAGTCATTACACGAGGACTACCACGGCTACACCGGCATCGACCTGAACCGCGCCGGCACACCGCTGCTGGAGATCGTTTCCGAGCCGGACCTGCGCAGCGCCAGGGAGGCCGTCGCCTACCTGAAGAAGCTGCATGCCATTGTCCGCTACCTGGGCATCTCCGACGGCGACATGTCGCAGGGCTCGATGCGCTGCGACGCCAATGTCTCCGTGCGGCGCAAGGGCGAAACGGCATTCGGTACCCGGGCGGAAATCAAGAATGTCAACTCGTTCCGGTTCGTGGAGAAAGCCATCAATCACGAGGTGGAGCGCCAGATCGAACTGATAGAGGACGGCGGGCGCGTGGTGCAGGAAACCCGGCTGTACGACTCCGACCTGGACGAGACCCGCCCCATGCGCAGCAAGGAAGTGGCCAACGACTATCGCTATTTCCCGGAGCCGGATCTGCTGCCGGTGGTCATCGACGAGGCATACATCGAGACCATTCGCGAGACACTGCCGGAGCTGCCGGACGAGAAACGGGTGCGCTTTGTCAACCAGTACGGCCTCAGCGATTATGATGCCGGCGTACTGGTCAGCGAACGAGAACTGGCTGAATTCTTCGAGGCCGTGGTGGAGCGCTGCGGAGATGCCAAGCTGGCCGCCAACTGGGTGAGTGTGGACCTGACGGGCGTTCTCAACAAGCGCGATGCTTCCATTGCCGACTCACCGGTCACTCCAGAGCAACTGGGCGACCTGATCGGACGCATCATCGACAGCACGATTTCCGGCAAGATCGCCAAGCAGGTTTTCGAGATCCTGATCGAAGACGGGGGCGAAGTCGATATCATCATCGAGGAGAAGGGACTCAAGCAGGTCACCGATACCGCAGCCATCGAAAAGCTGGTTGACGAGGTGATCGCCGCCAATCCGGAGCAGGTACAACAGTACCGGAATGGCAAGGAGAAAGTCTTCGGGTTCTTTGTCGGTCAGGCCATGAAAGCATCGAAAGGCAAGGCCAATCCGGCCCAACTGAACGAGTGGCTGCGGAAAAAACTGCAGGGCTGAGCGCCCCACGCCATCGCGAATCCACAGTACCAGAGGATACGGATCACCATCATGGCAACTGAAGAGAAAAAATCGGGAAAAGACCGGATCCAGCCCGCCACCCGTAACGAGAACTGGGATGACGGGCGGCTTCGCGACTTTCTTTCATTGCAGCCTCCAGGCGACGTCCCGGCTGACTACCACATTCTGCTGAAGGCATACCGGGCGATGGTGCCGGAGTTTTTCCAACGCTTCGTGCCGATGTTCGTGGAGGCGGGATTCGACGTCAATGCCAGGCTGGAGGACGGCAGCACCTTCCTGGACCATGTCAGCCAGCATCGCCGGGCAGGCCCATACATCGCAGCCCTGGAAGAGGCTGGCGCCACGCGCGGCGAGGGAATCAGCGTGACCTGAGCGGGTCAGCGCCGTCGCGGTCTTGAAGCGGCGGCCCGGGAGCGGCCGCCTCCGCCCTGGCGACCACCGCTGCGGGGCGCCGCCTTGAAACGCGACGGACGACTGAATGCGGGCGGCTCCTCCAGCAGCGCATCGTCCGGGCGCACGCAGGGCAGTTTCTGACCCAGCGTCTTCTCGATATCGGGCAGCAGAAAGGAATCTTCCTCGCAGGCGAAGCTCACCGATGTGCCCACTTCTCCGCCACGTCCGGTGCGGCCAATCCGATGCACATAATCATCGGACTCTTCCGGCAGTGTGTAGTTGATCACATGCGAGACGCTGTCAATATGCAGACCACGGCCGGCCACGTCGGTGGCCACCAGCACCTGCAGCTTGCCTTCACGGAATGCCTCCAGCGTCTGTACCCGTTTGTTCTGCGCGACTTCCCCTGACAACATGCCGCACTCGATGCCATTGCGATGCAGGTTGTCGGCCAGCTTGCGCACCTGGTCACGTCGATTGCTGAACACGATGATCTTGTCGGCGCCTTTCTGACGGATCAGGTTGTACAGCAGTTTGTACTTGTCGTCGGTGGTGACCAGATAGACGATCTGCTCGACCGAATCGGTGGCCACTTTCTCCGGCTCCACCTCGATGGCGATCGGATCCAGCGCCCAGCGTTTGGCCAGGTCCATGATCTCCGGAGTGAAAGTCGCACTGAACAGCAGGGTCTGCCGACACTCCTTGTCCGGGGCCCGGCCGATGATTCGACGCACCTGGGGAATGAATCCCATGTCGAGCATGCGATCGGCCTCATCGATGACCATTTGCTCCAGCAGCCCCAGGTACAGTTTGTCATCCTGAACGAAGTCCAGCAGCCGTCCCGGCGTGGCCACGACAATATCCACCGGAGCCCGATCCAGCGCCTTTTCCTGCTTCTTGTAATCTTCCCCACCGACCAGCGTCACGGTATGCAGATCAGTGTACTTGCACAGATCCCGCGAATCATTGCCGATCTGAATGGCCAGTTCCCGCGTCGGCGCGATCACCAGTGCCCGCGGCTCGCCCAGAAAACGCTCCCCTTGCTGCGGATTGCGCATCATGTCATCGATCAGGGTGATCAGGAATGCGGCTGTCTTGCCCGTGCCGGTCTGTGCCCGACCGGTGACATCGAACCCGCGCAGTGTATATTTCAGGCTCAGGGCCTGGATCGGGGTACAGTACTCGAACCCCAGATCGCGGATCGCTTTCTGCAGGGGTTCCACCAGGTTCAATGTGGAAAAAGCGACTTTCTGTGACTCTGACATATCCGTGTTCTTGTCGGTTTGCATGATCAGTCTCTGTGGAAGGCCGCAGGCATCATATCGCTACACCCGGATCACATCAACTTCACGCACCGCAGACCGGGCAGGCGGGATCGCGGCGCAGGCGCAACTCCCGCCAACGCATGCTCATGGCGTCGAGCAGGAGCAGTCGACCGGCCAGGGACTCACCCATTCCCGCCAACAGTTTGACCGCTTCCATCGCCTGCACCGATCCGATGATCCCGACCAGCGGCGCCATGACGCCATTACTGGCGCAGCTGGCATCGCGATCGTCCCCGCCACCGTACAGGCATTGGTAGCATGGGCTGTCCGGCTGACGCGGATCGAACACGGCCACCTGACCCTCCATGCGAATGGCAGCACCGGAAACCAGTGGCACACCGTGGCGGACGCAGGCACGGTTGACCGCGAAACGCGTGGCAAAATTATCACAGCCATCAACGACCAGATCGATGGCCTGCCCCGACCCGTCACACCCGAGGGACAGCAGTCGATCAAGGCTTTCGTCCTCCAGAGGCTGCTGGACGGTTTCCACGATGATGTCCTCATTCAGCGCCGCGATCCGGTCACGCGCCGATTCCACCTTCAGTCGCCCCAGATCAGCATGACCGTGAAGTATTTGTCGCTGCAGATTGCTCAGCTCCACCCGATCATGGTCCGCCAGAACCAGCTGTCCCACACCAGCGGCGGCCAGATACAAGGCCACGGGACTGCCCAGTCCGCCCATACCGACAATCAACACACGGGCATCCAGCAGTTTCTGCTGCCCCGCCACATCCAGAGCCGGCAGCATGATCTGCCTGCCGTAACGCAGCAACTGTTCGTCACGCAAGAGAACCTCCTCGCCAACGGGCCATCGTGAAACGCTCCAGTCCACCCAGATCACGATGCGTTTGAATGTCCTGGTACCCACTCTCTTCCATGACCCGACGGACGGCAGCCCCCTGATCGAATCCGTGCTCCAGCACCAGCCAACCGTCCTGCCACAACCACTCCGCGGCCCCGGCAATCAACCGTTGCAACGCGGCCAGCCCCTGCTCCTCCGCATACAGCGCCAGTGGGGGCTCATGTCGCGCCACCGATGAATCAAGCACTGGCGAGCCCGCCGCGACATAGGGCGGATTGCTGATCACGGCGTGAAACCGCCGACCTCGCGGCAATGCATCGAACCAGTCCCCCGCGACAAACTGCACGCGCTCCAGTCCGGCCTCCCGGGCATTGTGTCTGGCCACGCCCAGCGCCTCCGTACTGATGTCGGTGGCGAATACCTGCCAGGCGGGTCGTTCCCGCGCCAGGGACAGGGCAATGGCCCCACTGCCGGTGCCCAGATCCACCACTGACATCCCGTCCACCGACAACTTTTTCAGCACGGCATCGACCAGCCATTCGGTCTCCGGGCGGGGAATCAGAACGTGCTGTGTTACATGGAGCGTCAAGGCCCGGAACTGGCAATGCCCCAGAATATAGGCCAAGGGCTCCCCGGCCGCGCGGCGCATAACACGGTCCCGGAACTGCTGATACGACTTCGGCCCCGGATAGTCACCGGAATGACTGAACAGCCAGGCACGCGAGCGGGACAGCGTGTCCATCAGCAGCCATTCGGCTTCGCGACGCGGATCGGGCAATGTCGACAACCGCTGCGCGGCCCACTCCAGCGTCTGGCGGATATCCGGCCTGTCTGGTGTCATCATCGTATTCAGGCGGCCAGTTCGGCCAACAGATCGGCCTGATATTCATGGATCAATGGCTCGATCACCGCATCCATGTCACCCGTCAGTACCTCTTCCAGCCGATAGAGGGTCAGATTGATGCGGTGGTCCGTGACCCTCCCCTGCGGAAAGTTGTATGTACGGATACGCTCGGAACGGTCACCGCTGCCGACCAGCCGCCGACGCGCATCGGTCTGCTCCTGTTCCGCTGACTGTCTGCGGCGGTCATCGAGACGGGCCTGCAAAAGGGACATCGCGCGCGCCCGATTCTTGTGCTGTGAACGCTCTTCCTGACATTCCACCACCAGGCCGGTGGGAATATGGGTGATCCGTATGGCCGAATCGGTCTTGTTGACGTGCTGGCCACCGGCCCCGCTGGCACGAAAGGTATCGACGCGCAGATCGGCCTTGTTGATCTCGACGGCCTGCTGCTCGTCCGGCACGGGCAACACGGCCACCGTGCAGGCCGAGGTGTGGATCCGCCCCTGTGCCTCGGTCTCCGGTACCCGCTGGACCCGATGGGCTCCGGACTCGAATTTCAGTCGGCCATAGACCTGCTTGCCACTCACTCGCGCGATCACTTCCTTGTAGCCCCCATGCTCACCGGGACGCTCGTTGAGCAGCTCGACATTCCAGCCCAGTGATTCCGAATAGCGCAGATACATGCGCAGCAGGTCACCAGCGAACAGGGCCGCTTCATCGCCGCCGGTGCCGGCCCGGATCTCCAGAAACACGTCACAATCATCATTTTCGTCCTTCGGAATCAGCAGCCACTGCAGCTCGGTTTCCAGTGCCGTCAACTGCTGCTCCAATCGCCGCACTTCTTCTTCGGCCATGGCGCGCATGTCACCATCCGAATCGGCCACCAGCTCACGGGCCCCGGCCAACTGCGCCAGGCCCTCCCGATAGCTCGCGAACGCGGTCACCACCGGCTCCAACTCGGCGTATTCCCGGGACAACGGGCGGAACTGTTGCTGGTCGCCGATGATCTCCGAATCACTGAGCAGAGCCGACAGCTCCTCGTGGCGCTCCGCCAAAGCTTCCAGCTTGCCAACGATGGAAGCCTTCATCACTGTTCCCCCCGTTCCCCGGAAATGGCGTCAAGGCCAAACAGCTCCCGGGTCAGACGCATAAGGTCGTCGCGCCCCTCGGCGCTGGCCTGCTTCATTCTGACACTGGGGGCATGCAGCAACTTGTTGGTGATACCGCGGGACATCGCCTCCAGCACATCGACAGCCGGCTTGCCGTTTTCCAGGGCGCGGCGGGCTTTTTCCAGCTCCTGTTCGCGGATCGATTCGGCGTTGCCCCGGAATGAACGCAATGTGGCGATCGCGTTGAGAGAACGGACATGGCGGATGTAATCCTCAACCCCCCGTTCGATGATGGAAGCGGCCTGTTGCGCCGCCTCGTGTCGGCTCTTGACTCCATCCTCGATGACATCGCGGATATCATCCACGCTGTACAGATAGGCATCGGCAATCTGCCCCACTTCCGGCTCGATATCACGTGGCACCGCCAGGTCCACCAGCAACATGGGCTTGTGACGGCGCTTGCGTATGGCCTGCTCCACAGCGCCTTTTCCCAGCAGCGGCAACTGACTGTTGGTGGATGAAACCACGATATCGGCCGTTTTCAAACGCTCGGGGATGTCGGACAGCAAAACTCCTTCCCCATCGAAGCGTGACCCCAGGCGCACCGCGTTCTCCAATGTACGATTGGCCACCACGATCTGCCTGACGCCCTTGTCGCGCAAATGCCTCGCCACCAGTTCAATGGTGTGCCCGGCGCCGATCAATAACGCACTGAGACTGCCCAGATCCGAAAATATCTGCTCGGCCAGAGTCACCGCCGCATAGGCCACCGATACCGGGTTTTCCCCGATGGCGGTATCCGTGCGCACCTGTTTCGCGATCGAGAAGGCATCCTGGAAAGCCCGCCCCAGCTGTGGGCCGGCGGACTCCAGCTCGGTGGCCACCGCGTAGGCGGATTTGATCTGGCCCAGAATCTGCGGCTCTCCCAGCACCATGGAATCGAGACCGCAGGCCACCCGCATCAGATGACGGATCACGTCCTCGCGCCAGAAAATGTAACTGCTGTCGCCCAGCTCGCCGGGATCTATGCCATGATAACGGGCCATCCACCGCAGCAGGCGCTGCTGCTCGACCTCCTGCACAGCATCATCGACCTGTCCCTCACCGGTATCAGCCGCGGGCTCACCCAGGTCGACATCCACGTACAGCTCGGTACGATTGCAGGTGGATACGATGACAGCCTCGGTGACATTCTCCAGCGCGGTGACACCCTGCATGGCCCCGGCCATTTTCTCCGGCGGAAAAGCCACCCGCTCACGCAACGCCACATTGGCGGTATTGTGATTGATACCCAGAAGAACCAGCGCCATACGCACCTGCTGACCAGAGAAAATGCGCTATCTTACCGGAAATCGGCCCTGCTTGCTGCATCGATGCAATCCCGGACACTGAACCCATTATGCGCCGAGACCGGTCTGCTGTGTAGTGCCGGGCTAATCCTGCTACAATCGAGGACCACCACCGGGAACGGCCCCGGTGTGACTGACGCCGGATTGAAATGACCTATAGCAGCACCCTTACACAGATCATGCGGGCCAGCCTGTTGAGTACCTGGCTGACTGCCTGTGCCAGCGGCCCCACGCTGCCAGACCCCGTATCGACGGAAACACAGACGGCATCGTCCGAAAATCTCACGGTCGACACGACGGAAATCGGCACCCCCGCCGAGGTCGACGAAGCCCCGGAACCACAACAATACGGCAATTTCACCAGAGAACAGCTCACCGCGATGATTCTCGGGGAGCTCGGTGGCCAGCGTGGTCGGCTGGAAGAGGCGGCAGAGCGCTACTATCACCTGGCTCTGGATACCGGAGATCTGGGCATCATCCGCAGGGCCGCCGAATATAATGCGGCGGTCGGCGATGTCGAAGCGACCCTGACACTCACCGACCGCTGGATCGACCTGGCACCGGACGAGGAGGAAGCCCGACTGATGCGCAGCTACCACCGGCTGCAACGGGGCGAACCACTGGCCGCCATGCGCGACATGGAGGCCGTTCTGGAAATGGGCGGCGATGCGGATTTCACCGCCGTATCCGCGCGCTCCACTGAAGTCGATGCCACCACGCGCCAACAGATACGCGAACGCCTGGCACAGATGCGCGAGCGGTTCCCGGACGAGCCCTCCCTGTACTACGCCCTGGCTCAGCAGCTTGATTATGCCGGTGACAGGGAGCAGGCCCGGACGGTGCTGGATGAAGCACTTGATCGATTCGGGGAGACCCCCAGATGGATCATCGTGCAGGCGCAGCTGCTGCAGAATATCGATCAGCGCACGGAGGCGTTGACCCTGCTGCAGCGCGGCGTGGATCGCCATCCGGGCCATCGCCTGCTGCGTTACAATCTTGCACAGCTACTGATGCGGACTGGCGAACTCCGTGCCGCCCGCGACCAGTTCAATCAACTGCTACGACGCGCGCCGGGTGACCTGGAAAGCCTGTTCTCCCTGGCCATGCTGAACGTGGAACTGGGGGCCGACCGGGAAGCGGCCGCCCAGCTCGAAGCGCTTGCCAGTGCCAATCACAGGCGCAACGAGGCACTGTATTACCTGGGCATGATTGCAGAACGCAATCGGGCGCCCGAGCAGGCACTGCAATGGTATTCCGGCGTGGAGCGACGGTCCGGCGCCTATGTGGCGGCGCAACGCCGCGCCCTTGCCCTGTTGATCAACCGCAGCCAGTACGACGAGGCCAGAGAATGGTCGGACCAGGTCAGCGAGCGCCATCCCGACCTGACCGCACTGATCCGGACAATGGAGGCGGAAACCCTGTTGGGCGCCGGTCAACGGGAACGGGCAGCCGAACTGCTGGATGAAGCCCTGACGCAGTTTCCCGACAACGTGGACCTGCTGTTCGCCCGCGTCACGCTGAACGAGCAACGCGATAATCAGAGCGCCATCCACCGCGATCTGCGCAGGATTCTGGAGCAGGAGCCAGAGAATGCAAGAGCACTCAATCATCTGGGGTACTCACTGACTGTCCGTACCGACCGGTACGAGGAAGCGCTCGACCTGATTGAACAGGCATTGGCCCAGCAGCCGGATGACCCGGCCATCCTCGACAGCCTGGGCTGGGTTCAATTCAAGCTGGGGCAGCTGGATGACGCGGTGCACAACCTGGAGCGTGCCTACGCCGCTTTCCCGAATCACGAAGTGGCAGCCCACCTGGGTGAGGCCCTCTGGACCCGGGGAGAACGCGAGCGCGCCATGACCATCTGGCGGGAAGCACTGGAACAGGAGCCGGACAGCGAGTATGTCAATGATGCCATGGACCGCCTGGCCCGCTAGAGAGACTGTGTACAATCAGAGCACACCTGCCCCCTGCAGGCGCACGGCAGCATGCATCGCGGCACTGCTGCTGGTGACCCTCGCCGGCTGCCGGACCCCTGCCGGCATCGCCCCACCGGTCAATCCGGAATGGGAGCAGCGTCGCGCGGTGCTGGAATCGCTGCGGACCTGGAGCTTCATAGGCAGCATCCGGGTCAGCGATGACGAGGAATCCCACTCGTCAAGAATCCGGTGGCAACAACAGGACGACGGGTACCGGATCAATCTGTGGGGGGCTTTCAATGCCGGCGCCACGGAAATCATCGGTGAACCCGGTCAGGTGATCATCAGTCAACGCGGCGAAGAACCGATCATCACGGAAACGCCCGAGGAACTGGTCTATCGGGAACTGGGTTACGAACTGCCGGTGTCCCGACTGGACTACTGGCTCAAGGGTATACCGGTGCCGGATCTGCCGGCCGAGACCCGTTTTGGCGAAAAAAACCAGCTGGTGGAGCTGCATCAATCCGGGTGGCGCATCCAGTACCTTGGCTATAACGAACACCAGCCCGAGACACTGCCCGCCCGGATCCGTATCGAGAAACCGCCTCTACAGGTGGACCTGGTCCGCATGACCTGGGACACGGAGCATGACGGATGACCACCCCGGCACGCTCGATCACCCTTCCCGCGCCCGCCAAGCTCAACCTTTTTCTCCATATCACCGGCCGTCGCCCGGATGGTTATCATGAACTACAGACGCTATTCCATATCCTGGACCGCGGTGATCGCCTGCATTTCGACACCACCGTTGATGGACGTATCCGGCTCGAGTGCGGGGACAGCGACCTAGAGGGCCCCGACAACCTGGTGGTTCGCGCCGCCCGCCTGATCCAGTCCCGGATACAGGCGTCCGCCCCCCCCGGTGTGCGGATCACGCTCCAGAAATACCTGCCGGCGGGCGCCGGACTGGGCGGAGGCAGCTCGGATGCCGCCACCACATTGCTGGCACTGAACCAGCTGTGGCATCTGCATCTGCCTGTCGGAGAGCTGGCTGCCATGGGACTCCAGCTCGGCGCCGACGTTCCCGTATTCGTTTACGGGCACAGCGCCTGGGCCACTGGAGTGGGAGAGAAGCTGGAACCGGTGACTTTGCCCCGGCGCTGGTACACCGTACTGACGCCGGCCTGTCATGTTTCGACCGCCGCGATTTTTTCGCACCGGGAATTGACAAGAAACGGATCAGCGATCAGAATGACCGACTTTCTGGCAGGGCACTCCCGGAATGACTGTGAAAATCTGGTCCGACAGTTGTTTCCGGAGGTAGAGAACGCCCTGACGGAGCTGGGTCAGTACGCCAGTTCGCGCCTGACCGGAACCGGTTCAAGCGTATTCGCGGCCTTTTCCGATCAGTACCGCGCGGAACTGGCCCTCCATGAGGTGCTCGGACGTACTGATGGACTGACAGGCTTTGTGGCCAGAGGCCTGGACCGTTCTCCGGTACCGGATCTGCTGAAGGGGCTGCAAAGCCAGACACAATAGCGTATAATGCGCGTCTCGAATGGGGTGTCGCCAAGTGGTAAGGCACAAGGTTTTGATCCTTGCATGCGTTGGTTCGAATCCAGCCACCCCAGCCAAACCGATGAACACCGGCCGTGCAGCACTCGCTGGGCGGCCGGTGTTTGCGTCCTGCGCCCCCGAATTCTCCTTGCGGACGCCGGCTCAGACAACCACTGATTCGGATGGGCTCAGCCATCAACAAGTTACAGAACAGACCCTATTGCAAGCAGGCGCCCGCGGCCGGTGCCCGGCATTCCGAAGGTAAGGATCCCATGGCAAACAATCTGATGGTCTTCACGGGTAACGCCAATCCCGTGCTGGCGGAAAATATCGCGCGTCATATCGGCATACCGGTAGGCCAGGCCGATATCGGAAAATTCAGTGATGGAGAAGTCGCGGTCGAGATCCAGGAGAATGTCCGCGGCAAGGACGTCTTCATCATCCAGCCGACCTGCGCTCCCACCAATGACAGTCTGATGGAACTGTTGCTGACGGCCGATGCCATGCACCGCGCCTCGGCCAATCGCGTCACTGCCGTCATCCCCTACTTCGGCTACGCCCGACAGGATCGTCGCGTACGATCCGCGCGTGTCGCCATCAGTGCCAAAGTGGTGGCGGACATGATATCCGCCGTGGGCATCAACCGTGTACTGACAGTGGATCTGCATGCAGAGCAGATACAGGGCTTTTTCAACATTCCCGTGGACAATGTCTACGGCTCTCCGGTGTTGACAGATGATATCATCCGCCAGAATTACACCAATCTCACCGTGGTATCCCCGGATATCGGCGGCGTCGTGAGAGCCCGGGCCATCGCCAAGCAACTCAATGTGGATCTGGCCATCATCGACAAGCGCCGGCCGCAGGCCAACGAAGCCCAGATCATGCACATCATCGGCGAGGTCAATAACCGCAGCTGTCTTATCGTGGATGATATGGTCGACACGGCCGGTACGCTCTGCAAGGCAGCGGCTGCATTGAAGGAGCACGGTGCACGAGAGGTGATGGCCTACTGCACCCATCCGGTCCTGTCCGGCAAGGCTCTGGAGAACATCAGCGGCTCTGCACTGGATTCCCTGGTGGTCACGGACACGATCCCGCTATCCGCCGAAGCCGCGAAAATCGGCAAGATACGCACACTGAGTATGGCAAAACTGCTGGCCGAGTCCATACGGCGGGTCAGCAACGAAGAGTCCATCAGCGCCATGTTTGACAATACCTGACAGGCGCCATGGATACCGGCCACCGCCGGTAGTCAACGACACGGTCGGCATGACCGTGGACAACAGCACCGTCAAGCGGTTTGGTCGCGAACCGCCCACGGGAAGACCATCAACTGGAGAAAACAGTATGTCCAACGAATTTGATCTGAATGCAAAGGCCAGAGCCGATCAGGGCAAAGGTGCGAGCCGCCGCCTGCGTCGCCTGGCCGGGGAGATCCCCGCCATTGTGTACGGGGGCAAAAAGAAGCCGCAGTCCATCACCATCTCGCACCGAGAGCTGAGCAAGGCCATCGAGAACGAGGCTTTCTTCTCTCATGTCATCACCCTGCACATCGACGGCAAGAAGGAACAGGTGGTCATCAAGGACCTGCAACGTCATCCGTCGCGGCCCTTCCTGATGCATGCGGACTTCCAGCGTGTCAGCGCGAAGCAGGCCATCCATGTACGCGTACCGCTGCACTTCCTCAACGAGGACAAGTGCAAGGGTGTCAAACTGGGTGGCGGCAGCATCATCAAGAACATGACCGAACTGGAAGTGGAATGTCTTCCCAAGAACCTGCCGGAGTATCTGGAAATCGATCTGGCGGACCTCGACGTGGGTGAACTCATCCATATTTCCGAGATCTCACTGCCGGCCGGAGTCACCAGCGTGGACCTGATGCACAGCGAAGACGCCGATCATGCCATCGTGACTGTCCGTCCGCCACGCGGCGGGGTCGAAGCAGACGAGGACGACGAAAAGGAAGCCGAGGCACGCGAGAAAGAGAAGGCAGAGAGCAAGGAAGAAGACAAGTCGAACGACTGATTGTCATCACGGTGATGGCGCGGCCCCATCGGTTTCGGTGGACCGCGCCTGTCCCGACCGGTACCCCCCATCATGCAGGAATATCCCGTCAAACTCATTGTCGGACTCGGCAACCCCGGCCCGAAATACCAGGGACATCGCCATAATACCGGTCAATGGTATGTCGATGCGGTATGCCGTGCCTGGCATGGCGAGTGGCGCCCGGAATCCCGCTTTGCCGGCGAGATGGCCAGAGTCAACATTGACGGCAATGACGTACGACTGCTCTTTCCGACCACATTCATGAATCGCAGCGGCCAGTCCGTGGGCGCCGTGTGTCGCTATTTCAATATCGAACCGGAGAACCTGCTGGTCGCCTACGACGAGATCGATTATCCGGCCGGAACGACACGTTTCCGCTTCGGCGGCGGTCACGGAGGTCACAATGGTATCCGCGACATCATCCAGGCGCTGGGCGGACAGCGTGACTTCTATCGTCGGCGGATCGGCGGGGGCCCCCCCGGACAAAAGTCCATGGTGGCCCACTACGTGCTGACCGAACCCTCGCGCAGCGAAAGCCAGGTGATCCGTGCAACCATCAACGAAGCCGTGCGGGTCACGCCCAGCGCTGTCAGCGGACAATGGCAGACCGTGATGCGTGACATGCACACCAGACAGACAGACTGAGGACACGATATGGGATTCAAATGCGGTATTGTAGGGCTGCCCAACGTAGGCAAGTCCACACTGTTCAATGCCCTGACCAAGGCGGGCATCGCCGCGGAGAATTTTCCGTTCTGCACCATCGAGCCCAATTCCGGTATCGTGCCGATGCCCGACCCCCGGCTGGATGCGCTGACCGATATCGTGAAGCCACAGAAGACCCTGCCGACAACCATGGAGTTCGTTGACATTGCCGGACTCGTTGCCGGCGCATCGAAAGGCGAAGGCCTGGGGAACCAGTTCCTGGCCAACATTCGTGAAACCGATGCCATCGCGCACGTGGTCCGCTGTTTTACGGACGACAACATCATGCACGTGGCCGACCAGATCAGTCCCACGGCCGATATCGAGACCATCAACACCGAACTGGCGCTAGCGGACCTCGAGACCATCGAGAAAAGCATCAACCGGCTGTCCCGGGTGGCCAAGAGCGGTGACAAGGATGCAGTCCGACAACTGGCACTCTGCGAGCAGCTACGCGATCATCTGGACGCAGGCCACCCTGCGCGCAGCATGACGCTGGACGAGCAGCAACGCAGTGACCTGTATGGCTTCCATCTGCTCACGGCCAAGCCGACCATGTACATCGCCAACGTCGATGAAGACGGGTTCGAGAACAATCCCATGCTTGACGAGGTGGCCGCCGTCTGTGAGGCGGAGGGCGCCGTACTGGTTCCAGTCTGCAACAAGTTGGAGGCAGAGATCGTCGAGCTGGCCGACGATGAGCGCGAGGAATTCCTGCAGGAGCTGGGCATGGAAGAACCGGGCCTGGACCGGGTGATCCGCGCGGGATATCGACTGCTGGGCCTGCAGACGTATTTCACGGCCGGCGAGAAGGAGGTACGGGCCTGGACCATCCCGGTGGGCGCCACGGCTCCACAGGCGGCCGGCGTCATCCATACGGATTTCGAGCGCGGCTTCATCCGGGCCGAAGTCGTGGGCTATGACGACTTCATCGCCGGCAATGGCGAGCAGGGCGCCAAGGAAGCCGGCAGGTGGCGGCTGGAAGGCAAGGAGTACATTGTGCAGGACGGCGACGTGATCCACTTCCGATTCAATGTATAGACCTGTCGGCACTTGACAACAGGACCCGGAAAGGACAGAATTCGCATCCTCCGAAACACGTCGTGGCTATGTAGCTCAGTTGGTTAGAGCACAGCATTCATAATGCTGGGGTCGGTGGTTCAAGTCCACCCATAGCTACCATCTCTTTCCGGGAGCCGAATGACCGAGCGCGATCCCTCAGAAGTCCGCCGTGATCCGCCGGACACTCTTCCCCGGGTTGAGGAAGAAGCTGCTGCGCCACAGGGCGGATTCCTCGGCAATCTGGTCTTCAATATCATCATTCCGGTCGTCATCCTGACCCGGTTTTCCGACACGGAAAGCCTGGGGCCGACCTGGAGCATTGTGATCGCACTGGCCTTCCCCATCACGTATGGTCTTTGGGATCTCAAGCAGTCGGGAAAGATCAATCCTTTCTCCGTGCTGGGCGTGGTCAGCGTCGTACTGACCGGTGGAATCAGCCTGTTGCGACTCGACCCGCAATACCTCGCCATCAAGGAAGCTGCGATTCCGGGCCTGATCGGCGTGGCTGTACTGATCAGCCAGAGAACCCGTTACCCGCTGGTAAAAACGCTCATCCTCAATGCACAGCTGATCCGCATCCGCCTGCTCTATGCGGTGCTCGATCAGAAAGGCACCCGCGCCACTTTCGAGCGTCGGCTTTCACAGGCCTCGGCCATCGTCGCTGGATCCTTCTTCCTGTCGTCGGCATTGAACTATATTCTCGCCCGCCTCATTGTGGTCAGCCAGCCCGGCACCACGGAATACAGTGAGGAGCTGGGACGCATGACGGCATTGAGCTATCCGGTCATCGCCTTACCCAGCATGGTGGTACTGATGCTGGCCATCTGGTTCGTATTCTCGCGCATCAGCCGATTGACGGAACGCCCACTGGAGGATTTTCTGGTGGATACCCGCAAGAAAGAAAACAACGACGCGAGCTGATTGCCGTCTCAGGCATCGTTCATCCGCGCAGCGTCATCGGAGAAGATCACCAGGTGATCCATTTCCACGCGGATGCCGATCTGCGAATCAGTGGCATGCGCATGATGACTTGGGACAAGGCTCAGAATCCTGGCGCCACTGTCCAGCGCCAGCGTGTACAGAAACTCGGCGCCCCGGAACGCTTTCTCCACTACCCGCGCCGTGAACGGACTGTCGTCATCGTGCAGGACATCGTCCGGCCTGATCAGCACCGAGACGGCGGCGCCTGCCTCGTAGCCATGCAATTCATCACCCTGCAACACTCCCAGTTCGGTGCTGACGCTGCGCGCGTCCTCGACAGTGCCGGGGAGAAAAACACCCTCACCCACAAAATTGGCGACATAGGCTGATTCCGGTTCATGGTACAGATCGAATGCCGTCCCCCATTGCACCAGCTCACCCTTTCGCATCACGCCGATTTCGTCGGCCATGGCGAAGGCCTCATGCTGATTGTGGGTGACCAGGATCGCTGTAATACGGTCCAGCTTCAGCACATCCCGGATCTCGTGCGCGATCTCCTCCCGTAACTCCACATCCAGACTCGCGAACGGCTCGTCCAGCAACAGGATACGAGGTCTCGGTGCCATGGCCCTGGCGATGGCCACACGTTGCTGTTGTCCGCCGGACAGTTTGTGAGGATGGACCGGCAGCAACTCGGTGATGTGCAGCATATCGGCCAGCTCACCGATGCGCTGGTCACGTTGCCGGCGATCCGCCCCGCTCAGCCCGAACGCGATGTTCTCACGCACGGTCAGATGCGGAAACAGCGCGAAATCCTGGAACACCATCCCGACCTGTCGCTTCTCCACCGGCACACGCACACCGGCGCTGCTGACCAGCCAGCTGTCGATGTGGATCTCGCCGGCCGTGACCGACTCAAACCCGGCGATGCTGCGCAGCAACGTGGTCTTGCCACAACCGCTAGGGCCCAGCAGGCAACCAATGCCTCCGGTATCCAGGCTGAACGATATCTGCTCCACGATGGACGTACCCTCAATGGCCACAGCCACATCCTTGAGCTCGAGTGCCTTGATGTCAGGGCTTGTCATAACCGGGTCGGGATCCTGAAATGCTGAGGCTGAGAATGATAACAGGTATGATTCCAGCCAGCACGATCATCAGGGCCGACACGGCCGCCTCCGCCAGTCTTTCCTGATTGGCGAGCTCATAGGTCCGGATCGCCAGCGTATTGAAATTGAACGGGCGAAGAATCAGGGTTGCCGGCAATTCCTTGAGCACGTCGACAAACACCAGCAGCGATGCCGTAAGCAGACTGCCGCGCAGCATTGGTATATGGATCCGTCGCAGCAGCTGCCAGGGTGAATAACCCATGGAACGGCCTGCATCATCCATGGTGGGCCTGATCTTCCCCAGACCGGCGTCCAGTGTGTTCATGGCTACCGGCAGAAAGCGGACCACGTAGGCAAACAGCACGGCAATCAGGGTACCACTGAGTAACAATCCCGTTGACGTGTCAAAGCGATCACGCATGAATGAGTCCACGCCGTTATCGAGTGCGGCGAATGGAATCAGTATACCGACCGCGATAACCGTGCCAGGTATCGCATACCCCATACCGAGGACACGGAAGACGCTGCGCATCAGCATGCCGGGACGCAACCGCTTCAGATAGGCCACCAGCAGAGCCAGCGTCAACACGATCACGGCGGCCATGGCGGCAAGTCTGAGACTGTTTACGGTCAACTCCACGAAGTCTCCCCTGTCGATGACCGACCAGCTCTGCAGAGCCCAGGACATAAGCTGCATGACCGGAATGACGAAGCCGGCCAGCACGGGCAGACCGCAGGCCACCAGTGCAAGCAGCGCCTTCCCTCCGCGCAGTTGCGCCTGGGGAAGCCGGCTGTAGCGACTGCTGGTATGGAAGTAGCGCGAACGGTTTCTTGACCACTGCTCGGTGACGACCAGAAAAAGTATGAACATCATCAGCACCGCGGAAAGCTGTGACGCCGCCGTGGGACTGCCCATACCAAACCAGGTACGGAATATGCCGGTGGTAAACGTGGACAACCCGAAATACTGCACCGTACCGTAATCCGCCAGCGTCTCCATCAAAACCAGCGCCAGACCGGCAACAATGGCCGGCCTGGCCAAAGGCAAGGCAATCCGCCGGAAAGCCGCGACGGGTCCAGCACCAAGCGTGCGGGAAACCTCCAGCACACAGACGGACTGTTCCAGAAATGCCATGCGGGACAGCAGATAGACATACGGATACAGCACCAGTGCCAGCATGGTGACCGCCCCGCCCATGGAGCGGATATCGGGGAACCAGTACTCACCAAAGGCAAGACCGGTCCAGTCCCGAATCCAGGTCTGGACCGGACCGGTGATATCAAGCATACCGGTATAGGTATAGGCGATGATGTAGGCGGGCATGGCCAACGGCAATACCAGGGCCCATTCCAGCACCCGGCTACCGGGAAACCTCGTCATGGTCACCAGCCAGGCCGGGGCTATGCCCAGAAAAAGCACCAGGACACCGACCCCACCCATGAGCATCAGGGATTGGCCGATATACTCGAACAGCAGTGTGTCAAAGAGATGGGACCAGACCCCGTCTGAATCTCTTCCCAGGGAAGAGACAATGGTCAGTACCGGAATGGAAATCAGCAGGCAAAGGATGATGATGCCCGCAACCGTGAATCGATCCCTCAGCTGAACAGTACCCGATACGCTCACACCGGTGTGTGAGGCCGTACCGGGCATGGTCAGGCCGGGAATCAGCGCCATCCAGCGCGGTCCATCAATCTCACGGCCTCGGCATTGTGGATACCCAGCTCCTCAAGTTGCAGGTCATCTGCCTTGAACTCACCCCAGGCCGCCAGCGTGTCGCTGACCGGAATGTCTTCTCGGATGGGATATTCGTTATTGGCCTCGGCATACCAGGTCTGTGCTTCCTCGCTGACCAGGAATTCCATCAGGCGCACAGCGTCTTCGCGGTTGGGCGCGTAACGAGACAGGCCCGCGCCGCTGATATTGATATGCGCACCCCGGCCAGCCTGATTGGGCCAGAACACCTCCACCGACTCGGCGATCTCACGCTGCTCGGCTACCGGTGAATTCAACATGCCCGCCAGGTAATAACTGTTCACGACCGCCAGATCACACTGACCGGCATATACCGCGCTGATCTGATCCCGGTCACCTCCCTGCGGCTCGCGCGCCATGTTATCAACCAGCGCTTCCGCCCAGGCTTCCGTCTGTTCCACCCCGTTGTGGCTGATCAGTGACGCGACCAGGGACTGATTATAGATATTCGAGGACGATCGTATGCAGATGCGGTCATCCCACTGTTCATCCGCCAGTGCCTCATAGCTGGACAGGTTGGCCGGATCCACCCGGTCAGGGTGATAGACGATGATCCGGGAACGCAGCGACATCGCGTACCAGTACCCTTCGGGATCGCGATACTGCTCCGGCACCTGCCTTTGCAGTTCATCGGACTCCACCGGCTGCAACAACCCGGCCTCCCGGGCGCGGTGCAGACGCCCGACGTCGACAGTGAGCAACAGGTCCGCGGGCGAATTGCGGCCCTCCAGCTCCAGACGCTGGGTCAACTCGTCCGCGCCGGCCGTGATCAGATTGACCTCTATTCCGGTCTGCTCGGTGAAGCGGTCCAGGATCGGCTTGATCAGATTCTCCTGACGCGCGGAGTAGATGTTGACTTCAGCGGACGCCATCGGCATCAGCAGCAGGCCGATGACGGACAATAATATCGTGCGCATGGGGACTCCCTGGCAGTTTCAGTTGAAAAGCGATTGCGATACCACTAAATGATAATTGCTCTCATTTGCGTTTTCAACCTCTGATTTCCGTTTTGTGTCAGACCAGGGACCTGCCATCCTATTCCGCTTCTTCCCGCCTGGCCCCTCCGAGGATGCCCGGCAGACCATAGTTGCCTTCGTGGCAGGCATATTCGTAGATGCGCTCATCCGTGGCATTGAATGTCATCTCGCCATGCCATGGCCGTTCATAGTAGACCGGATCATCGACGGTGAATTCATAGAGTATCTGTGCATCGGAATATCGCGTGAACCGCTCGATCACCCGCCCCTCCCCGGACAGGGCGACCTGATTGCTCTGCCCCTGCTGGGGATGGACATTGCGGGTCTCGACTACCAGCGTGTCCCCCTCCCATCGGGCTACCGAATCGCCCAGCCACGGCTTCCAGGCCTCGGGACGGTGCTCTCCATCGATGGGAATGATGCGCGCATCATGATTCATTTCCACCAGAATCATCAGGTAATCCGGGGTCTGCACAAAACGGTAGTTGTTGTTGTACAGCACATTGAGCATGGGTGGACCACCGGTCCCACCGAATCCGATCAGACAGCGCTCCCCCAGCGAACGCCCCTCGGGGCCGTCATTGCTGCGCCAGTTCCGGCGAAAATCCTGCCGCAACTCGCGGCCCCGTTCCGAATAGGGGATACGCCCGTCGTCCGGGTCCGTGATCCAGGAGGTGCGGTACTCGCCTTTCACCCGTCCAAAACTGGAACCGGGGTCTATCCAGAATGCATTGTAGCCACGCCCCATTTCAAGATCCGATCCATCCAGCAACTCACCGGACTGCAGGTTATCGTCCGTGGCCTGTCGGACATTCTGAGGGTGGGTGCGGGTGGCCTCTTCCAGTTCATCCGGGGCCAGCACCAGTGCATCATAGCGGGGGTGGCGTTGCAGTGTGGTAATCGAGGCATTGGTCCAGGTGCCCTGGAAGTCAGGCCGCTCCTGTGCCGTTCGCGGTGGCTCATAGTCGTCCGACGCCTGCGCCATGCCAACAGACGCAAGCAACAGGGCAGCCCCGGTCAATGGCAGCGAGATGATACGGTTCATATCAGATATCCCGTTGTTATTATCGGTCTTTTCAAGTCAACATACAGTTGAACAGTAAGGCTGTCAAAGCGTATGATGTCTATCCTGTCAAGCATCAGGACCGCCCACAGACAAGGATTTTCCTCATCATGTCCCGTATGTATCGACGTGCATCTATCATCCCGATCGTGCTGGCACTGAGCGCGTGTGGCGGCGATCCCGCGGGCGACAATACCGCCGAACACGCGGTGGTCGCGGACCGCTATACCCTCGAGCTCGACATGCTGCAGTTCATGGAAACGGTACTGGAGCCCATTGCCGACGGCTTGTGGGACTCGGCGGGCTGGATCGATGATGTGGATGAAGGATACTACGAGCTATACCCCACTACCGACGAAGGCTGGGACGAAGTCCGGTACAGCGCCGCGATGGTCGTCGAGGCCGGCAACGCGCTGGCCCTGCCTTCACGCGCCTATGACAATGATGCCTGGGTGACATATTCCCGGGCCATGAGCAATGTGGGCCTGCAGGCGATGGCCGCCGCCGAGGAACGAAATGAGGAAGATCTTTTCCAGGCCGGCGCACAGCTGTACAGCGTCTGTACGGCATGCCACCAAGCCTACAATCCAGAACTGTCCCGGTTTGTTGATGGCGAACCGACGGACTGAAAAATTCCTCGCGCTGTCGGGGCTCATGGTCTCGATACTGACGCTGCCGGCCCTGGCTCTGGCGCATGAAATCGGGGCCGGCGACTCCGCTTTCGTCCTCGGGGCTGATGGTGCGGCGATCATCCCTTTCGTCTATCTCGGGGCCAAGCACATGGTCACCGGGTATGATCATCTGCTTTTCCTGGCCGGAGTGATCTTCTTCCTGTATCGCCCTCTGCACGTGGTGCAATACGTCACGCTGTTTGCTGCCGGACACAGCCTGACGCTGCTGCTGGGAGTACTGGCCGACATCCGAATCAATGCCTACCTGGTGGACACGCTGATCGGACTCTCGGTCGTCTATAAGGCGCTGGAAAACATGGGCGCGCTGGAATCACTGGGCCGTTTGCGGCCTGATACCCGGTTGGCGGTTTTCGCGTTCGGCCTGTGCCACGGCTTCGGGCTGGCTTCCAGTCTGCAGGAGCTGTCCCTGTCCGAAAACGGACTGATCATCAATCTGATCAGCTTCAATGTAGGCGTGGAAATCGGCCAGCTGGTGGCTCTCGCCCTGCTCCTTCTGGCATTCAGCTTGTGGAGGCTGTACCCCGGCTTTCAACGCCAGGCATTGGCTGCGAATGCGGTCATCATGAGCGGCGGTTTCCTGGCAATGGCCTGGCAGATCAGCGCCTGGGTCACCAGCACCTGAGCCGACAACCATCAGTAATCAGCGGAGACAGAACCATGACCACCCCGGAACCAGAACAGACCAGACAATCACCGATCCGTATCATCCGGGCCACGCTGATCGCACTGGCCGCGGCGGCCGTGCTGTTTCTGACCGTGATACTGCCCGCGGAATTCGGTGCCGACCCACTGGGCACGGGAAACCTGTTGGGGCTCACGGAACTGTCGCGGGATGATTCACCGGTGCTGGAGCAATTCACGCAGCATTCCACCGATTACGTCGAGTTCATCCTGGAACCATTCCAGTCGGTGGAATACAAATACGTCATGGATGAGGACACCGCCATGGTCTACAGCTGGCAGGCCGACGGCGAGGTCTATTACGACATGCATGCAGACCCTGGCATGAGCATGGAGGGTTATGATGAAAGTTTCGGCCAGGGCGAATCAGCGCGTGAGCAGGGCCTGTATGTGGCCCCTTTCACCGGAATCCATGGCTGGTTCTGGGAGAATCGCGGTTTTGAAACGCTCACACTCCGGGTCCACAGCGCCGGTTTTTTCGTCAGCAGTTCAGTTTTCCGCGATGGTGGTCGCTTTGACCGGGAGATCAGTCCGGTATTCGAGGCTGGCGAGGATTGAACCCGTACCCGACGACGTCCATGCGAGCGCTCTTCCGGATAGCCTGGTGGTGGTTTTCGCAGGACCGATACCGGTCATTGTTCAGGACCACCAATACCTCCCCCACCTCGATAACGCCGGCCGCCTGCAAAAAAAAACGCCTGCCGGGCACGTAACGGCCACTGGCAGGCGTTTTGACCGGGCGGTGTACTCGGACGTCCACCCGGATACGGACGTAAGGCGGTATCAGTTCTGGTTCGGATCAGCCCCGTCCTGTGGAGCACCCGTGCCGGATGATCCCATGAACAGCTTGCGACCATCCGGGAACGTGACATCCCGACCATTGGCCCGGCAAGCCGGCGTGCACAGCTGGTCCTTGCTCTGGTAGCCAGTGATCACCAGATCAGTGCCGATCTGCAAGGAATCACGGGTGATGCCACGACGCAGCAGCGTGTTGGGCGTACCACCTTCAGCCATCCAGGGCTGCTCTTCGCCATCCTCGGTGGTGTGCATGATATGGATCCAGGAGTGCGGGTTGATCCACTCCACTCGTGTGATCGGACCACGCAGGGCCACCGGCAGATCCGCGTCAAACTCGGCGGAGAATGCGTGGTGGGCTGTAGCTGGCTCTTTGGCAGTCATGGCCAATACGCCCCCGGCAACGGCAACGGCAGCGGCAAGCAGTTTGATCTTCATGTAGTTTCACCCCTCTTTTGGCAATCTGTATCCGTCATCAGTACGAATATCTGTGTTTCAGTGTGTGCCAGTCGGCCTGAACGACAGCTGAATCGACTGTCGCCTCCGGCCTGACCGGCCATTGGACTCATTGTACCTGAAATTGACGCGACTTCAGGCCATTCACCCCGCGCCCACTTCGTTCCGGCGCATGCCGGACGTGTTGTGTTTCGCAATAAGACCCTGGCGTCGCCAGGTCCATTTCATGGATCCGCTCAGGATTTGATCCAGATCAGAATCCGACAACATGTTCAGAACGGCAATCCCATATCCTCGATCGGCTCGCCCTTGCGGAAACTGCCATACATCAGCTCCTCCACAAACTCGACGCACTTGAACTGTGGCAATTCGAAGTTCTCTTCAAGTCGTCGATACAACGGCAGCCGCAGGGTCCAGGGCTCTTCATAGATCTCCGGATCCTCGATCGTGGCCTCATACTCGATCACGTTCTCGCTCGCCAGCGTGTAGCGCTCGGTCACCGTGGAATTGGCAGTGCGGTAGTTTCCAGCCCGATCATACCAGGTCTGGTCATTGAGACCGGTGACCTCCACCACGAAGGTATCGCCCTCCCAGTACCCGTGGGACTGTCCCATCCAGGAATCGATTGGCGCGGGTCCGGGGTCCTCCAGATAGACATTGCGAACGGCACCGGCGAATGAGTAAGCGATGAAGAACGCGCTGTCACTCTGGAAAATCTGGAAAGGATGCGGCATGTACGTCGCCCGCGGGACGCCCGGCATATAACATTTGATTTCCGGATCACGGCTGAGCCAGTTCTCCTGATTCTCGATCTGACGTTCTCGCGCCCCCTCCTTGTAGGGAATCTCGCCGCCGACCACAACGCCCTGACTGGCGGGAACGGCGCCCACCGCCCCCATGGCAACCACTTCCGGAGCCGGAACGGGAACGAAGTCACCGGGAACCAGTGCATGGGCTGCCTTCGGAGGCGCGGGCTCCACGCTGTTATTGGCATTGGCCATGGCCTGCCAGATGCCATTGAAATCGGGTTTGCCATCCGGCGTCCGAGGAATCGAGTCGGATGCCTGTCCGGCCTGGGCCGAAACTGTCTGATGCAGCACGCCGTCGACGGAATCCTGCGGTGAGCAGGCGAACAGAGTGGCCGACACCGCAGTGGCGAGCAGAGTGAGTTTTCCTGTAATTCTTGGCATTGTTATCATCCTCCCCATAGATCGGCTGATATAAACATTATGCCTAAAAGCTGTCAAGGCAGGGAGAATCAGGCAGCTTTAACAGGGCGGATCGACCACTGCTCCGGTCGAGCCGTTCATCCGGAACCATCCGGCAATGCTGAAGCGATCACGAGCCGCGGCCAACACTTCATGGGGCACACTTTCACTGAGAAAGGCCACCACTGTCCCGGCTTCCGGCTTGACCCGTGCGATTATCCGCGTGGCATTCCGATCATGAATCAGCAGTTCACCACCATCATCATCAGCCCACTCCCGATTCAGGTACAACACCATCGAGACCATCCGTCCGGAATCTGCTGCAAGAGGTTGATCACGAAAGGCATCCAGGTGCAGGCGATAGAAATCACCGGGCCCGTAATGGGCAAAATGGCTTTCAAAGGAAAACAGACCGAGCAGCAACCGGCGATTCAAGGCCAGGCGGAGCGATTCGGCCCAGGCCAGCCAGGCCCGTTCAATTTCCGTTTCGCCGCTGATCCAGCGGATACGATCACGCCGCACCTGCCGGTCCAGCACATGATCGGTCTCCCGACCGATCCCCGCCGGCCTCATGGCCAGGTCATGCAATGCCAGCGCGCGTGCCTGCAGCGGCTCCAGCAATGCTTCGGGTACCGCTCGGGACACTACACACCAGTCCTGGCCGCGCAGTTCTTCCGCAATCCGGTCGACGACCGGAATATCAATCGGCTGGATCGTGACCGGCGGATCCATAGCCCCGGTCTGTGACACTATCGCAATCCGGCGGCCACCAGAGCGGCAGCCACCGCACCACCGATCATCAATACCAGCGAGGGCAGTACCGTCAACAGAAATCCCAGCCCCCGACTGGCCGGGTCCTTCACGTAGGCACGAAGGTAGAGCTGGCGTCCGAGCAGATAAACCAGGCCGATGGCGGCACCCACCGTCGCACTGGCGTAGGTGGCGAAAACCAGCAAGCCCGGCAGGAACAGCATCAGGCTTTCCAGGGTGTTCTGATGAACCCGGTAATATCGCTCGAACACGGGATGTCCGCTGACCGCAGGCGCCGCCACGTCATACTTGCCGCGCGCACGCCCGACGAGAGCACCGAAAACCATGTATTGCAACAACGCCAGCACCACAACGATGGCCACCCATTCCATACCACTCTCCTTGACAATTTGAGCGAGCATACTCGGGCCTCTCAGATCGGTCAATCGGCGGTCACCGAAACCGGGGCGGTCACAGCGGATCCTTTACGGCGACTGTCTCTGAACTGTCGGACCAGACGACAATCGTCCGAAAGCAACCGGTCCAGAAACTCCCGGATTTCGCAATTGTCCGCGCTGGCCGCGCCGGCTCCCTGTCGCGCACTCCGCGCCAGCGCTCGGCGGAATTGCGGCAGGCATGCCAGAAATCCGCGCACCACGGCCTCGCTGCCTTGCGTGGCATTCACGCCATACCCCTGCCGGGCCAGGAACTGGGCGTTCAGTTGCTGTTCAAACTGCCCCTGCATCGGAAACGCCAGATACGGCTTGCCCAGGTACAGAGCCTCGCTGATCAGCGTAAAACCGGCAGTCCCGATCACTGATCGCGCCGCGGCCAGGTCGTCCAGAAAATCCCCATCGCTGAAGGGCCGGAATCGCAGATTGCCATCCGTGCCCTGCCGGTCGCAACCATAGACGGTGAACTGGTGTTCCGGCATGCCTCGGAGCACATCGAGCAGACCATCGTAATGATTGGTGAGATAGACCAGGTGGTGGTCGCCCTCGACCGCAATGGTCCGGCGCACGGCGCCCCGGAGTATCGGGGGAAACAGGAAGGTACGCCGATTGCGGATCGCGCCGTGGAAATAGGTGGTGGCCAGCGCGACATCCGGCGACGGCACCAGGAAGCGCACAATCCACTGCGCCATTCTGCGCTCCGATGCCATGCCGACGGGTGTCTCGAAGTCCATGTAGCGCATTCGATGCTGATTATCCAGACTGACCAACGGAATGCCATGCAGCCTGGCCAGCCACGCCGTAACCGGCTCGAAGTCGGTGATGACGACATCAGGCTGGAATGAGCGGATGATGGCGTGTACGCGGCGCACGGAGTCCAGCAGGGCTCCGGCATGGACAAGATTGGCACCCAGCGTCCGCCAGGGCCGGACGCGATTGTCTCGCGACACGATGTGCAGCCCGGCAATCGCCGTGCAGCCGAACAACGGCTCCAGCACGCGAAGGCCCCGATCATAGCTGACCAACCGGACATCATGGCCGCGCGACAACAGATGCGGAACCATCTCCCGCGCCCGGGAGGAATGACCGGCTCCCTCGCCGGAAACGCCATACAGTATCCTGCTCACCACCTTACCTCCGGCCCCGCCCGGGGCACTGACCGCACCGGAATACTGCATTAATCTGCCACGTTCGCGTGACAGGGTTTTGACAGCGCTTCGACGCGTTGCTATTGACCGCCGGACATCCGATAATTCGCAGCCCGGAAAGGCAGAGGAGGTCGGGATGACAGGTACTGACAACGAAGAGGGACGACGGGACAGTGAGGCGCCGGACTTCGAGGCGTCACTCGAACAACTGGAGTCCCTCGTGCAGTCCATGGAGGATGGCGAACTCAGTCTGGAGCAGTCGCTGGAAGCGTTCGAGAAAGGCATCCGTCTGACCCGCGAGTGTCAGAAAGCCCTGCAAGAAGCCGAGCAGAAGGTACAGTACCTGCTCGGCGAAGATGATACCCCGCGTGATGATGAGCAATGACGACACGGACCTGGACGTATTCCTCCAGGCCTGCCGGGAGCGGTGCCTGACGGTACTGCAGGAACAACTGCAGGGACTGCGGGCGCATTCCCCGGAATTACATCGGGCCATGGCCCACGCCACACTGCAGGGCGGGAAGCGACTGCGGCCGGCGCTGGTATATGCCAGCGCCCGACTGGCGGGCGATGCAGGAACACTGACGGATGCAGCGGCCTGCGCGGTCGAACTGATCCATTGCTACTCACTGGTCCATGACGACCTGCCGGCCATGGATGACGATGACCTGCGTCGGGGACAACCCACTGTCCACCGTGTCTTCGGCGAGGCCACGGCGATTCTGTCCGGTGACGCACTGCAGAGCCTGGCGTTCCAGGTACTCAGCGAGGATACTGATCAACCGGAGCAGCGCCTGCGTATGCTGCATGTACTGGCCCGCGCCAGCGGTCCCGGGGGCATGGTCGGAGGACAGAGTCTGGATATCGGCGCGGAACAGCAGCACTCCGACTTCGACCTGGAGCAACTGCAACTCATGCATCGGCTGAAAACGGGAGCCCTGATCGAGGCCAGCGTCATGCTCGGGGCCCTGAGCGTCGGCCTGTCGCAAGGGCCGGAAACCGAAGCGCTCCATCGATACGCACAATCCATCGGACTGGCGTTCCAGGTCCAGGACGACATTCTGGACGTGACCGGAGACACTGCCACCCTCGGCAAGACTGGTGGCGCCGACGCGGCCAGGGACAAACCCACCTATACCAGCCTGCTGGGCCTGGATGGCGCTCGAGACAAGGCCCTGGAGCTGACCTCCCACGCCATGGAGACGCTGGAGATATTCGATGGCCGCGCGGAGCGACTTCGCCAGATCGCCCGGTATATCACCCACCGGGTCCATTGACGTGGTCTAGCTGGTACAATACGGTACATGATTACCTACTGGCCCGGCGCTCTGCCTCCGGGGGAGGCCATCCTGGCCAGCCACGAGATTGAAGATGCTGGAAGAGATACCACTGACACGACCCGAGACGCCTCTGCTGGATCAGATCGACAGCCCCGCTGATCTGAAAAACCTCGAGCGGGACCAGCTGGACACCCTCGCCGAGGAACTGCGACGCTTTCTGCTGTATTCCGTGGGTCAGACCGGCGGCCATTTTGGTGCCGGCCTGGGCGTTGTCGAATTGACTATCGCTCTGCACTACGTATTTGACACACCCGAGGACCGTCTGGTCTGGGACGTCGGCCACCAGAGCTATCCACACAAGATACTCACCGGGCGCCGCGAACGGCTGCTAACCATGCGCCAGGCCGACGGCCTGGCTGCCTTCCCGAGCCGCTTCGAGAGTCCGTATGACTGTTTCGGCGTGGGTCACTCCAGCACTTCAATCAGCGCCGCTCTGGGCATGATGGTCGCCGCCCGCCAGCAGGAAACGCACCGGCACAGTATTGCCGTGATCGGAGACGGCGCCATCACGGCGGGTATGGCTTTCGAGGCACTGAATCATGCCGGTCATATCGATGACAACCTGCTGGTCATCCTCAATGACAACAACATGTCCATCTCGCGAAACGTGGGAGGGCTGTCCAGCTACTTCGCCAGAATCTGGGCCAGCAAGCCCTACAATTTTCTGCGCAGCGGCAGCAAGCGCATGTTGTCCCATATCCCTCCCGCCCTGAAAGCCGCGCATCGGGCCGAAGAGTACATGAAGGGCATGGTGTCGCCGGGAACCCTGTTCGAGGAAATCGGGTTCAACTACATCGGCCTGGTCGACGGTCACGATACCGAGGAGCTCATCGATCTGTTGGAGAACATCAGAACGCTCCGCGGCCCGCAGCTATTGCACATCGTCACCCGCAAGGGAAAGGGGTACAAGCCGGCTGAGGAAGACCCGTTCGGCATGCATGCCCTGACCAAGATTGAACCGGGCAACAAAAAGCCGGCATCAACCCCGCCGCCACCGAAGAATCCGTCCTATTCCGCCATTTTCGGTCAATGGCTGTGCGATATGGCAGAGAGGGACCCGCACATCGTCGGCATCACCCCGGCCATGAGCACCGGCTCGGGCATGGACACATTCGCGGAACGCTTTCCCGACCGTTTCCATGACGTAGCCATTGCGGAGCAGCATGCCGTGACCTTCGCCGCCGGACTCGCCTGCGAGGGCATGAAACCAGTGGTGGCCATCTACTCTACATTCCTGCAACGCGCCTACGACCAGTTCATTCATGACGTGGCTCTACAGAACCTGGACGTACTGTTCGCCATTGACCGGGCCGGCCTGGTCGGTGAGGACGGTCCCACGCATGCGGGCAGTTACGACCTCACCTTCATGCGTTGCATCCCCAATCTGGTGATCATGGCACCCAGCGACGAGAATGAGACCAGACAGCTGCTGTTTACCGGATACCAGCACAGAGGCCCGGCTGCCGTGCGCTATCCTCGAGGGAAAGGGCCGGGCACCGCACTGACCGAACACTTGGAAGCACTGCCTGTCGGCAAGGGAGTGATCCGGCGCAAGGGCAAAGGCATCGCCATCCTCGGCTTCGGCAGCATGGTACACCCGGCACTTGAAGCCGCCGAACAACTCGATTGCAGCGTCGCCGACATGCGCTTCGTCAAGCCCCTGGACACAGAGCTGATTCGCGAGCTGGCCGAGCAACATGAACTGCTGGTCACAATCGAGGAGAATGCCGTGGCCGGAGGCGCCGGCTCGGCCGTCAACGAGTGCCTGATGGCTGACAACTGTCTCGTTCCCGTTCTCAATCTGGGCCTTCCGGACCGATTCGTCGAGCACGGTAAACCCGCCGATATGCGGGCCTCCGTCGGCCTCGACGCAACCGGTATCACTGCCGCCATCCGCGACCGCCTGGACCGGAGCGACACCCGGTCCCGCGCCGTCTGACTACAGGAATCACCGATGAACGATCGCAACACCCGCCACCGCGAAGCCATGAAACGCAAGAAGGCCCATATCGATGCCCGGATCGCGGCAGCCACCGTCGACAAGGGACTCGTCGTTGTTCTGACCGGAAACGGCAAGGGCAAGAGCTCATCCGCGTTCGGCATGTTGGCGCGCAGCGTCGGTCATGGCATGCAATGCGGCGTGGTCCAGTTCATCAAGGGACAGTGGGAATGCGGCGAACATCTGCTGTTCCGCGATCATCCCCTGGTGGAATTCCATGTCATGAGCACCGGCTTCACCTGGGACACCCAGGACCGTGAATCGGACATCGCCGCCGCGGAAAAGACATGGGCCAACGCCGAAGTCCTGCTGTCCGATCCGTCCTGCCAGCTGGTATTGCTCGACGAACTGACCTACATGCTGACCTACGGCTACCTGGACCGTGAACGCGTACTGGCGGCCATGCGGGACCGACCCGAAGGACAGCACGTGATCGTCACGGGCCGCAACGCCAATCAGGCGCTACTGGATCTGGCCGACACCGTCAGTGAAGTCAAGGACATCAAGCATGCATTCAACAACGGGATTCGTGTCCAGAAAGGCATCGATTATTGAGTCGCGCCACCGGTCAGGAATGGCGGGGCTGATCTTCAGCGTACTGGCTGCATTTTCACCACCATCGTTCGCCGAATCCACCGTTACCGATGACCGGGGCGCCCGTATCACCCTGGAAACCCCCGCCGGGCGGATCATCAGCCTGGCGCCGTCCATGACCGAACTGCTGTTCAGTATTGGCGCGGGCGAGCGGATTGTCGGCGTCATGGCACACAGCAACTACCCCCCGGAAGCGACCGATATTCCGGTTGTCGGTCAGTACAATGGCCTGGACATGGAGCGGATTGTCGCCTTGCGGCCGGATCTGGTGATCGCCTGGCAGAGTGGCAACCCTGACGCCGCCTTGCGGCGGCTCGAATCAATGGGTATTCCCGTCTATGTCGCGGAACCGGAATCACTCGATGACATAGCCCATCAGCTGGAGAACCTCGCCACCCTGACCGGCCTGGAAGAGCAGGGCAAAAGGGTCGCCGCCGACTTCCGCGAACGCCTCGCCAGCCTGGCCCAAAGTCATGCAGACATGAAGCCGGTCCGGGTATTCTACCAGGTATGGAACAGCCCGCTGATCACTGCCGGTGGAGGAGAACTGATTGATGACATCATCGATCTGTGTGGGGGACACAATGTGTTTGGTGATCTGCCAGTAGGCCCGAAGGTCAGCGTGGAAGCGGTGCTGCAACGTCAACCGGAAGTTATCGTGGGCAGTGGCGTGGACGGTGAACGCCCTTCATGGCTGGATGAATGGCAGCAGTGGACGCGGCTGCCGGCCATTCAAAGAGGGCATGTTTACCATATTGAGCCGGACATCATCCAGCGGCACAGCCTGCGGGCCCTGCAGGGGGCCGAGCGGCTCTGCACGCTGATTGACCGGTCTCGAAACAGAAGGGCTCCAACACCATGAGCAATCAGCAACTCGACAGATTCAGACAACGACTGCTCGCTTGGCGAGATGAAATCGTCTCCATGGAAGCGGCCGACCAGGACAGTCAACGGCCGGTGGAGCTGGACCAACCGAGTATCGGCAGGCTGTCCAGGATGGACGCACTGCAAGCCCAGCAGATGGCCCAGGAAACTGCCCGACGCAGACAGCAACAGCTGCAACGCATCGAAGGCGCTCTGAGGCGTATCGACAACGACGAGTTCGGCCATTGCGCGCTGTGTGAGGACGAAATCGATCGACGTCGCCTCGAAATCGACCCGACCACCACACGCTGCATTGAGTGCATGGACTGACCGCGAAGACTCCGTTCCCGCCTCACTCCTTTTCGGGTACCAGATGTCCCATCTTACTCACCTTGACAGCCAGATAGCCTTCATTATGACGATTCAGACCGGTGTGAATGGGCAGACGCTCGACAATTTCATAACCAAGCGTCCCCAGTGCCGTCACCTTGTCCGGATTGTTGGTCATCAGACGCAGCTTCCGGATACCGAAGTGGTCCAGTATAGGCTGGCAGATCTCGTATTCCCTGCCATCCGCGGCGAAGCCCAGCTGCTCGTTCGCTTCAACGGTATCGGCGCCCCGGTCCTGCAGCGAGTAGGCCCTGATCTTGTTAAGCAGACCGATACCACGACCTTCCTGGCGCAGGTACAACACTATGCCCCGACCCTCGGCGGCAATCCGCTGCAGGGCAAACTGCAGCTGCGGGCCGCAGTCGCAGCGCAGACTGAACAGCGCATCCCCCGTGAGGCACTCCGAATGGACCCGGGCCAGCACGGGCTCGTCTCCCGAGACGTCCCCCATGGTCAGCGCGATGTGTTCCTTGCCCGTCACCAGATCTTCAAAACCGTGAATGGCGAAGTCACCCCATTCGGTGGGCAGAATCGCGGTTGCGACAAACTGTATTCTCACTGACTGTCCTCTTTCCTATGCGATCACTTGAGCGGCCAGTTGCAGGCAGGCCAACGCCATCAACCCGGCCAGCACATCATCGACCATGATGCCGATTCCGCCACTGACATGTCGATCGAGCCAGCTAATGGGCCAGGGCTTGATGATATCGAAGAACCGGAACAGGACAATTCCCGCACCCAGCCAGAGTATCCCCGGAGGCAGCAGGATCAGCGTGATCCAGAGCCCGGCAAACTCGTCCCACACGATTCCTCCATGGTCATGAACGCCGATATCGCGGGCCGTACGGCCACAGAGCCAGACGCCCAGCACACAGATCAGACACAGGAACAGCAGGTAAACCGTCAGTGTCATCGACGGCAGAAACCACCAGATCACCGCGGCCGCCAGGGTACCCGCCGTGCCCGGAGCCCAGGGTGAGGCACCACTGCCCAGGCCGAAGGCGAGAAAGTGTATCGGGTTTCGCCAGACCGAGGCTGGTGCAGTCATACGTCTTCGCTCCCGCTGAAATGCCGGTATCCATGCCCTTTCATCTGTCGCAGCGCGCCATCCGGAGCCTTCCATCGCAGACCCGGCTCGGCATCGATACGACCGATACGCCGGGCCACCCCTGTGCCCAATACCATTTCCAACTCCTGCCGGCAGGATTGCGATGCGGTAAAACACAATCCGTAGTCATCCCCACCGCCGATGGCCATGGGCCAGCGGTCCTCTTCTTGCACCGCCTCCAGGAACGCCGGGGACAACGGCAGGCGGTCGAGCTCGATGGTGGCGCCAGCGCCGCTGGCCGTCAGTATATGTTGCAGATCGGAGGCCAGCCCGTCCGACAGATCGATCGCGGCACTGGCCAGACCACGCAACGCCTTCCCGACGGTGAGCTGCAATGCCGGCCGGTAGTAGGCTTCGCGCAGCGCGGACACCGTGGCCTCTGACAGTCCGTGATCGGCGTCGTGCCCCGCACCAAGCAGTGGCAATGCCGCCGCGGCATCGCCCAGCGTTCCGGTCACGTACACGTCGTCTCCCGCGACGGCTCCGCCTCTGCGCAGTGCCCGCCCCGCGGGAACCGTGCCATGCACCTGGACACACAGGGTCAACGGACCACGGGTGACATCACCGCCAACCAGGACACAACCGCCTTCAACCGCGACCTCGGCCAGCCCCTGACTGAAAGCATCCAGCCAGGACTCATCGGCCCGCGGCAGCGCCAGCCCCAATGTGAAACAGAGCGGCTCGGCTCCCATCGCCGCAAGGTCGCTAAGATTCACCCGCAGAGCCCGCTGCCCCAGCCATCGCGGATCACAGTCCCGGGGGAAATGCACACCATCCACCAGCAGGTCCATGGAAAAAGCCAGTTCATCCGCCGGACTCACCGACAGCAGCGCACAGTCATCGCCGATTCCCGCCACCAGCCCGTCCGGTGCCGGCTCTACCAGTTCACGCCGCTCAAAATAACGACGTATCAGTGCGAACTCATCCAGTGCCACGCTGTTCCGTCGCCCTCAGCGTACCGGCGGCCTTGTCCAGAATGCTGTTGATGTATTTGTGGCTGTCGGTGGCTCCGTAGACCTTTGCCAGTTCCACCGCCTCGTTGATCACGACCCGATAGGGAATGTCCACTCGCTCCGACAGTTCGTACAGTCCCAGTCGCAGCAGGCATCGCTCGATCGGATCAAGCTTCTTCACGTCCCGGTCCAGGATGGGCATCATCAGTTCATCCAGATGGGTTGCCTGTCCCACGACCCCGGCGAAGACCTCGCGAAAATAGTCCCGATCGATCTTGCCCTGATAGTAGGCCAGGAACTCGGCCTGAATGTCCGCCACCGGCGCGCCGGCCATATGCCATTGGTACAACGCCTGCAGGATCATCCGGCGTGCCTTGTGCCGTTCGGACAGACGGACCTTTCTGGTCCCGCTGCCCTTTCCCGCGTCCCCTGCCTGTTCCACTCTGTTACCACCGTGGCTCATTGTCTGCTCACTGCTCCAGCCGACTGATCACACTGAGCATCTCCAGTGCGCTCAATGCCGCCTCGGCGCCTTTGTTGCCGGCCTTGGTACCGGCCCGCTCTATGGCCTGCTCGATAGTATCCACGGTCAG
Organism: Gammaproteobacteria bacterium; assembly: GCA_041685555.1. GTDB lineage: Bacteria > Pseudomonadota > Gammaproteobacteria > Pseudomonadales > Pseudohongiellaceae > PWQG01. The sequence continues at coordinate 9,943 of JAWLFN010000001.1, read as the reverse complement.
CACACCAAAGGCCACCGGTATGCCGCTGTCCAGGCTGACCTGGCCGAGCCCCTTCACACATTCTCCGGCCACATATTCGAAATGCGGCGTACCGCCGCGGATCACCGCGCCCAGCGCCACCACCGCATCGTATTGTCCGGTGGCCACTACCTTGCGTGTCAGCAATGGCAACTCCCACGCGCCCGGCGCCCGGACCACAGTGATCCGCTCCTCGGCCACGCCGTGACGGCGCAGCACATCAATGGCGCCCTCCAGCAGGCTCTCCACGACAAAACTGTTGAACCGCGACACCACCAATGCGTAACGCCCTGTCGTGTGCTGAAAATCCCCTTCCACTGCCCTGATGCTCATGATTGACTCCCGTCTGCGCCGTCGTTGTCCGGCTCCTCGAACTGCACGAATTCCACCACTTCCAGATCAAAACCCGAAATCGCATTGTACCGGGCCGGATAGCTGAGCAGCCGCATTCTACCCACGCCAAGATCACGCAGAATCTGCGACCCGGTGCCAATGGTGAGATCGCTTCCGGCGCGCTGCTGTTGTGACCGCCGGTTGCGGGCCGGACTGAGGATGGTCTGAAGACTGTCCGAAATGTTTTCCTCGTATTCCTCTCCCGTCAGCAGCACCGCTACCCCCCTCCCTTCATGGGCGATCCGCTCCAGCGCGCGACTGAATGACCAGCTGGTGCCACCCGGAGTCAAGACATCGCACACATCCCGCAGCGTACTGCCAATGTGTACGCGCACCAGAGTGGGATCGTCCGGCGATATATCACCCAGCGTGAACGCGAGATGCGTCCCGCCCTGGATGAAATCCTCAAACACATGCAGCGTGAAGACACCATGCTCTGTATGTACATCCTGAGTTTCCTTGCGCAGGACGGTCTGTTCATTGGCCAGTCGATAGTGGATCAGATCCACGATGGTGCCCATCTTCAGACCGTGTTGCTCGGCAAAGATCTCAAGATCAGCACGACGGGCCATCGTGCCATCCTCGTTCATGATCTCCACGATGGCCGAAGCCGGGGTATATCCGGCCATACGGGCCAGATCACAACCGGCCTCGGTATGCCCGGCCCGCTGCAATACTCCACCGGGCTGCGCCATGATCGGAAACACGTGACCGGGCTGGACGATATCCTCGGCGCCGGTGTCACGCCCCACCGCCACCTGGATGGTGCGAGCCCTGTCCGCCGCGGAAATACCAGTGGTCACCCCGGTCGCGGCTTCGATCGAGACCGTGAAATTGGTGTTATAAGGAGTATTATTGCTGCTCACCATCAAGGGCAGTTGCAGGTGCTCGCAACGTTCCCGCGTCAGGGTCAGGCAGACCAGACCGCGCGCATAGCGCGTCATGAAATTGACGTCCTCGGGTCGCACGCGCTCGGCGGCAATCACCAGATCGCCCTCATTCTCGCGGTCTTCGTCATCCATCAGGATGACCATCTTGCCTTGCCGGATATCGTCTATGATCTCTTCAATGCTGTGCATCTTCACCGCCAGAGTGTCGGTATATTCAATGGGAGCCCGGCGCGCCGAACCCTCGCTCGTACAGAAAGGCGGCCGTCAGTCCACCACCCTGCCCTTCCCGATCCCCCGCCACGCCCCCAGTCAACAGGCGCTCCAGGTAACGGGCGATGACATCGACTTCCAGGTTCACATCACAGCCAGCCTGATAACCGTGAATGATGGTGGCATCCTGGGTGTGCGGGATGATGTTGACGGAAAACCGGGCACCCTGCACATCATTCACTGTCAGGCTGGTACCATCGATACAGATGGAACCTTTTCTGGCCACATACCGGGCCAGCTCCTGGGGCACTTCGAACACCAGTCGGATACTGCCACCTTCCGGCTCCCGGCTCAGCAGCCGGCCGACTCCGTCCACATGACCGCTGACCAGGTGACCACCCAGGCGGGTGGTGGGGGTCAGCGCCTTCTCCAGGTTGACCGGCGCGCCGCCGCGCAATTGCCCCAACGTGGTCAGCCGGAGCGTTTCCGCGGACACGTCGGCATCGAACCAGTCTGCCCCGAAATCGGTCACGGTCAGACACACACCGCTGACGGCAATGCTGTCCCCCTGCTCCACGTCGGACAGATCCAGACCTTCACTGCGTATCCGGAGCCGCTGCTCACCACCTTGCGCCCGCAGCGACTCCATCGTACCCAGTGCTTCGATAATTCCTGTGAACATGCTACGTCATCCGCTCGATTACTATTCGGGTTACCTGGCACCGTCTTCCACACTGGCCACGATCCGACAGTCATCGCCCAGCCGCTGAAGATCCAGTATCTGCAGTACCACCTGATCGGCCATCAACTGCAGACCCGGCAGGTGCAGCAATGGCATGGCATCACTACCCAGAAACTTCGGACCGATATAGATGACCACTTCGTCCACCAGACCTGCCTGCACCATGGCTCCGCTCAGCGTCGGCCCTGCCTCCAGCAATACCTCATTACACTCGAACTCGGTCGCCAGTTTCCTCAGCGCTCTCTCCAGATCCACCCGGGCACCGGCATTCTTGCCGACGTCCCGGATCAGCGCCTGGCTGTCCGCAAACCGCGACAATTGTTGTTCATGCGGGCCCGCCACCAGAAAGACGGCCTGACCCGGCAGCACGATGATACGTGAATCCGGCGGCGTCCGCAGCGAGGAGTCCACCACGGCGCGAAGGGGCTGTCGGCGTGCAATGTCGTCCGCAGCCGGCCTGTCCAGTTGCCCTGACCGCACATTCATCGAGGGATTGTCCGCCAGGACCGTGTTCACACCCGTCAACACCGCACAGCTCTCCGCCCGCAGACGCTGGACATCGGACCGCGCCGCCGGCCCGGTGATCCACTGGCTTTCCCCGGATGCCATGGCAGTGCGTCCATCCAGACTCATCGCCATCTTGCAGCGCACGCGGGGCAATCCTCGCTGCATTCGTTTGATGAATCCCGGGTTCAATGCACGCGCCTGCTGCTCAAACATCGGCCCCCGAACGCGGATGCCCGCTTCGCGCAACAGAACCAGTCCCTTACCCGCCACCCGCGGGTTCGGGTCTTCCATTCCGTACACCACTTCATGGACGCCCGCCTCGATCAGGGCATCCGTACAGGGAGGCGTCCGCCCCGCGTTGCAGCATGGCTCCAGTGTCACATAGGCCGTGGCGCCGATGGCGCGGTCGCCAGCCTGCTGCAGCGCGACGGCTTCCGCATGAGCTTCGCCCGCCCTGGCATGAAATCCCTCTCCGACCAGCTCGCCGTCCCGGACCAATACGCAGCCGACCCTCGGGTTTGGCGTTGCCGTCAGAACACGGGATGCGAGCTCCAGAGCGCGCCACATCGCATCGCGATCCGCGTCTGTCATGCCCTCTGTGGAAATCATCGGATCATTCACTGGATAGTCGATCGATCTCTGCCCGGAACTCGTTGAGATCCTTGAAACTGCGGTACACCGAGGCAAAACGGACGTAGGCGACCTCATCCAGGCCGCGCAACTCCCTCATCACCTGCTCCCCCACTTCTCGCGAAGAGATTTCCCGCTCACCACAGGCCCGTAAGTTGTGCTTGATCCGATTGATCGCCTCATCAACCCGCTCAATACTGACCGGTCGTTTTTCCAGTGCCTTCATCAGGCCGGCATGCAGCTTGTTCTCATCAAACGGCTCACGTACACCATTCTGTTTAATGATGCGGGGCATGACCAGTTCAGCCGCTTCGTAGGTCGTGAATCGTTCCGAACAGGTCACACATTCACGTCGGCGCCGGATCTGGTCGCCTTCGGCAACCAGTCGGGAATCAATTACCCGGGTATCCAATGCCCCACAGAACGGACAATGCATGCTGAATCACCGATAGACAGGGAATCGGGCGCACAGCGCCAGCACCTGTTCCTTGACTCGCGAAATGGTATCCTCGTTCTCGATATCATCCAGAATATCGCACATCCACTCCGTCAGCTGCGCCGCCTCCTGCTCAGCAAACCCACGCCGGGTCATGGCCGGCGAGCCGATCCGCAACCCGCTGGTCACGAATGGCGACCGTGGATCATTCGGCACTGCATTCTTGTTCACGGTGATATTAGCCCGGCCCAGTGCCGCGTCCGCATCCTTGCCGGTGATGTCCTGGCGGATCAGACTGAGCAGAAACAGGTGATCATCCGTGCCGCCGGAGACGACTTCGTAGCCACGCTCGATGAATCCCTGCGCCATGACGCGCGCATTTTTGACCACCTGCTGCTGATAGACCCTGAATTCCTCACTCATGGCTTCCAGAAAACAGACCGCCTTGCCGGCGATCACATGCATCAGGGGGCCACCCTGGCTCTCCGGAAACACCGAGAAATTCAGCTTCTTTTCCAGCTCGGGATTGGACTTCGCCAGAATGATGCCGCCACGGGGCCCTCCCAGGGTCTTGTGGGTGGTGGTCGTGATCACATCGGCAATCTGTACCGGGCTGGGATAGGCGCCAGCGGCCACCAGGCCCGCCACATGCGCCATGTCAACCAGCAGGTAGGCGCCGACCGCATCGGCGATCTCCCGGAACCGCTGCCAGTTTACCACCCGAGAGTAAGCGGAGAATCCGGCCACGATCATTTTCGGCCGGTGCTCCTTCGCCAGCGCCTCGACCTCGTCATAGTCGATCTCGCCGGTCTCATCGTTGAGCCCGTACTGGACGGCGTTGTACATCCGCCCGGAAAAACTGACGCTGGCACCGTGGGTAAGGTGACCGCCATCGGCCAGACTCATGCCCAGCACCGTATCCCCCGGCTTGAGCAAGGCCATGTACACGGCCGCGTTGGCCTGTGAGCCGGAATGCGGCTGGACGTTGGCGTAATCGGCCCCGAACAGCTTCCTGGCACGATCGATGGCCAGGTTCTCCACCACGTCCACATGCTCACATCCGCCATAGTAACGCTTGCCCGGATACCCTTCCGCGTATTTATTGGTCAGCACACTGCCCTGGGCCTCCATGACACGCGGACTCGTGTAGTTTTCGGAGGCGATCAGTTCGATGTGCTCTTCCTGTCGCCCGCGCTCGCCCTCGATGGCGGCCTGCAGTTCGGGATCAAACCCGGCAATGGTCATATCACGGCTAAACATGGAACTCCCCGTTGCGATGCCAGTCCGTGGCCCGGACCGGCCACGGATTTTCAGTGGAGCGGTATTTTACATGATGCAGGCCTCCAGAGCATCCGCAATCTGCCAACCGCGGGGCATCACTGCAGGCAGGAAGCCGCCTGAAATGTTACGATAGCGACTTTTGAACCCGTTGCAATTCCGGAGACACAGTCGACATGGCCCAGTTTGTCTACACGATGAACCGGGTGGGCAAGGTAGTCCCACCCAAAAAGGAAATCCTCAAGGACATTTCCCTGTCTTTCTTTCCCGGCGCCAAGATCGGCGTTCTCGGCCTCAACGGCGCGGGCAAGTCCACCCTGCTGCGCATCATGGCGGGCATCGACAGGGAGTATAACGGGGAGGCCCGGGCCCAGAGCGATATCCGCGTCGGCTATCTGCCCCAGGAACCGCGGCTCGATCCCGACAAGGACGTGCGCGGCAATGTCGAGGAAGGCATGGGCGAGACCATCCGGCTGATCGAGGAGTTCAATGCCATCAGTGACCGCTTCGCCGAGCCGATGAGCGACGAAGAAATGACGGAACTGCTGGAGCGCCAGGGCGAGTTGCAGAATGCCATCGATGCCTGCAATGGCTGGGAGATCGAGCGCACACTGGAAGTGGCGGCCGAAGCCCTGCGGCTGCCGCCCTGGGAAGCCGACGTGAACAAACTGTCGGGGGGCGAGAAACGCCGAGTGGCCCTGTGCCGCCTGCTGTTGTCCAACCCTGACATGTTGCTGCTGGACGAGCCCACCAACCACCTTGATGCCGAAAGCGTGGCCTGGCTGGAGCGCTTCCTGGTCGAGTTCCCCGGCACCGTGGTCGCCATCACGCACGATCGCTACTTCCTGGACAACGCGGCTGGCTGGATCCTGGAACTGGACCGTGGTCATGGCATTCCCTACGAGGGCAACTATACCAACTGGCTGGAGGCCAAGGAAAAGCGCCTGCGGGTCGAAGCCAAGCAGGAGGCGGCTCGCGAGCGCACCATCAAGTCGGAGCTGGAGTGGGTACGCACCAATCCCAAGGGCCGTCAGGCGAAGAGCAAGGCGCGTCTGGCCCGTTTCGAGGAACTGAACTCGCAGGAATTCCAGAGGCGCAACGAAACCACTGAGCTCTACATACCGCCGGGCCCCCGCCTGGGGGACAAAGTCATCGAGGTGGAACATCTGAGCAAGTCGTTCGATGACCAGACACTGATCGAGGACCTGAGCCTGTCGGTACCCAAGGGGGCCATCGTCGGTATCATCGGCGGCAACGGCGCGGGCAAGACCACCTTCCTGCGCATGCTGGTGGGCACCGAGCAACCCGACAGCGGCTCGATCACGCTGGGCGAGACGGTGGACATGGCCTACGTCGATCAGAGTCGCGACGAGCTGGACGGTAACAAGACAGTCTGGGAGGAGATCTCCGGAGGCCATGACATCCTGCAGATCGGCAAGTACGAAGTCCCGTCGCGCGCCTATGTGGGGCGCTTCAACTTCAAGGGCGGCGATCAGCAGAAGTACATCAAGGAGCTGTCCGGCGGCGAACGCAACCGCGTACACCTGGCAAAGCTGCTCAAGCGCGGCGCCAATGTCCTGCTGCTGGACGAACCGACCAACGACCTGGATGTGGAAACCCTGCGTGCGCTGGAGGAAGGGATACTGAATTTCCCGGGCACTGTGGTGGTGGTCTCGCACGACCGCTGGTTCCTGGACCGGATCTGCACCCACATCCTGGCCTTCGAGGGCGACAGCCAGGTGGTTTTCCATGAGGGCAACTACACGGATTACGAGGCCGATCGCAAGAAGCGCAAGGGCGGCGAGGCCCAGCCGACGCGCATCAAGTACAAAAAGCTGGCCTGACCACCGGGGGCGGCTCCAGTTATCCGGAACCCGGCCGATGACCCTGTCAGGGAAGACGGGGCCACAAACAAGACAACGGGTCAGTACCATGAACCAGAACAGCAACACGTCTGACAGGGATGCCAGCCGTTATCGCCGTTATACCAGGGTATTCTTTGATGCCGAGACCGTGTTGACGCAGGGCGATGAAGCCTGGGTTGTACAACTGCGTGATCTCTCGTTCCAGGGGATGCTGGTCCGGTTGCTGCCCGGACAATCACCCGACCCCGAACAGCCCATCGAAGCCACCATCCATCTTGGCGGAGACATACAGATCAGCATGACATGCCTGGTCGCCAACCATCACGAGCGTGGCCTGGGACTGAAATGCCGCAATATCGACCTCGACAGCCTCACTCACCTGCGCAGACTGGTGGAGCTGAACCTTGGCGACATCCGCATGCTGGAGCGCGAATTCAGCACTCTGGGGCATCCCGGGAGCGGTAACTGAAGGTCACCCGCACTGACAATATCGGTCATACGTCCAGGTCCCTGCGCATCGCGTTCAGCCGCTGTTCGCGTTCCTTGTCGCTCAACGGCCGGGTCGGACTTTCTTCCAGTGCCGGCGGCACCGGAGCGCTGACATTCTCCCCCCGCATCACTCGCCGACACAGTTCCCGATAATACCGGGCGAACACCGGAAAGGCGCGATCCTCCGGCTCGGAGGCCAACAGATGCCAGCCCGCGGCCCGTCCCGCGTGATAGACGGCAGGGTGACTCCATGACTGGGCGCTCTTCGGGCTGGGGGCACGGCAGGCCTCCACATAGGCCCGGTAATCCTCCGGCAGACCGAACAGGCTGCCGCCCTCCTCGCAGGCCCGGATCACCACCGCCAGCGTAGGCAGAAACTCCTGACTGCGCGCCAGTTTTCTGGCCGCGGCCACGATCTGTGCCGGACTGAAATCGGCCAGGTTCTGCAGCCAGTATTTCTTGGTCAGCGCCAGACGGTCCGGATCCCCGTAGGCCTTGTGATACTGATTGTGGAAAGCCAGTTCGAACTCGGCGAACAGCTGATTCACGGCATCGACCCGATCCGGTCCCCCGACATCTTCGTGTCGACCGCCGTCGTCAGTCGGCCCAGCTCCGGTCCGTGAACCGGCGGTACGCTGCCTCAACTCCCTGTCGCCCGTTCTCAGCAGTTGACTGATGTCCTTCATTTCGCCCTCCCGACAGCCCGTTCAGTTGCCGGGCCCAGCTGTATTTGATGTATTGCAGGAATCGGGTGTTCCAGGACGACTGGGCCTGCCCCGCATCGCGCCAGTACAGGATGAACTCCGGCAGCTTGCGCCGCGCAAAGTCTTCATCGATTTCAGCCAGCCGCAGAATCTCGAACACCTCCGGGCTGGGCTCCCAGTCTGCCGGGATCGGACGTGGCGTGCTGTCACGCGACAGTGCCGTTGCATACTTCGCCCACTGGCGACGGATATGCTCGATGAACTTGCTGTTCCAGGCGGAATGCGCCACGCCGCGTTCACGCCAGTACAACACGAACTCCGGCACCGCGTCCTCGATGAAATCGCGGCTGACTCCCGCGTTGACCAGAATGTCCCGCGCTTCCTCGCTGGGCCACCAGTCAGGCGACATCGGCGCCTCCTGCCGGCTGAAGCCCTGCCGGCTTTGCTCCTGCCTCCACTCGCGCAATACATGTTTGTAGAACGCATTACCCCAGGAGAAGCGCGACTGGCCACGCTCGCGCCAGTACAGCACGAACTCCTCCACGCGACCACGGACAAAAGCCTCCGGGATATTATGCTGACGGCACTTCTCGATCCACTCCCTGGACGGCTCCCAGTTAGGCGGAATGTAGCTCGCGCCCGGCCCGGCCGCTCCGCCAGGCCGCGGGCCGCGGGCACGCTGCGTGGTTTCCTGTCCCGTCCTGCCACCCTGCTGATTGATGGCAAAATACCAACTGTCGTCGCGACCGGAAGATGCTTTCACCAGGATCAGGCCCAGATCCTGCAGGCTTTTCTGCACACGACGGATATCGATCATGGCCCAGAACGGAAGCGCCTCCATCAGCGCCTGTTGGTCGAGCTGGACCCAATCCATGCCATCACTGGCGGTGCGCCCGCGGTGATTCAGCAGCTCGCTGAGCACATGCAGCATGACCGCCTCTTCCAGCCCGATGGTGGCGGCCAGCGTGGGCGAAACGATCAATGGTCGCTCCGGAATCAGAGAAGACTGCATGAATGGGACCTGTCGGAAAACTGTGAATGAGTGCCGCGGCACGGGACCGCCGCGCACCGTTGAATGCTACCATAAACGGAGCCAACCAACGCGGATGCACCACACCGGAACCCCCGACATCGCACCGCACCAATGTGGTGCGCAACACAGGAAAAGCCGATGAACGACTCCCCAGCCTGGCAACGCGACTTTCTTTCCAGTGAAAGGCTGCCGGAACATTATGAGCGTGTTTTCCGTGACATCCTGCCGTCACTGGCAGCCTGGCTGCACCGGCAGGTACGACCCGACCGACCGCTGCTCATTGGCATGAACGGTGCACAGGGTACGGGTAAGTCCACATTGGCAAGAGGACTCTCACTGGTGCTGGAGAGGACATTCGAATGCCCGGCCATCCACCTGTCACTGGATGATTTCTACCTGACGCGAATGGCCCGGCGGCAACTGGCGGACAGGGTCCATCCCCTGCTGGCCACCCGCGGTGTGCCGGGGACGCATGACATCGCCATGGCCACCGACACCCTGGAACGACTGGGCCACGCCAGCCCGCAACGACCGGTGGCGCTTCCCCTTTTTGACAAAAGCCGGGATGACCGGGTCCCCGACTCGCAATGGCCGATCGTACAACGTAGACCGGCCATCATCCTGCTGGAGGGCTGGTGCGTCGGCACACTGCCACAGGAGGACTCGGCGCTGCCGGATCCGGTCAATCGCATGGAGGCGGAGCAGGACACGGACATGAACTGGAGACGATTCGTGAACCGACAGCTGC
>JAWLFN010000234.1:0-4029 GCA_041685555.1 Gammaproteobacteria bacterium | reverse complement strand
CCTGGTCCGGATCACGCAGCAGGGCCGAACCGGCCGCCCGTTGCAGTACCTTCTTCGCGGGGCAGCCCATGTTGATGTCAATGACATCGGCGCCGGTTGCCACATTGACGATGGCGGCCTCCGCCATCATGTCGGGGTCGGCACCGGCGATCTGCACGATCTCGGGGCCTTCGGCGTTGCTGCGTCGCAGCCGGTCGCGATTCTTGCGGCTCTTCCAGTGGCTGATGTTGCAGCCCAGCATCTCGGCCACGGCCAGGTCGGCGCCGTGGTCGAGGCACAGTTCACGGAATGGTACGTCACTGACGCCGGCCATGGGGGCCAGGATCAGTGCCGGTTCCCGGATCTGGAATGTGCCGAGCTCGATCATGTCATCACCGGTGTTGCGGACAGGGCAGTCAGGGCTGACTGAAGGCGAGCTCGTAGTTTACCGCCTCCTGACCCGGGTCGGCCAGTGTCAGTTGTACATCCATCGATCCGCCCGCCGGCAGTTCGGGCAGGGACGCATCGCCGCGATCCTGCTGCCATGCCTCCACCAGGTCGTCGTTCAGATATTCGTGGGGCAGAAAGCGCCGGGCGGCGATGATGCGGTCGTCGGGATTGGTGAAGGCCAGATCGAGGCCGGGAAGAGGCTGTGGAAAGCGGTCTTCGTTGTGGATGGTCAAGGTCAGCAACAGCGCATCATCGCGCCCGTCAATGCTGCGTAGTGAGAAATTGCGGCTCTGCAGGGTATCGAGATTGCGGTACGGAGCGGGCTGACATCCCAGCATGTCGCACAGTCCGGTGACCAGCGGCCGGGTGGTGGGACTGGCGGCCAGTGTGTCGCGATCATGCCAGAAGATCTGCACCAGCAGTAGCAGAAACAGGGCGGCGACGGGCAGCCCGTGACGCAGCCCGGTCCATGGGTCGCGTTTCGCGGGGCCGACCGGCAGATCCAACGGCTGGTCCAGATCGCGCAACCGATGCCGGGTACGGGCATTGATCCGTGGACCTTCTTCCGCCTCCGCCGCCCTTGCCGGCGCGGATACTGGCACCGGGTCTTCCTCGTGCGACGGCAGCTCGAAAGCGATCTGTGCGTTGCGGGCGTGCTCGCGGGCATCGAAGGCGGTCAGACACTGACCGCAGCGTACCTGTCCCCTGGCGGCCGCCAGTTGTGCTTCCTGCACGTGGAAGGTGCTTTCGCAGGCGGGACATCGGGTCACGAAACGGTGGCTGGGGCGGGTCATGTCTACTCCCGATGGTGTCGCGGCTCAGTCGGTGTGGCGCTTTCCGGTAATACAGACCCACTCGTCCTGCTGGCGCGGTGGCTGCATGTCGAAGTGTACAGCATAGCGCTCCAGCAGCGGCTCTGTCTGCTCCGACAACACACCGGACAGCACCAGATGGCCACCCGGCCGGACCAGCGCGGCCAGTGTGGGCAGCAGTGACTGCAGCGGCCCGGAGAGGATGTTGGCCACCAGGATGTCGGCGGGCGAGTCGTCATGTTCGCCCGGCAGGCTGACTGTCAGCCGGTCGGCGTCGATGTCGTTCATGGCCCGGTTGTTGTCCGTGGCGGTCAGGGCCTGCGGGTCATTGTCAACGCCCAGTACGCGGGCGGCACCCAGCTTGAGCGCGGCGATGGCCAGGATGCCGGAGCCACAGCCGTAGTCGATCAGGTACTGCCCCGTCATTGGCTGGGCTTCCAGCCATTCGAGACACATGGCGGTGGTGGGGTGCGTGCCGGAACCGAATGCCAGGCCGGGATCCAGCATCAGATTGATGGCGTCGGGCTCCGGTGGTTCGCTCCAGCTGGGGCAGACCCAGAGGCGCTGGCCGAAGCGCACCGGGTGGAAGTCCTTCATCCAGGCGCGCTCCCAATCCTGGTCTTCCAGCCGCTTCACGGTCACCGCGTCCGGATGCGGCAATTGCAGTGCCTGCCGCAGCCGGTCGGTGACAGTATGGATGTCGACGCTGTCGCTGAACAGCCCGGTGGCGATGATATCGCGCCATAGCGGCGTCGATTCCCGGTCGAGCTGGAATACCGCCTCGTCGCCGGCGTCGGCCAGTGTGACGGACACGGCGCCGAGTGTCTCCAGCAGACTTTCCGTTTCCCGGGCCCGGTCCTGGTCGATGCGGGCTGTCACCTGCTGCCAGGGCACGTCGGCTCAGCCGCCGGAGCGGCCGCCGCGCTCCAGCATCTTTTCCAGGTAGTGGATGTTGACGCCCCCCTTGCGGAAGCCGGGGTCATGGATGATGTCCTTGTGCAGCGGGATATTGCTGCGGATGCCATCGATCAGCAGTTCATCCAGGGCGTTGCTCATGCGACCCAGGGCCTGGTCACGGTCATCCCCGTAACTGATCAGCTTGCCGATCAGCGAGTCGTAGAAGGGCGGAACGGAGTAGCCGCTGTAGACATGCGAGTCGACCCGGATGCCGTTGCCGCCCGGGGCATGGTACAGCTGGATCTTGCCGGGGCAGGGCATGAAGGTGGTCGGATCCTCGGCGTTAATGCGGCATTCGATGGCGTGACCGCGCATCTGCACGTCGGACTGCTTCAATGACAGTGGCTGGCCGCTGGCGATCAGGAGCTGTTCTCGAACGATGTCGACGCCGGTGATCATCTCGGTGACCGGGTGCTCGACCTGCACTCGGGTGTTCATCTCGATAAAGAAAAACTGCTGGTCCTGATACAGGAACTCCAGTGTCCCGGCGCCGCGGTAGCGGATCTTCTCGCAGGCCTGCACGCAGGTGTCGAGGATATCCCGACGCACATCGTCGGGGATGTGCGGAGCCGGTGCTTCCTCGACGACCTTCTGGTGGCGGCGTTGCATGGAACAGTCGCGATCTCCCAGGTGGATGGCGTTACCCTTGCCGTCACCCAGTACCTGGATTTCCACATGCCGGGGATTGTCCAGGAATTTTTCCAGGTAGACCACGTCGCTGCCGAAGGCGGACTGGGCTTCGGACTGGGTCAGGGAGACGGCCTTGAGCAGGGCGGCCTCGTTGTGCACCACCCGCATGCCGCGACCGCCACCACCGGCGGCGGCCTTGATCATCACCGGGTAGCCAATGCGTCTGGCGATCTTCAGCGTGCGCTCGCTGTTACTGTCCAGTGGACCGTCCGAACCGGGGACCGTGGGGACGCCCGCCTCGCGCATGGCATTGATGGCACTGACCTTGTCGCCCATCAGGCGGATGGTTTCGGGGCGTGGTCCCACGAAGACGAAACCGCTTTTTTCCACCTGTTCGGCAAAATCAGCGTTCTCCGACAGGAAGCCATAGCCGGGATGGATGGCCACGGCATCGGTGACTTCGGTGGCGCTGATGATGGCCGGCACGTTCAGGTAGCTGTCGGTGGCCGATGGGGGGCCGATGCACACAGATTCGTCAGACAGGCGCACATGCATCAGGTCCTTGTCCGCGCTGGAGTGCACCGCTACGGTGCGGATGCCCAGCTCCTTGCAGGCGCGCAGGATGCGCAGGGCGATTTCGCCGCGGTTGGCGATCAGAACTTTTTCTAGCATGTAGACAACCCTTGTTCAGTCAATACGGCTTATACAATGGTGACCAGCGCCTGATCGAACTCGACCGGCTCACCGTCCTCGACAAGGATCGCCTCGATGACGCCGCTGTGATCGGCCTCGATCTGGTTCATCATCTTCATGGCCTCGATGATGCAGATCACGTCACCGACCTTCACATGCTGGCCCACTTCCACGAAGGCCGGGGAGGAGGGCGACGGAGCGCGGTAGAACGTGCCGACCATGGGGGACTTGAGCACGTTGCCGCGTACCTTGCGGTTACTGTCGGAATCCGCGCCGGCATCGCCAGAAGGCTCGCCGTGGCCGGGCTCGCTGGAAGCCGGTGCCGGGGCCGGTCCCTGCTGTGGCGCCGGCGGCATGTAATAGGGCATCGGTGGCTGTGGTGCGGTGCTGTTGCGACTGATTCGGACAGTCTCCTCGCCTTCCTTGATCTCGATCTCCGCGACATCGGAGGATTCCAGCAATTCGATGAGTTTTTTTACTTTTCTGATGTCCATAAGACTCTCTTATT
>JAWLFN010000233.1:0-4081 GCA_041685555.1 Gammaproteobacteria bacterium | reverse complement strand
CCTGTTGACCGCCCCCACATCCACATCGCTGCGCAGAGTGACGCTGAGATCGATGGCGGAGACATTCACGGTCGGTACGCGCATGGCCTGCGCCGAGAAACGCCCGTCCAGATGCGGAAGGATGCGGCCGATGCCACGCGCCAGGCCGGTGTCAACCGGTATGATGGACTGCACGGCGCTGCGCGTCTTGCGCAGATCCTGATTATGGTAGGCATCGATGACCGGCTGATCGTTCATGGCGGAATGGATGGTCGTGATAACGCCGTATTCCAGCCCGAACGCTTCATCCAGACAATGAATCACCGGCACGATGCAGTTGGTGGTGCAGGAAGCCGCCGAGATGATGCGATGTTCCGGCTTCAGCGTATCATCGTTGATGCCGCGGACGATGGTGGCATTCACTTCCGGTTGCGCCGGCTGCGAAAACAGCACCCGGCCCGCACCCTGGTGGCAATGCCGCTCGGCCGTCTCCCGATCATCGAAGGTGCCACTGCACTCCAGCACCAGGTCGATATCCAGCTCACGCCAGGGCAGGGAGCCGATATCCGGCTCACACAGGACACGTATGGATTCACCGCGGCCATGGCCCTTGATAAGCAGGTCGTCGCCCTCCACGGAGACCGTCCCGGGAAAACGACCGTGCGTACTGTCATAACGGGTCAGATGCGCCAGCGTGTCAATATCGGTGACATCGTTGATGGCGACGATCTGTAACCCGTCATGGGCGCGGGACTCGAACAGCGCGCGCAACACACAACGACCGATACGGCCGTATCCGTTGATGGCAATACGGTAACTCATGCGTCTCCCGGAGGCCGGCCACGGCCGTCATGGTCCTTCAGCGGGACAGCAGTTCGCCGGCCTTCGAAGCAATGTTTTCGGCGGTGAAACCGAACTCCTTCATCAGTACGCCACCGGGGGCCGACTCACCGAAGCCGCGCATGCCGATGACGTCTCCGTCCAGGCCCACGTACCGATACCAGCCGTCCACGGCACCGGCTTCAACGGCCAGTCGCTTGCGTACCGACGAGGGAAGCACCCGCTCGCGGTAGTCGGCATCCTGCGCATCGAAGGTATCGGTGGAAGGCATGGCCACCAGCCGTACGTTCCGGCCCTCGCCCTGCAGCTGTCGTGTGGCCTCTCGGGCCGGCGCGACTTCGGAACCGGTGGCGATCAGGATCAGCTCCGGCGCACCCTCGCAGTCCTCCAGGATATAGCCGCCGCGGGCGATATCCGCCACCTGCTGTTCCGTGCGCTCCTGATGCGGCAGCCCCTGACGCGAGAACACCAGCGCCGTCGGGCCATCGGTGCGCAGCAGCGCCAGCTTCCAGGCCACCGCCGTCTCGACGTCATCGGCGGTACGCCAGGTGGACAGGTTGGGCGTCGCACGCAGGGTACCCAGTTGTTCCACCGGCTGGTGGGTGGGTCCATCCTCGCCCTGGCCGATGGAATCGTGGGTGTAGACCAGAATGCTGTGCTGCTTCATCAGTGACGCCATGCGCACGGCATTGCGGGCATATTCCATGAAGATCAGGAAAGTCCCTCCATAAGGGATGAAGCCACCGTGCAGGGCGATACCGCTCATGATGGCGGTCATGCCGAATTCACGGACGCCGTAGAAGATGTAGTTGCCATCGGCATCGGTCCCGGTCAGCGGTTTACTGCCCTCCCACAGCGTGAGATTGGAGCCGGTCAGGTCGGCGGAACCACCGATCAGCTCCGGCAGCAGTCTGCCATAGGCATTCAGGCACTTCTGCGACGCCTTGCGGCTGGCAATATCCTCGCCTTCCGCCTGACACTGCCGGATGAAGGCATCCGCTTCCTCCGCGAAAACACCGGGCACCTCGCCCTTCAGACGACGCACCAGCTCCATGGCCAGCTCGGGATGCGCTTCCTCGTAGCGGGTCATTTTCTCTTTCCAGGCCGACTCCGCCGCGAACCCTTTCTCGCGCGCGTCCCAGTCCCGGTAGATCTCCTCGGGCACCTCAAAGGGGGCGTGTTCCCAGCCCAGTTCCTTGCGGGCCAGCGCGATCTCGTCGTCCCCCAGCGGAGCCCCGTGAATGCCGGCAGTGCCCTTCTTGTTGGGCGCCCCGAAGCCGATCACCGTCCTGCATCGGATCAGTGTGGGCTTGCCGTTCTCGGCCCGGGCCGTATTGATGGCCTCGCGGACCTGATCGGCGTCATGGCCGTCCACGGACAGTACATGCCAGCCGTAGGCCTCGAAGCGCCGCGCCGTGTCATCGGTGAACCAGCCCTGCACCTCACCATCAATGGAAATGCCATTGTCGTCGTAGAACACGATCAGCTTGCCCAGCTGCAGCGTACCGGCCAGCGAGCAGACTTCATGGGAGATGCCTTCCATCAGACAGCCATCACCGGCGAATACATAGGTGTGGTGATCGATGATCTCGTGGTCCGGGCGATTGAACTGTGCCGCCAGCGTCTTCTCGGCAATCGCCATGCCGACGCCGTTGGCCAGGCCCTGGCCCAGCGGCCCGGTGGTGGTCTCCACGCCGGGGGTGTAGCCGAACTCGGGATGTCCCGGGGTCTTCGAATGCAGCTGACGGAAATTCCTCAGCTCTTCCATGGGCAGGTCATAGCCACTGAGGTGCAGCAGGGAATAGACCAGCATGGAGCCGTGCCCGTTGGACAGGATGAAGCGATCGCGGTTGACCCAGTCCGGGTTGACCGGATTGTGCCGCAGAAAATCGTTCCACAGGACCTCGGCGATATCGGCCATGCCCATGGGAGCGCCCGGATGGCCGGAGCTGGCTTTCTGCACGGCGTCCATGGCAAGGGCGCGAATGGCATTGGCGCGTTCTTGGCGCGAAGTGAGCCGGTCTGTCATACGATTGGAGCTCCTGTCGGGGGAGGGGGATTGGCGAAAACGCGTATTTTCCCGCAAATTGCGGTGGTTTTCCAGACGATTTTCCAGACAGACCAGAATTCCGTAACAGCTGGCCTCGCGGTGCATCCTGTAATGGCGTACCACCTTGATGGGCAAGAACAGGGCAGAAGGCATGACAGCTCGAGTCAAACAGGCGTACGGACCACTGGTTCTGTTCGGAATGATATTGTTGCTGGCCACGCCGGCGCTGCATCCACTATTGATCCCCCATACCGGAGTGACATCGCATCTGCTCTGGTGGCTTCATGTCGCGGCGGTCGCACTGATCGCCTATCTGTATCGCTGGCAGGGTGCCGTGATCGCCATCACGTCAAGCTTTCTGCTGATCGTCACCGGAGAGCGCCTGTTCGGCGCCGGCTATGGCACTCCGGCGCCCTGGGAGACCGCCCTGTCACTGGCCCTCGCCGTGGCCCTGACCAATGTGCTGATCGCCACGCTTGCCGGCTGGGCAGGCCGTGCCGCCAGGAGGCTGGAACGGGCCGCCTTCACCAGTTCTCTTACCGGCCTGCCCAGCCGGCTTCGCATGCAGGAGCTGGTTGACAATGCGCGTCTACCTCGCGGACAACAGAGCTGTCTGATCTTTGTCGATCTGGATGACTTCGACACCATCAATTACAGTCTGGGCCACGCAGTCGGCGACCATGTGCTCCGGGAGGTGGCACAGCGTCTGGTCGAACGGTCGGGCGAGGACTTCACCGTGGCGCACTGGGCCGGGGACAAGTTTGCCCTGTACCGCGAGGAAGGCGGAGACGCCGGCATTGAATCGCTGATCACGGAGATCCGTAACGCACTGCGGATACCGATTCAGGCCCATGGCTTCACACTCAATACTCTGACTGCTGGCATCGGCGTGGCCGTGCAGGACGGAGAGGCGGAACTGACCCGGATGGCCGACCTGGCACTGAACCAAGCCAAGCAATCCGGATCCTCCGGATTCTGCCGTTTTTCACGGGAAATGCAGGAGTCCGCTCACGAGCGCCTCGCCATACTCAATGATCTCAATACCGCCGTCGCAAACGGCGACCTGGATCTCGCCTATCAGCCCATCCATGATGCCGGAACCGGGGCCATCGCGGGCGTCGAGACGCTGGTACGGTGGACGCACCCCGAACGGGGCGTGATATCCCCGGGCGTATTCATCCCGATGGCCGAGCGCGCCGGCATCATCAACCG
>JAWLFN010000232.1:0-4124 GCA_041685555.1 Gammaproteobacteria bacterium | reverse complement strand
TTCAGTTAGAATCCCGTAAAACGATAATCACAAGGGATGTCGAACATGCTGTCCTCACCACTGGACTCCGACCTGGATGAGTCACTGCGACTGCTGCGTCAGCAGGTGCAGCAGTTCGCCACCAGGGAAATTGCACCGCTTGCCACCGCGATTGACCAAAGCAATGCGTTTCCCGCTGATCTGTGGCGGAAAATGGGCGACATGGGGCTGCTCGGCATCACGGTGGCGGAGCCATATGGCGGCGCCGACATGGGCTATCTGGCCCACGTCATTGCCATGGAGGAAATCAGCCGGGCGTCCGCCAGTGTCGGCCTCAGTTACGGCGCCCACTCCAACCTCTGTGTCAATCAGATCCATCGCAACGGCAGCGACGCGCAGCGTCAACGGTATCTGCCCGGACTGATCACTGGCGAGCAGGTCGGTGCGCTGGCCATGAGCGAGCCGGATGCCGGCTCGGATGTGGTCAGCCTGAAGCTGCGTGCCACCCGCGACGGCGACCACTGGATCCTTGACGGCAACAAGATGTGGATCACCAATGGCCCGGATGCCGACGTACTGATCATCTATGCCCGGACAGCACCGGATCAGGGCCCGCGCGGAATCACGGCCTTCATCGTGGAGGGTGATACCCCTGGTCTGACCCGGGGCCCCAAGCTGGACAAGCTCGGCATGCGTGGCTCCAATACCTGCGAACTCATCTTCGAGCAGTGCCGCCTACCGGCGACAGCGATGCTGGGAGAGCTGGATGGTGGTGTCCAGGTACTGATGAGCGGACTCGACTATGAGCGCGTCGTGCTGGCCGGGGGCCCGCTGGGCATTCTGCAGGCCTGCCTGGATACCGCCCTGCCCTACGCCACCGAACGGAAGCAGTTCGGCTCGGCCATCGGCGAGTTCCAGTTCATCCAGGGCAAGCTGGCGGACCTGTACACGCAACTGAACGCCTGTCGTTCACATGTCTACGCCGTGGCAAGGGCCTGTGATCGTGGACTGACCACGCGCAAGGACGCCGCCGGTGCCATTCTGCTGAGCGCCGAGACGGCGACCCGGTTCGCGCTGGAAACGATCCAGATCCTGGGTGGCAATGGCTACACCAACGACTATCCGGCCGGCCGCCTTCTGCGGGATGCAAAACTGTACGAGATCGGCGCCGGCACGCAGGAGATCCGGCGCATGTTGATCGGCCGGGAGTTGTTCCGCGAAGCCTCGGCCGATTGAGCCCCTGCCTCCACAAGATCGGGATATCATCACTTCATGAACGTCATCGAATCCAGACTACGCACCGACAGTCGGGAGTACCGCGACAACCGCGGCGAACAGCTGCAGCAGCTGCAATGCCTGCGCCAGCAACTTGGGCACAATGCACTTGGTGGCGACGACCGGGCTCGCGCCAGACACCTGGAGCGCGGCAAACTCCTGCCGAGAGATCGTGTCGAAGCCCTGCTCGACCGCGGTTCCCCGTTCCTGGAACTGTCCCAGCTGGCGGCCTGGGAGGTGTATGGTGAAGAAGTCCCTGGCGCCGGACTGATCACCGGGATCGGCCGGGTGTCCGGTCAGCTCAGCGTGATCGTGGCCAACGACGCCACGGTCAAGGGCGGCACCTATTATCCGTTGACGGTAAAGAAACACCTGCGGGCGCAACAGATTGCGGCCGAGAACCACCTGCCCTGCCTGTATCTGGTCGACTCCGGTGGCGCGAATCTGCCTCATCAGGCCGAGGTGTTCCCGGACCGGGAGCATTTCGGACGGATTTTCTACAACCAGGCCCATCTGTCCGCGCGTAATATCCCGCAGCTGGCCGCGGTGATGGGTTCGTGCACCGCCGGTGGTGCCTATGTACCCGCCATGGCGGACGAGTCGATCATTGTGCGGTCACAAGGCACCATCTTTCTGGGCGGGCCTCCGCTGGTCAAGGCGGCCACCGGCGAGGAGGTGACCGCGGAGGAACTGGGCGGCGGCGATGTGCATGCCCGCACATCCGGCGTCGCCGATCAGCTGGCGGACGATGACGCCCATGCCATAGCGCTGCTGCGGCGAAGTGTCGCCA
Organism: Gammaproteobacteria bacterium; assembly: GCA_041685555.1. Taxonomy (GTDB): domain Bacteria; phylum Pseudomonadota; class Gammaproteobacteria; order Pseudomonadales; family Pseudohongiellaceae; genus PWQG01. The sequence goes on along the minus strand of JAWLFN010000232.1, from coordinate 2,080 downwards.
ATCTGAACAGACCATCGCGTGCGCTCTGCGAGACAGCCCCGGCGCCACTGTATGACCCCGGAGAGCTCTACGGACTGATCCCCCGCGACGTGCGCCAGCCGTTTGAGATCAGGGAAGTGATCGCACGCGTGGTGGACGGCTCGGTGCTGGATGAGTTCAAACCACTGTACGGCAGCACCCTGGTCTGCGGATTTGCCCGCATATACGGCCAGACCGTCGGGCTGCTGGGCAACAACGGCATCCTGTTCTCCGAGTGCGCCACCAAGGGAGCTCACTTCATCGAGCTTTGTTGTCAGCGCGACATTCCGCTGATTTTCCTGCAGAACATCACTGGATTCATGGTGGGAAAAAAATACGAACATGAGGGTATTGCCCGGCACGGGGCCAAACTGGTCAATGCCGTGGCCACCGCCGCCGTGCCGAAGATCACCGTCCTGGTCGGTGGCAGTTTCGGTGCCGGCAACTACGGTATGTGCGGACGCGCGTACGACCCCCGTTTCCTCTGGAGCTGGCCCAATGCCAGAGTCTCGGTCATGGGCGGAGCCCAGGCCGCCGGTGTTCTCAGTCAGGTCCGCGAGGAAGCACTGCAGAAACAGGGGCGTAGCTGGAGCGCGGAGGATCGCGATGCCTTCCGGGCTGATATCGAGACGCGCTACGAGGCAGAGGGCAATGCCTGGTACGCCAGCGCCCGACTCTGGGACGACGGCATCATCGACCCGGCGCATACCCGGGAGGTACTGGCCCTGTCCCTGTTCGCCGCCAGCCATGCGCCAGCCGAACCGACCCGTTTCGGTGTATTCAGAATGTGAGGAACCGGAGGCGGAACATGCTCGACATATCCACGGAAAACTCGATCACCCTGCTCACGCTGAACCGGCCCGACAAGCACAATGCCTTCGGACCGGAGCTGATGCAACAGATCACCGACGCGCTACGGCGGTTGGCGGAAGACCCCACCACCCGCGTGGTGATCATCACCGGTGCCGGCAAGAGCTTTTCCGCCGGTGCCGATCTCGACTACATGCGATCCATGATCGATTACAGCCATGCGGAAAATGTTGAGGATGCCGGCCGACTGGCCGAGATGCTCGACATCCTGCATCACTTTCCCAGGCCGGTGATTGCGGCCGTCAACGGCAATGCCATTGCCGGCGCCACCGGCCTGGTCGCCGTCAGCGACATCGTGATCGCTGCCTCGGATGCTCGCTTCGCCATTTCCGAGGTGAAACTCGGTATCGCCCCGGCGGTCATCAGCCCCTATGTGATCGCCAGGATCGGGACGCATCATGCCAGGCGCTTCTTTCTGACGGCCGAGCCATTCGATGCAGGCCAGGCCCGGGCCATGAACCTTGTGCACGAAGTCGTTCCACCAGACGCACTGCTGACCCGTGCCCGGGATCTGGCCAACCAGCTGCTGCGCAACGGCCCTTTGGCCATGGAGGCGACCAAGGCGCTGATGCGGGAAGTGACACCGGAGATATCCAGCGATCACATACGGCGCTACACCTGTGAACTGATCGCCCGGCTGCGGACCAGCGAAGAGGGACAACAGGGCCTCAACGCCTTTTTCAGCAAGCAACCGCCACCGTGGGTGCCGATTGAACCGGAGGGTGACACTTGATCCAGCGACTGCTCATTGCGAATCGTGGTGAAATCGCCTGCCGCATCCTGCGTACCGCACAGAACCAAGGCATCGTCTGCGCGGTGGTCCATTCGGAGGCCGACCATGACGCCCTTCACGTCCGGATGGCGGATGCCGCTTTCTGCGTGGGGCCGGCACCTTCCAGGGACAGCTACCTGGACATCGGTTCGATACTTGACGCTGCCCGGGACTGGAAAGCGGACGCCATTCACCCGGGATACGGATTCCTTTCCGAGAGTGCCGCGTTCGCCAGCGCCACTGAGGAGGCCGGATTCATTTTCGTGGGCCCGCCCGCGCAGGCCATCGCCGATATGGGCTCCAAGGCCAGGGCGCGCGCACTGATGCAGCAGGCCGGCGTACCCGTTGTTCCGGGGTTCCAGGTGGATGAGGAAGTCGTCGACGACGCGGTCTTCCGGGAACAGGCCGGTGCCATCGGCT
>JAWLFN010000027.1:0-17259 GCA_041685555.1 Gammaproteobacteria bacterium | reverse complement strand
GTCGGCCGCCAGGGATGGGTTTACGGGCGTCTTCTGACGGGCACCACCGCCCGCCGCGTTCCGGAATGGAGGGTACGCCCCCCGGGACATCACATCTTCATGGCTTTGATGACAATGCGATCGGTATTGCGCTCCAGCGAGGGATCGAACGGCCCCAGCGTGTGATCATCTGACTCCACATGCAGCACGTTGCTCAGACCCACCACGGCGAACCCGGCTTCGTTCAGGGCCATGATGGCGTCTTCCAGCGCGATACGGTGCAATTCGGCGTTGTCGGCACCCAGATCACCCTTGTGATCGATCAGGCCCAGCACGCCGTCATCCTTCAGGACCTCACTGACCGCGGCCAGCATGGCCTGGGCAGCGGCCGGATCACTATTGTGCAAATCATGGAAGTTCAGCGCTGTATGCGCATAATCGACGGAGTTGGCCGGAATTCCAAGATTATCGAAATCACGGTCCACCCGCTCGACGTTGGGCAGGCGATCATCGGCCAGACGCTCCTGCACCGCCTCTTCCGTGCCACGCATCCCCAGGGAACGCGGACTGTTCTGCATCAGGACCATGCCCTCGGGGCCCACGGCGTAAGACAGCACCTCGGTATACCAGCCGCTGGAGGCCATGATGTCAAGCACAGTCATCCCGTCCTCGACACCCATGAACTGCAGCACTTCAACCGGCTTGCGGGACTCGTCCCGCTCGCTGTCCGCATCGGGGCGCGACGGGTCGTTCAATGCTTCCGTGACTCGCTCCACGTCCAGCGCGGCAGCCTGGCCGGCCAACAGCAGGCCGGCGGTAAACAGGGCAATCAATGATTTCATGGTCATTCCTCTTTGTCGTTGTTGATGGAAACAGGAAATCGTTCCCATTCAGAGTAACAGAGAAATGGCTGGAACAGCAGTCCCGTGGCGGCCGACGCCCGGCGTCTCAGTGCAGACGCCGGGCCGCTTTCAGTTCATCTTCGAACAGCTGCCGGACCCGCATCAGCTCTCCCAGGTCACCTTCATCCTCCATCAGCGGCAGATGAGCTTCAATGTCAGAGAGTATGTTGGTGATACTGGCGGTGTCCAGTACAGTCAGGTCCACATCAAAAGGCCATTCAGGCTGGCTCCGCATTGCTCACCTCCAAAGAATATTCAGACTATTGGAGAAAGTATCGACCGCCGAAGGCGAAGCTTTACCCGGTCACATCGGAGTCTGTCACACCCATGGCCTCGCGCATGATGCGATGCTTCAAGGGCCCAAGGCGATCCACCGTGCGCATGCCGGTATTACGCAGCCACCGCAGCGCCAGCGGCTGCTCGGCATACAGACGCCGGAATCCTTCCATGACGCCAGTCATGGCCAGATTGTGCCCGATACAACGACGCTGGTATCGACGCAACACCACCGGATCATCCCAGGGCATTCCCTGGCGGTGCGCCTCCAGAATGACATCGGTCAGCTCGCGGACATCCCGGAAGCCGAGATTGACCCCCTGTCCAGCCAGGGGGTGGATACTGTGCGCGGCGTCTCCCGCCAGCGCGATCCGGCCCCGCGCACAGTCGGTGGCGTGGATCTGATGCAACGGGAAACTGAAGCGCTCGGCCACCGACTCCACCGCACCCAGGCGGAACTCGAAGGCCCGCCCCAATCGTTCGGCAAATGCCGTCTCATCCAGCGCCAGATACGTCTCGGCACGCTCCGGCACCAGCGACCAGACAATGGAACAGTACCGGTCCTCCATGGCGCGCGGCCCCCGCAGGGGCAGAAAAGCCAGTACGCCGTCATCGGAGAAACGTTGCCAGGCCGTATCCTGATGGGACTCCCCGGTCCGCACAGTGGTCACGATGGCACGATGGCCGTAGGCCCATTCCCGGATCCGGAAACCGGCCAGTCCGCGCACCGTGGACCTGGCCCCGTCCGCGCCGACCAGCAGCGCGGCACGCAATCGACGCCCGCCCTCCAGATCGACATGGACACAGTCGATACCATGCCGGATGCCGTTCACACCTTCCGCCTGCAACCGTTCCACCCCGTGCAGCCCGTCCAGGCGCTGGTGCAGGGCGGCCAGGATGATGCGGTTCTCGACAATATGGCCCAGCGCTTCCGCTTGAACCTGTGCGGCGTCGAATGTGATCGAGGCCGTGCCATCGGCCTCCCAGACATGCATGCGTTCGTACGGGCTGACCCGTTGCCGCGTCACCTCATCCCATACACCCAGCCGCTGCAGCAGCGTGACCGAGGCCGAAGTCAGTGCGCTGACCCGGGGCTCGAACCGGTCCGGCTCCAACGGCACTGTCCGATCCGGCATGACGCGATCCAGCAGGGCAATATGCAGACCGGCGTCGGCCAATGCACAGGCCAGACTGGCTCCGACCATCGAGGCCCCGACGATGATCACATCGAAGTGCTCATGGTCGCTGGTGTCGCTGTCCGCGGCGGGGGTCGGATTCATCGTCATTCACTCTGCATCAACGGGATGCGCCAGTATAACGGGCCATGAAGATCACGGACAGCCGATGGTTGATGTCCACTGCGTTCTGTCCAATACTGTGGCGCCAGAGACCCTGCCGGCCCCGACAGAGTCGCCCCAGGAAACAGAAGGAACACCACCATGCCAGAGGTCAACACGCTCGCCGAAGCCCGTGAATGGATCGACAGGGAGGTCGGGGTCAGTGACTGGCTGACCGTAAGCCAGGACGACGTCGACCGGTTCGCGGACACCACCCGCGACCACCAGTTCATCCACCTGGACCAAGAACGGGCCAAACGGGAAACCCCGTTCGGCGGCACCATTGCGCACGGCTTCCTGACCCTGTCGCTGCTCAGTCATCTGGGCGCGTCAGCCGGCACCGTGCGACTGGCGGACACGAAAATCATGATCAATTACGGCCTGGACCGGGTGCGGTTCCTGAATCCGGTGCGAGTCGGCAAGCGCGTCCGCGGCCGCTTCGAGCTGCTCGGCGTGGAAGAGAAAAAGCCGGGGCAATATCTGCTGAAGCACCGCGCTGTCGTGGAAATCGAGGGCGAGGACAAGCCAGCCATGATCGCGGAGTGGCTGGGCCTGTCCATCACTGGTTGATTCAGCGTGGCGCGAGTCCCATGGCGGCGCGCACGAACGGCTGGCGCACCGGCGGCATCAGGTCGATGGAAAATAATCCAAAGCGCCGGGTCCACCGCTTCAATACGCCGGCACCGGAGAACAGCCCGACCAGATGGTGACTGAAGGCGATCGTGCGATGCTGATCCGGTTGCTGTTGCCGACTGTACGCCGCCAGGACCCGCCGATCGCCAGGATGCTGACCTTCCGCCATGGCCTGCCCGAGGTGATGCGCCAGACTGCTGGCATCGCGTAGCGCCAGGTTCAGCCCCTGTCCGGCCACCGGATGCAGGGTGTGCGCCACATTCCCCAGCAATACCAGACCCGGCCGGACCTGTTCCCGCGCCAGGGTCAAGCGCAGCGGGAAACAGTGACGTCGGCCGCAGTGCTCGAAGGCACCCAGGCGGTAACCAAAATGCTGCTGCAGGGCGGACAGGAATTCCGGCTCGGGCAGGTCCAACAGACCCCTTGCCTGCTCTTCCGGCTGCGTCCAGATCAATGCGGCACGGTGCAGCCCCTTCCAGGGCGACAGGGGCAGCAGCGCCAAGGGACCCGACTCCGTGAAACGCTCGAACGCCCTGTGCTCATGGGGCTCGCGGAACCCGACGTTCGCGACGATGGCCTGTTGACCGTAGTCAGTCTGCTGCCGGGCGATACCCAGTTGCTGACACAGCTTCGATCGCCCCCCGTCGGCCAGCACGACCAGCCCCGCCTCTCGTTGCTGAAGTGCTCCATCAGTCTCCGCCGCGTCGTTGACCCGGACTGACAGTCGCGTGCCATCCGCCAGCGGCGTCAGTTGCTCGGTGACCGCGGGAGACAACCAGTCGATGGAACGGTCGGCCCGGACGGCCTGCAGCAGGGCGGTTCCCAGACAACGGTTCTCCACCACCTGACCCAACGCTTCGACATCGACATCATGCCGGTCCAGCCTGACCGAACCGATACGGTCGCGTTCGGAGACATGGATCGTATGGATCGGAGTGGTCCGCGGCGCCAGCCGGGGCCATAGCCCGAGCTGCCCGTAGATCTGCCGTGACCCATGGGACAGGGCCGTGGTGCGCACATCGAAGTCCGGCGCAAACTCCAGCGCTCCTCCGGCATCCGCCTCATGCCCGGCACTTTCCACCACCAGGATGGAAGCCTCTTTCGGCAGGGCCTGACGCAGCATCAACGCGGCACTGCAGCCCACCAGACCTCCACCGATGATCACGACATCGTGACGCGACACCGCGGACTCCATATCAGGTCCCCGCCATCAGTGTCTCGATGGCCTCGGTCGATTTCGGCACATCCTCGCTCAATACCCGCTGACCGGAGCGGGTCACCAGTACATCATCCTCGATCCGGATACCGATACCCCGCCATCGGCTGTCCACGTCAGTGTTGTCGGGTGACACATAAATACCCGGCTCGATGGTGGTGACCATTCCCGGCTCCAGCAGGCGCCAGGAATCATCAATCTTGTAGTCACCGACATCATGCACATCCAGACCCAGCCAGTGGCCGACCCGATGCATGTAGAAATTTCGGTAAGCGCCTTCTTCGATCAACGTATCCACATCACCTTTCAACAGACCCAACCGGACCAGCCCTTCCGTGATGATGCGCACGGAGATCGTATGGGGTTCATCCCATACAGCACCCGGCCTGACCGTATCGATGGCGGCCAGATTGGCCTCCAGCACGATATCATACAGTGCCTTCTGCTCTTCACTGAAGCGGCCGCTGACCGGGAACGTACGGGTGATGTCGGAGGCATATCCATGGTATTCGCAACCGGCATCGATCAGCACCAGATCACCGCCCTTCAACCTGTCCCGATTGGTGACGTAATGCAGGATGCAGGCATTGGCACCAGACGCCACAATACTGTTGTAGGCAGGGGCCTTCGCTCCCGAGCGCAGGAATTCGTATTGCAGCTCGGCCTCCAGGCTGTATTCGTGCAGCCCCTCCCGGCAGGCCAGCATGGCCCGCTCATGGCCCCGCGCGGAAATCTGCGCGGCCCTGGCCATCAGCTCCACTTCCCGGTCACTCTTGATCAGGCGCATTTCATGCAGCAGGTGGTCGAGCACCATGAACTCGCCCGGAGGATGCGCCCCGGTCCGCACCCGGCCGCGGATGGTGTTGACCCAGTCGGTGACGCGCTGATCGAACTTCGGATCCCGCCCCATGGCGTAATAGACCCGCTCACGCCCTTCGATCAGACCGGGCAGGATGTCATCGATGTCACCGATCGGGAAGGCGTCATCAACCCGGAGTGCCTCGCAGGCCCGCTCCGGTCCCACCAGGATCCCGTCCCACAGCTCACGTGTCGGGTCCCGCTCCTGACAGAACAGTACCACCTCGCCCTGTTCGCGTCCCGGAATCAACGCCAGCACGGCATCATGCTCCTCGAATGCGGTCAGGTAGAAAAAGTCACTGTTCTGCCGGTATGGATACTCGGTATCGTTGCTGCGGGTCACCTGCGGAGAGGCGGCGACCAGGGCGATGCTGTCCGGCTCCATCTGTCCCATGAGTTCACGGCGTCGGCGTTGCGCCTCTTCCACCAGGGTTACTGCGATTTCATCGGTCATATACGGTTCCGTATGTGCTGCTGTCATCGGTTGACCCCCCACCACGGCGTCTCTATAGTAGCGGTCTGAAGCCCATCTGGCCGCAGCCCGGATTCAAGCCGTATGAACGACGAGAACTTCAACACGCTGAATGAAAAAATCGACGCGCTGATCGCACTGTGTGCGGCGATGAAGCAGGAGAATCAGCTGTTGCGAGCCAATGAGCATAACTGGCAAACCGAGCGTCAGCAACTGCTGGAGAACAACCGCCAGGCCAAACACCGCCTGGAGACCGTACTGACGCGACTGAAGTCGCTGGAGCAGTCATGATGATGGACAGCGAGCAGGAAGATACCCCCAGCACCGTGCTGGTGAAACTGCTGGATCGCGAGTACCAGGTCAGCTGCCCCCCCTCCGAGCAGGAAGCATTGCTCCGCTCGGCCCGGCACCTGGACGAAAACATGCGCCGGATCAAGTCCCGGGGCACTATTCACGGCCTGGACCGGATCGCTGTCATGGCCGCCCTCAACATCACCCACGAACTGCTGCAGAAGAACCGGGTGCTGAACCAGCACCGCCACGAAACCGCGCAACAGGTCAAATATCTGGAAGACAAGATCGACCGGGCATTACAGGACAGCCGCCAGATCGACCTCTGAAGCCTTCCCGACGAAGACCCTCCGGATTGTTTTGCCCCCCACCGCCAATCTGCTTTATACTGAATCCACAGTCGCCTGGAGCATTCGCCAGCTGAAAGCGTTCTTGAGCCGATAATCGATACCAAGGAAGCCCTTCCGATGGTGTCAGCGAGCAAGTCCGCCCTGGAGCGGAAAGCCTGAGACACTACTGGGGCCTCCGACCTGAACCATTGGGTTCAGGACCATTTCGGCAGCGGTGCTTCGGGTGACTTTCCTCTTTACAGGCAGACCCTTACCAATATTCTGATGACCCGCCTGTCTCCCATCGATTCCCCGGACCTTTCCAGCCAGCGTCGACAGCTGCGACAACACCTGCTCCAGCAGCGCGGGGCACTGGATGCACAGGCGCAACGACGGGCCGCCGCCGCACTGTACGAGCGGGTATTGCGCTGGCCAGACCTGCACCGGGCCAGAAGACTGGCTTTCTACCTGCCCGCCGGGGGAGAGATCGATCCGCGCCCGCTATTACATCACTGCCTTGGCAGTGGCGCGCAATGTCACTTGCCGGTACTGTCTCCACTGCTCGAAGGCAAGATGTATTTTGCCGAGGTGCGGGCGGAAGATTCATTGCAGACCAACCGCTGGGGCATCGCCGAACCGGCTTTGCGCCGGCTCACCTCGCCGCGGGTACTGGATGTGGTGTTTGTTCCGCTGGTCGGCTTTGACCCGCTGGGCAATCGACTGGGCATGGGCAAGGGATTCTACGACCGGTGCTTCGCATTTCGCGGCAGACGGCCGCGCAAAGACTGGCCCGCACCACACCGACCGATCCTGGCCGGACTGGCACACGATTGTCAGCGCGCTCGGCACATTCCTTCAGAAGACTGGGATATCCCGCTGGATGTGGTGTTCACACCCGGCGCCACGTTCACTCCCTCCGGCTGAAACCGGTACCGGAAACCTGTTACAGCAGGGCGCTCTGCGCCACGCCGCTCACCAGTACTCCCAGCGCGAAGAGAATGACCACAACGGTCAGCATGTCAGGCTTTCGCCTCATGGCATTAACCTGCAAATCCAGTTAATTGAAATTGTTATTTGATAAATTTGACCAGTCAAAAGCGGTAACTTCCTGAAGAATAATACAATTGCACTTTATTGACAATTCCCTGTAGGCATTTTCCTGATTGCACTTTCTTGCGTGGGCCAGCTCACAAGCCGCTGCATCATTCCCGGGACTTCCCGATGGAATCAGGTGCCATTGACTTCCTCCTGTTGGACAACAGAATTCCATACTTGTCACAGCAAATTTTACTGTATATATTTACAGTATGACTCCAGACCTGTTTGACAATCCGCCCTCCGCCGATCCGCCATCCGATGCCGTACAGCAACTGCTGAAGCATCAGCCACAGTTACAACGTGGCGCCGGGCACATGGAGCAGCATGCCGATATGGATGGACTGCCCACAGGCTTCAGGGCGCTGGATGACCTGCTGCCCTGGCAGGGATGGCCGGAACGCGGCCTGGTGGAAATCATTCAGCCGCAATCCGGCACCGGCGAGCTGCAGCTGTTGATGCCACTGCTGCGCCAATTCAGCCAACAGCGCAAGCCCGTGCTGATGATCACCCCCCCGCACCAGTTGTACGCCCCGGCGCTGTTGCAGGCCGGGATCGATCCCTCGCAACTGCTGATCATCCGCCCGCAGGACCGCTGCCAGCAGGCCCTGTGGAGCACGGAAAAAGCGTTACAGGCCCACGAATGCGCCCTGGTGCTGGTCTGGCAGAACTGGCTGGGCAGCCGGGTCATCCGGCGCCTGCAACTCGCAGCCAGCCAGGGAGGCACACCGGGATTCCTGCTCCACCGCAGAGCCGCCCCGCATTCACCAGCCACGCTGCAACTGCAGCTGGAACGGGCCGTAAACCATGCCGACGGCCGCCGTCTGCTGAATCTGCAGGTATTGAGGACCCGTGGCGGTCATTGCCGGGGAGCCGTGGAGATCGAACTGGATGGATGAAGCGTTCCGTCTCCGGTCGTCGTCCATCGTACCTCCCGACCGCTCACCACACAACCGGTCCTCCGCGCCGGATCACCGCCGGGGCCGCCCCGTCTTATGGTGTGCATTGCACCTTGCCGACACATCCCACCATTCCCGGGGCACGCTGGAAACAGCCGCCAGCCTCTGCCAGCAGGTCAGTGACCAGATCAGCCTGCTGCCGCCGGACACCGTGGTGTTCGAGGCCGGCAGCAGCCTTCGCCACTTCCGGGGCATCCATGCATTACGCCGACATCTGGCGCAATGCCTGCACCCGCTGGAACAACCCTGGACGCTGGCGGCCAGCCCGGCCGCGGCAGCCAGTGTACTGCTGGCCCGCAGCGGTCACGACACGCTGGTGGCCGATACCGCTGCCCTGCGAGCCGCTCTGGGGACACTGCCACTGGATCATCTGCCCATGCCTGCCCGTACATTGAAACGTCTCCGGCACAGCGGGCTGAAGCAACTGCGAGACCTGTGGCGCCTGCCTTCCGCCGCGCTACGCCAGCGCCTCGGCCCCAGGCCGTATGAACATCTGCAACGCTGCCTGGGACAGCGCCCCTGGCCACTGCCACGCTGGCAGCCGCCACTGCATTTCCACCGTTACCGGGAAACAGAATGGCCACTGACCGACACACAACAGGTGCTGTACATCAGCGAGGAACTGCTGGCCGACCTGCAGCAGTTCCTGCATCGTCATGATGTGATCGTGGAACAGATGGTACTGCAGCTTCATGACGCGACAGCCACTGCACAGAACATGGCGCTGCGCATGCGCAGCCCATCCCGGCGGATGACCGACTGGTATCCGTTGCTGACGATAAAACTGGAACAGACCCCACTGGATGAGCCGGTATACGGCATCACTCTGGAAGCGCGACATTTCCAGCCATTCAGACCGGACACCCATGGCTTCATGGCATGCCGGCACCCGGAACAGCAACAGCAGGCGGACAGCCATTCATGGCAAAGGACTCTGGACCTGCTGGAAGCACAGCTGGGCCAACAGGCCCTGTACCGCCCGACGGCACGGGAAGACTGGTCACCAGAGGCCGGTAGCGAAGAAACGGAGACCCATTCGGCACCGGCACCCGTGACCTCCCATGCCTTCAAGCAGGTATCGCCCCGCCCCACCTGGCTGCTGGACACACCGCAGCGCCTGCCGACCCACCGGGGACAACCCTGTATGGCGGGACCACTACGTATGCTCTCCGGACCGGAGCGAATACAGACCCACTGGTGGGACAGCGTTCCGATACAGAGAGACTACTATGTGGCCGAAACCGGCCAGGGTCAGCGGATCTGGCTGTTCAGGGAACTGACCGGAGCGCGTCACTGGTATCTGCACGGACTGTTCGGCTGATCATTCACCGCCCGCATCCTGTTCCTGACGCCGGGCTCCAGCCAGGGCACCGACCAGCGAATAGTTGCCCTCGTGGCAGGCATATTCCAGGATGCGCTCATTGGCCGGCAGGCGACGCATGGGCACCTCTGCCGTCCACGGCTGACCGAATACCTCCGGATCATGGACCGTGATCCGGTAATTGATCTGCCCGTCCGACTCCATTGTGAAACGTTCCTCAGTGGTCATGGCATCCGTGGCCCCCCGGAACGATTGCTGCGGATGGAGATTGCGCGTACGGACCACCAGTGTATCGCCTTCCCAGTAACCGACCGAGTCCCCCATCCACCGGTACAATGCCGGATCCTGATGCTCGCCATGCATTTTCACGATGCGCACATCGTTTACCATTTCCGTCATGATCATCACATGATCCGGCGTCTGCACGATCTGGTAATTGCTGTTGTAGGACATTGGAAACATCGGCGGGCCCGCCGTGGACAGCACTGACAGCAGACATCGCTCACCCGTGGGACGGATTTCCGGGCCGTCGTATTCACCCACCGACTCCCGCGCCAGCAGGCGGGAACGCCAGTCCCGGCCCCGGCCGTCCTCGGCATAGGGGATCCGCCCGTCCGGCGGATCGATCACCAGGGAAGTGCGATACTCTCCATTGATCCGCGCCACATAACCGGAGGAGAAAAACCAGTCCGCCTCCAGTGCAATGGGCGCACCCTTGGGCGGTGGTCCCCGATCCGGATCGAGAAAGACCTCTTCGTTCAGGTCCGTCAGACCGGCCGCTGAACGGGGACGCCATGCCGCCGCCTCTTCATGCGTCATGGTCAAGCGATTTCCGAATTGCTCCGGCCGTTCCACAGGCGTCAGGGTCGCATTGGTCCAGTTACCCTGCAGATCGGGACGTCCTTCGGGTGTCCGTGGGATCTCATCCGCAAAAACCACAGTGGGCACACTGTATGCAGCCAGGATCAGGACCAGGGCCTGGAAACGAATCAGTCTCATGATGCCGGATTCTCCTGTATCGACGTGAAGACAGACGCTGTGCAGTGTAGACAACCCCGCTGCATCAATCTGTGGCAAGCTGCAACATCCGTAGTTGACCTTGATAAGGATCAAGATTCTCCGCCTCAACAGAAGTCACGCGACACCGTACGCAACCCCGAAAACAGCGGCTCCAGATCCTGCACGCGTCTGGCGACGACGTGCACCACTCCTTCACTGTGCTGCAGCGAACCACTCACCATCACGATACCGGCCTGTTCCACTTCCCGGCGCTGACGCTGTAACAGCGATGCCCATACCACCACATTGATGAAACCGCTTTCATCCTCCAGCGTCAGAAACGTGACCCCCGAGGCCGTTCCGGGACGCTGCCGGCAGGTGACCAGACCGGCCACCCGCACCGGATCACCTTCCGACATGGCGGGCAGGGTATCGGCCGTGACAACCGCGGCCTGCCGCAGGCGGTCCCGCAGCAAGGCCATCGGATGCCGGCGCAGAGACAGGCCGGTGCTGTGATAGTCGGCGACGATGTCATGTGCCTCGTCGGCACGGGGCAGCATCAACGCCACATCATCCAGATCCTGGCTGTAGCGATCACCATCCGCCGCGAAAAGAGGAGGCACCTCCTCGACTCCGGCAGCCATCCAGAAAGCCCGGTGTCGATCCCCGACCAGGGTGGCGAAAGCATCCGCCGCTGCCAGACTGTCACGGGCCCGCTCATCCAGGGCAGCCCGGCGTACCGCATCCGCTATGCTGCGATAGGGCCTGCTCCGGCGCCGCTCCACCAACCGCTGCGCCACGCCGCGAGAGAGACCGCTGATCATGCGCAGTCCCAGCCGCAACGCGGGCGAATCATGACTGTCACCTTCCAGCGTGCAGTCCACCGCACTGGCGTTGACGTCCACCGGACGTACCTCCACTCCATGGCGGCGGGCATCCTGCACCAGCTGGGAGGGTCCATAGAACCCCATGGGCTGACTGTTCAACAACGCACAGGCAAAGGCCGCCGGGTGATGGCATTTGAGCCAGGAGGAGACATAGGCGAGCAGGGCGAAGCTGGCGGCATGCGACTCCGGAAAGCCGTAGTCACCGAATCCACGGATCTGCTGGTAGATCTGCTCCGCGAATGCCGCCTCGTAACCCCTTTCCCGCATCCCCCGCAACAGCCGGTCCCGGAATGGCTCCAGTCCTCCCTTCTTCTTCCAGGCCGCCATGGCACGGCGCAGCTGATCCGCCTCTCCACCACTGAAACCGGCCGCGACAATGGCGATCTGCATGACCTGTTCCTGGAAGATCGGCACTCCCAGCGTTCTTTTCAGCACATTTTCCACTTTCTGACCGGGATATCGCACCGGCTCCCGTCCCTGCCGCCGGGCCAGATAGGGATGTACCATCTCTCCCTGGATCGGTCCCGGGCGGACAATGGCGATCTGGATGACCAGATCGTAATAGCAGCGTGGCTGCAGCCGGGGCAGCATGCTCATCTGCGCCCTCGACTCGATCTGGAATACACCCACCGTGTCTGCCCGGCTGATCATGTCATAGACGGCAGGATCCTCCGCCGGGACCCCGGCCAGCGGCAGGGGATACCCGCGCCGTCCTCCGACCAGCTCCAGCGCCTTGCGGATGGCGGTCAGCATACCCAGCGACAGCACGTCCACCTTGAGCAGACCCAGTGCCTCCAGATCATCTTTCTCCCACTGGATCACGGTACGGTCGGGCATGGCGGCGTTCTCCACCGGCACCAGCTCGGCCAGCGGACGCTCGCTGATCACGAAGCCGCCCACATGCTGGGAAAGATGACGGGGAAAGCCGATCAGGGTACCGGCCAGCTCCAGCAGCAGCGACCATTGCCGGGGCGTCAGCGGCAGATCCATGGCCTCATCCGGATCCGGCACCAGCCGTCCATCGGCATCACTGCGCACCATCTCCGGCAGCACGGCGACCAGGCCGGGATCCAGCCCCAGTGCCCGTCCCACATCCCGCAAGGCGCTGCGCCTGCGATAGCAGATCACGGTGGCGGCCAGCGCCGCGTGGTCGCGGCCGTATTTGCGGTAGATGTACTGGATGACCTCTTCGCGCCGCTCATGCTCAAAATCGACATCGATGTCCGGCGGCTCGTCACGCTCCTTCGAGATGAAGCGCTCGAACAACAACTGCATGCGGGACGGATCCACCGCAGTGATACCCAGGCAGTAACACAACGCCGAGTTGGCCGCCGAACCGCGCCCCTGACAGAGAATGCCGCGCCCCCGGGCGAAGTCGACGATGTCCTTCACCGTGAGAAAAAACGGTTCATAGCGCAATTCAGCGATCAGCGACAGCTCCCGCGCGACCAGCGAACGTACGGCTTCCGGCACACCGCCCGGCCAGCGTTGCCGCATACCGCGCCGGGCCAGCTCTGCCAGCCAGCTTTGCGGGGTATGGTCCTCGGGCACCAGCTCACGGGGGTATTCATAACGTAGCTCCGACAGTCGGAACCGACAACGGCCGGCAATGCTGACAGTCTCCTCCAGCCACCCGGCTGGATACAGCGCGGCCAGCTTGCGGGGCGCCCACAGGTACTGCTCGCCATTGCCGGCCACGGTCAATCCGAGCCGGGACACTTCGCAGCCCGCACGGATGGCAGCCAACGTATCGCGCAGACCATGGCGACGGCGATCATGCATGAACACGGTCGGCGCGGCGCACAGGGGCACTGCCAGGTGATGGCCCAGCGATTCCAGTGCCCGCAGCCGCTGACGGTCCCGTCCGGACAGGTCCCGCGACACGGCGATCCACAGTCGCCCGTCCAGAACATGATGCAGCCACTGCAACTGCCTCTGCCCTTCGCGTTCCTGCTCCGCGCGCCCCATATAGCCGCATGGTGGTATCCACAATGCCAGACAACCGCTCAGTGACTGCCGCTCCAGAGCCCGTGGCGTCAGCCTGTACTGCCCCTTGACAGCTTCCTTGCGCGCCGTGGTGATCAACGTCGACAACTGCGCATAACCCTCCCGGTCACAGGCCAGCAGCACCAGCCGCACACCATCCGTGGTGGTGAACTCACTACCCGTCAACAACTGGAATCCGGCGGCCGACTCGCCGGCGTCACGCACTGCTTTCCAGGCACGCACCACGCCGGCCAGCGAACACTCATCGGTGATCGCCAGGCCTTCATATCCGTACTTGAGGGCCTGCGCCACCAGCTCCTCGGGAAACGAGGCACCACGCAGAAAACTGAAGTTACTCAGACAGTGCAGGGCGACAAAAGGGAAAGCGGACATGATCAATCACAAAATACTGTTTATATATACAGTATTTCACGTGCGCGGCGGCGACACAATGGCCATGCCCCGGATACACAAAAGCGCGGACCGGGCCACTCCCGATCCGCGCTTTTCTGTCAGGTCGATTCCTGTATGGCGGGCTCGTCAGTCCTCGTCGGACTCGCCGGCCACACCCTCGATGCCACCCGGCAGGCCATCACCCAGCATACTGCCTGGTGCCCGCAGATCGCCATACATCAGCTCTTCCACGAACTCCACGCACTTGAATTCCAGCAGCTGCATGTTCGGCTCCTGGCGGCGATAGATCGGCATGCTGATGGTCCATGGCTCCTCGAAGGTGATCGGGTCGTCGATGGTCGCCTCGTACTGGATGGTATTCTCATCCACCATGGTATAGCGCTCCTCGACCGTCATCTCCCAACCACTGTGGAAATTGCCGGAGCGATCGAACCAGGTCTGCGAGGTCTGCCCGGTGGTCTCGATGACCAGGGTGTCACCTTCCCAGCGGCCGGTGTTGTGACCCATCCAGCTGTCCACCTGGGATTCGGAGTCCTCATTCATGTACACCATCCGGTCCGCCCCCGCGAACTGGTAGGTGAACAGGGTGACATCCGGGGCCTGGAAAATCTGGAACGGATAGGGTTGGTAGGTGGCCCGGGGCACACCCGGCAGGTAACACTTGGTGGCCGGGTCCTGTTCCAGCCAGTTGGCCTGGTTCTGGCGCTGTTGCTCACGCATTTCCGGCTTGTAGGGAATACGTCCGCCCTCGACGAAACCCATGCTGGGCGGCACCGCCAGATGTGCCCCGGCCTCGACCAGCGGCCCGACACGTGCCTCGCGACGCTCCAGCCCCCAGTGTGCCTCGTTGTTGGTCTGCCAGATGCCGTTCAGGTCGGGATTACCCAGCGGAGTGCGAGGAATGTCATCACCGGCGGACGCATCCTGCGCCTGTGACACATCGACATTGAGCCAGAATGCACTGACCACGGCGACCGCCGCCGCGGTCAACATGACATTGGAAAATTGCTTCTTCATGAATACCTTCTTATTAATCCGGACAGAAATCAGTTGTCGAGTTCGTCAAGCGTCATGGCGCGGTTCTCTTCCGCATTCCAGGTGCCTTCCTCGACCCGTTCACCGCGCAGGATGTTGATCATCCCGTAATTGCCTTCGTGACAGGCGTATTCATGGATCTTGCCATCCGTCTTGAAGAGCGGGAACGTGCCGGTGAACTCGTCCTGATAGGCCTGATCGTCACGTATGGTGAACTCGTACTCGATCCGGTCATCGGAACTGCGATGGAAACGCTCGATCAGGGTCTTGTCCGCGCCGACACCAAAGCCCCGGTAGCTCTGCGTCTTCTCATTGAAGTTGCGCGTCTCGACGATCAGGGTGTCGCCTTCCCAGTAGCCACGGGAATCACCTGTCCACTGCGTCATGTCATCCGGGATATGGGCAGTGTCGTCCAGCTGAACGATACGGGCATGGTGGATCATCTCGTTGAAGATCACCACGTGGTCCCGGTTCTGGAACAGTTGCACGTTGTTGTTGTACATGCTGGGCTGGAACGGCGGCACGGCATTGAAGCCCATCAGGCAACGTTCGGACAGGCCGCGATCCTCCGGACCGTCCTTACCAATACCACCCACGGTGACGCGCACGGGGCGCTCACCATCGTAGTCGGGGCCCAGGCCACCGAAGGCCATGGGAGCGCCCGGAACGCGGTCCGGCAACTGGCCACTGGGCGGATCGATAATGATGGACGTGCGCAGATTCAGGTCCTCGGGATTGCCCTCGATCCAGAACTGGTTGTAGCCGCCCACGCCACCCTGGCTGGACTGCCCGTCGCTGGCGGCGGCCTCCGCCGCGATACGCTCGTCCCGCTCGATGACTTCCTCGGGCGTGAGGAACTCGACCCCTTCATACTCGGAAGGACGGGTGGTGGGTGTATTGGAGCTGAAGTTCCAGACACCGCGAAGATCGGGATCGCCCCATTCGGTGCGGGGCGCTTCGTAATCGGGATCCAGATTGGGGCTGAGTTCACCCACCAGCGCATTGTCCGCCAGGGCCAGCGGGCTGGCCAGGGCCGAAGCGACGGCCATGGTCAACAGGTACTGTTTCTTGAATGTCATGGTGTTCTCCCCGCTCCTCGGAGCGTACTTGACTGCTTGCGCAGTGCTATCATCAAATCCGGTCAATTCACCGTAACCGACTGTCAAATTCTGTTGCATGAATCGGACTCCGGAGAGTAATCCAGAGCCTCATGTACTGCAAGCTGGTATATAGACAGACCCGTTGAGTGGTGGTTTTTTTACCATGAATTGATTCACTGGCCCTCTGGCTGGCACTCTCTGTCACAATTGTCACCCCGTTTTCCGGGAAAAGGAGTCCTACCAGATGGTGAATCATTCCCTGCTCGACCTGGCGCCGATCATCCAGGGCAGCAACGCGGCCGAAGCGCTGCAGCGCAGCCGCGAACTGGCCCAACTGGCCGAAAAGGAGGGCTATACCCGCTTCTGGCTGGCCGAACACCACAACATGACCGGCATCGCCAGCGCGGCCACGGCCGTGGCCATCGGCTATGTCGCGGAAGGGACTCGAACCATACGGGTGGGGGCCGGCGGCGTGATGCTGCCCAATCATGCGCCGCTGGTGATCGCCGAGCAGTTCGGCACCCTGGCCTCGCTGTATCCGGACCGCATCGATCTCGGGCTGGGGCGGGCACCGGGAACCGACCAGATGACACTGCAGGCGCTGCGCCGGGATCCGATGGCCGCCGACACATTCCCGCAGGACGTACAGGAACTGCTGCACTGGTTTGAACCGGCCAGCCCAGGCCAGGCCGTCCAGGCAGTCCCGGGGGCCGGCCTGCGGGTACCCGTCTGGCTGCTCGGCTCCAGTCTGTTCAGCGCCCAGCTGGCCGCGGCACTGGGACTGCCGTTTGCGTTCGCCTCCCACTTCGCCCCGGACCATCTGATGGAAGCACTGCGTCTGTACCGTGAGCGGTTCACCCCATCGCAACATCTGGACCGTCCGCATGCCATGGCCGCGGTACCACTGTTCGCCGCCGACACCCAGGCAGAGGCCCGGCGATTGATGACCTCGGTGCAACAGCAGTTCATTGCCCTGCGGCGCGGCAACCCGGGCCCGCTGAAGCCGCCGCTGGACGATATCGAATCCCGTTTTTCCCGGGCCGAACTGGCGATGGCCGGCCATGCCCTGCGCGAGGCGGTCACCGGCACACCCGACCAGGTGGAGCAGGGGATACGAGCCTTCCTCGAGCGCACCGACGTCGATGAAATCATGCTCACCGGACACATCTT
>JAWLFN010000231.1:0-4214 GCA_041685555.1 Gammaproteobacteria bacterium | reverse complement strand
AACGACATGATCGGCAACATCCGTGGCATCAACGGGGTCATCAACAACACCACGGCTCGAGTGTTCTCAGAGGGTACCCGCGCCGTGGAAACCGACGACGAGGCCCGCCAGCGTCGGTTCCAGGGCGGCGAGGTCGACTCCCCCTCCCGCAATCTGTCGCGTTACATCGACCGCCTCGCCGATCAATACGTGCCCAACCTGGACACCATGATGATCTACCGCCTGGACCGCTTCGGCCGTGGTGGCCATCACCGCCCGTTCAACGATGCCGGCTACCCGGCCGTGCGCATCATGGAAACCAACGAGCATTACCACTGGCAGCACCAGGACGTGCGCGAGCAGGACGGCATCGCCTACGGGGATGTCATCGAGCACGTGGATTTCGACTATGCGGCAAAACTGACCGCGCTCAATGCCGTCACCCTGGCGTCCCTGGCCTGGGCGCCTGCCCCGCCCGCCGATGTCGGCATCAGCGGACAGGTCAGCCCGGATACCACACTGTCGTGGGATCGGGTGCCTGGCGCCACGGGTTATCGCGTACACTGGCGTCTGACCACCGACCCACAGTGGACCTGGTCGCGAGACGTCGGTGATGTCGCTGAGTTCACGCTGGAAAACGTGGTCATCGATAACTATTTCTTCGGGGTATCCAGCCTCTCCGCCGAAGGCATCCAGAGCCCGGTGGTATTTCCGGGGCCGGCGGGCGCATTCCCGGCCCCCTGACCGCGACGCCGGTTACAACCGGGGCGCGTCATCGACCTGATGGTCGAGATGCGCCACCAGATCGGCGGGCAGCGCAAGCCGGTCTGCCAGCACTTCGAGATGCGCCCGCTCCGCCGGATGGTCGACGTCAATGGCCATCCGGGAAACGAGGTAGACTTCAGAAGCCTGCTCCACTCCCTGGACCGAGGCAACCAGTGTGTTGATATCGATCGGGCGACTCAGGGCATCGAAAACGAACGCCTTGCTTTCCGTGTCCAGCCCCATCTCTTCCACCTGCCTGAAAATGGCGGCCTGCTCGCTGGCATCGATATGGCCATCCGACCGCGCCGCCGCGATCATTGCGGTGATGAGCGTCAGTGCAAACGGTTGCCCGGCGGCGGCCGGCTGCGCGTCGGGCAGAAAACGAGGATCGACATGCCCCAGATCCTGTCGGGTGGCCACAGGAGCCGTATCGACCTGTTTACCCTGCTGCCAGTTCTGGTAGGCCTTGAACGCCAGCGCGCCGGCCGCCGCGGCGCCACCGTAGCCCACCAGGCCACCGGCCATCTTGCGGGCTTTCTTGCTGCCCACCAGCAGGCCCAGTATGCCTCCCGCGGCAGCGCCCTTGACGAAATCTCCTTTGCCGCTCTTGCCCCCACGATCAGGACTGCCGCCCATGAACTGTTCCATCAAACGATTGGTATCGATCATTTCACCCTCTTGCCGCCAGAGCGGCCTTGGACAGTGGATGTTCCGCTGTTGTCACCACGCTATTCTACGATAATGCCGGCCTGCCGGCTCACCCTGAAGACACGATAAAGCACAGGCTGAACTGAGACGCATACAACGGTACCATGTCAGCGCCGCTTTCCATCATCCACTGGAAGAAGTCAGTTGCCATGAAGTACCGGACCTATCTGCTGCTGCGTCGTGCGGGCCGCCAGTTCCATACCACCGGCCTGCTGGTCGGCACGGTGTTCTTTGCTGTCTCATTGGCACCGTCGCTGCTTCCGCGCGATGATGTCGTGCAGGGGGTCATCTCCGGTCTGTCGCTGGCCGCCGGCTACGGAACCGGTGTCGCCGGCTGGTGGCTGTGGCGATTGCTGCAACTCCCGGTGCCGCGCAGAAAAGTCCAACAATGGATCCAGTTGTTGGCCACCGTCATCTGTGTCGGCCTGGCCATGCTCGCCCTGCGCGAGGCCCGTGAATGGCAGGACAGTCTGCGTGATCTCATGGGCATGGAGCCGGTCGCCTCGGTGCAGGCCACCGTGGTGGGTGCGATCTCACTGACTCTGTTCCTTGCCGTACTGCTGCTGACACGGCTGTTCCGCCGCACTTTTCGTTTTCTGTCCGGCAAACTGCAGCGGTTCATACCGGCACGGATATCCGCCATCACCGGGGCGGTGCTCGCCCTGCTGCTGTTCTGGTCGATCATCGAAGGGGTGCTGTTCTCTTCATTGCTGCAGGTGGCGGATCGTTCCTACCAGCGGATCGACACCATGATCGACCCGGAAACCGGGCAACCGGACACGCCGTTGCGGGCCGGCAGCGAAGGCTCCCTGCTGGAGTGGGAGCAGCTCGGCCGGCAAGGCCGCCGTTTCCTGTCCTCCGGCCCGCGCGCGGAGGATATCGCCCGCTTCACGGATGGCGTGGCCTACGAGCCGATCCGTGTCTATGTGGGACTGAACTCGGCGGAGACGCCAGAGGAGCGGGCACGACTGGCGGTGGCGGAGCTCGAACGCGTCGGTGCTTTCTCCCGTTCCGCACTGGTCATCCTCACGCCCACTGGCACCGGCTGGGTCGATCCGGCCAGCATTGACACGCTGGAGTACCTGCGCCGCGGCGATGTGGCCAGCGTGGCGGCCCAGTATTCCTACCTGCCCAGCCCGCTGGCCCTGCTGCAGGAAGGCGAGTACGGCGTGGACATGGCACGCGCCCTGTTCCAGGCCATCTACCGGCGCTGGACCCGCCTGCCCCGGGAACAGCGTCCGGAACTCTACCTGCAGGGAATGAGCCTGGGTGCGCTCAACTCGGACCGTTCCTTCGATTTTTACGATATCATCGATGATCCCTTCGACGGTGCCCTGTGGATCGGACCGCCCTTCCGGAGTGAGACCTGGCGCGATGTGACACAGCGCCGGGATCGCAGTTCACCGGCGTGGTTGCCACGCTTCCGGGACGGGCGCGTGGTGCGCTTTGCCAACCAGACCGGCGGCATGGCGGATGCCGGAGCCGACTGGGGCAATTTCCGCATCGGGTTCCTGCAATACGCCAGCGATCCGGTGACGTTCTTCTCCCCGGAGACGTTCTATCGGGAGCCGGACTGGATGCAGGGTCGGCGCGGCCCCGACGTCTCGCCGGACCTGCGCTGGTTTCCCGTGGTCACTGGACTGCAACTGCTGGCCGACATGGCTTTCGGTTCCGCACCGGAAGGCTTCGGGCACTCCTATGCGCCGGAGCACTACCACGATGCCTGGCTGGCGCTGGCCGGCGCCGAGGGCCGGCATCCCCGCTCCCTGCAGCGTCTGCGCGAGATGCACAGCGCCGGGGGCGGTTACAGCGTCATCATGGAACCAACGATACTGAACGCCCCGGCACGGTAGCATCCAGCCGCATCAGAACCGGATCTTCACGCCCCCGTATACATGTCGCTCGGGCGCCGGCTCGAAGGCACGGCCGCCGAACGCATTGGAGCGCACGTTGGAGAAGTACTTTTCGTCGAACAGGTTGTTGATGCCGAGGAACGGAGCCACGGTGGCATCATTGAACTCATAATCATTGCCGATGCGCAGATTGGACACCAGATAGGAATCCACTTTGTCCGTATTGGCGTTGTCCGCGTAGTACTTGCCGACCGCCAGGGCATCCCAGATCACATAGGTCCCGCTGGAGTGGGTATAGGCCAGTTCCGTGAACAGCTGATGTCTCGGGATACCCGGCACCCACTCACCCACCGACTCGGGCTCTTCCGGGAAACGGTCGAAGGTGAAATCCGAGAACGTGTAGGAGGTCGTCAGATCCAGATTCTCCGTCAATGTCGCCTGGATCTGGGCCTCGAAGCCATTGCGATCCGTGTCCGCGTTCTGGAAGAAGGCGCGATTCTCGATGCTGACGATGTTGGTGATCTCGTCCTCGACATCCATCGTGTACACCGCCAGGTCATAGAACACGCGGTCATCCATCAGCATGCCCTTGGCGCCGATCTCGAAGCTGTCCGCGTTCTGGGCCGTGACGTTGTTGAATCCACCCAGATTGACATTCAGCTCCTGCGCGGGTGTACCCAGTTCGGTGAACGTCGGCGTCTCGAACGAGGACGCGTAGTTGGTATACAGGTTCAGCGCCGGGGAGGCAGACCACATCAGGCCGACCGCGGGGCTGACTTCGTCGAAATCAAGTTCGCCGCTCTGATCGCCATTGGCCAGATAGCGGTCGTCGACGGACAGATTCAGATTGTCGATGCGACCACCGAGGCTCAGGGTCACCGAGGGGATGATGGTGGTTTCATTACGGAA
>JAWLFN010000026.1:0-17543 GCA_041685555.1 Gammaproteobacteria bacterium | reverse complement strand
GCGTCAGCGCCGCCGTCAGCGTCGTCTTGCCGTGGTCCACGTGCCCGATCGTGCCCACGTTCACGTGGGGCTTGTTTCTTTCAAACTTTGCCTTCGCCATGTTGACCGCCTCTGCTTTCCTGAATCCGGCTCTCAGCCTTGGAGCCGATATTTGCGCAAAAAGCGCCACTGCCACCTGCCGGCGCCAGTGGCGACAAATAATGGTGCTCACATCCGGAGTTGAACCGGAGACCTCTTCATTACCAATGAAGTGCTCTACCTCTGAGCTATGCGAGCCGCTTGTCCCGTTTCTCATCACCGCCCGACTCAACCGAGACCGGACGACGGCCGACATGCGGCCTGCCTGGAGCGGGTAGCGGGAATCGAACCCGCATATCCAGCTTGGAAGGCTGGTGTTCTACCATTGAACTATACCCGCCGCAAAAATGGTGGAGGGGGGTGGATTCGAACCACCGAAGCTTGCGCGTCAGATTTACAGTCTGATCCCTTTGGCCACTCGGGAACCCCTCCAGCACGAGCCCCGACTGCTACTTTTCAGTTGAGGCTGCATTGCAGAGGCGGCATTTTATGGGAAATCAGGCTCCGGTGCAATCATTTGACAGAGATTTTCCGTAACCTGCAAATCGGGAGCGTAGGCAGCCAGGCCGGAGCGCCTCGCCTCGTTCATCCATTCCCGGCTGGCGAAGAGCTCTACCCATTCGACAGTACGGGTGGAAACCTCCTGCTCCACGAGCGCATCCATACCGAACGCAACCACCCGGGCCTGAAGATTACGAGCATTCTGCTCCTGAGTGAACAGCCCCAGAGATACTGCATTGGCACGATCCCCTGCTGTCATGACATAACTGTCAAGTTCTTCGCCTGCCTCCGCGGCTGCAGCGCGGAAGGATTCGCGCAGAGCCGACGCCGCGGCACGGTCTTCGGCTGGCGGCAGAAACACCCGCCAGCCACCCGCGGACTCCTGCTGCCGCTCGATTACCGCAACTGCCACATCAGCCAGGCGGGAGCGGACAAATGACGAACGCAGCTCACTTGAAGTGAAAGGTCCGATCCGCCAGCATTGGCCCAACACGGCCTGAGGTTCACTTTCGGCGACACCGGACACGGAAGTTGTCAACAGATCATTCCGCACGGCTTCCTGCGCATCGGACACCGACTGGTCCGGCGGCAGCATCCGCAGCGAGGACACTTCGTCCGGCCATGCCACCGGAGATACCTCGGGCGCATTCAAGGTGAGCACGGACCACAGCAGATAGCAGACATTGACTGTCAAAAGTAAAAGCACCAGCCGGCGCACTCGCATCTCCTTTCCGATCTTCTGACCGCCAGCATCACGGCAGCGCCAACGCCAGCCCGTCAAGCACCAGTTCCGGCACCTGCCTGACAGCAAGGTCCGCGGATTCCATCAGTGGCAACAAAACCCGGACATCGCCGCCGGTCATAAACAGTCCGTCATTGACAGAGGCGTGCCGCACCCGATCATCATTGACCAACCAGCCGGCCATCATGGCCACACAACCATTACCCACCGCCTCGACGGTTGATCGCCCCGGGCACGACTCCGGCTCGATCCGCTGGACAGGCGGCAACGTGATGCCCGCCGCCGCTTCCAGCGAACGGTATTGCATGGACAATCCGGGTACAATGAACCCTCCCAGATGGTGGCCTCGCGCGTCGACAACATCCAGTGTCAGTGCCGTACCGCAATCGATCACCACACAAGCGTCTCCACGGCGATGATACGCGGCGATCAATGCCAGCCATCGATCCACGCCAAGCGCCCCGGGTACGTCGTACGCATTCACGACACCCTTCTGCTCCGCCCGACTGGTCGCAACCTCCAGCCGCACCCCCCATTCCGCCAGGACTCGCCGCCGCAAAACCTCGACCCAGTCCTCACGGCGCACGGAGGCGACCCTGATCCGTTCCGGCACACCCACTGTAGCCACCCTCCCCAACAAATCGGAGATGGAATCGGCCATGCCGCGTGCCGCGATATCTCTGGCATCGACCAGGCGCCACTTTATTCGCGAGTTCCCGGCATCCACATCAAGAATCATGGAATTCATCCGCATCACCGGGCACGGGACGGATACTGGGGAACATCTCCCCTCCCGTCAGCGTCCGTATCCGGCCATTTCCGAGCCGCAGCTGTAGTCGCCCCGCATCATCGACGCCGGCCACAATACCTGTCAAGCCATCATCCGGGCCATGGCCGACACTGACTGGCTGACCGATATAATGATCCCGCTCCATCCACTCCTCGCGAAAGGCGCCAAATCCAGTACGCTCGAAACGCTGCAGTCGCCACACCAGCTCACGGACAAGATCTGCGGCCAGCTGATCTCTGTCTACGCAACCCTCTCCATCGGCAGTGCCCAACATTGAAAAAGGCTGATCAATCCGGCCTGCAGCGGCCACCGGCATCCAGGTGTTCACGCCCACGCCGACCACGACCCGGCAGGCACCCTCCATGTCGCCCTGCACCTCCAGCAAGACACCGGCCAGTTTGCGCCCGTCCAGCAGCACATCATTAGGCCACTTCAGACTGACCTGCCCGGATACGCGGCCGACCGCCGCGGCGACCGCCAGACCACAGACGAGGCTCAACCCCTCCAGCGCCGCCACACCCTGCTGGAAAGGCCAGACCATGGAGAAGTACAGGTTATGCCCCAGTGGGCTGACCCAGGACTTACCTCGACGGCCCCGCCCGCCGGACTGGTGCTCGGCCATGATCACACAATGCCGGGCACCGGCCTGGATCCGTCGCATCGCTTCGGCATTGGTAGAATCGGTGGAGAAAAGAACAATAAAATGGCCCGAAAACAGCGAACCTGCTTCACCACTCAATGCCAGTATCCGCTTTGCATCCAGCAACCGAACTCTGCCGGCCATGCGATAGCCCCGGCCACGCACCGCATCCACTTCCACGCCCAGCTCAGCCAATCGCCGTACCTGCTTCCACACGGCGGCCCGACTGATCCCGAGCCGCTCGCCCAGGGACTGACCGGAATGGAACTCACCGTCCGACAATAATGTCAATAGCGGCCTGACATTCATGTCCGGCCCGACTCACCGCCGGCTGGCATCACTGATCCGCATCCACGTGATGAACATTTCGTCCCAGACCTGATCCCCCCAGCGGACGGTCTGCTCCGGGTCCGGGTTCAGGGGATTCAGTGCTGAATTATCGAAGCCCCCTTCCGCGACAATCGTGGTGCCGGCCGGGAGAAAATAGGGTTCGCGAAGACTGTAGACCATCTGCCAATTGTGCTGGAAGTTGGGAATGGATAGCAGATCCTGACGTTTGCCGTCGGGATAATCGGCGTAAAAATGAATATATTTGCCACGAAAATGCATGTGGGGCGCAAAACTGTGCAGATAGGAATCTGAATCTACCGTCGCGGTCCCGATGACCTGGTGGTCCGATACTCCGGGTGGTATCACGAAGTCCCCGTTCATGACAGCCGTCCGGGTCAACGAACGCGCTGGCGCCTGATCATGAAAGTATAGCCCGATACTGGTTTCATCAGTCAGCTGACGCCCTATCGTCGTGTAATGGAACTGGATCATGAAGCGCATATCCCTTGTCAGCCGGATTCCAGTATCTTCGTCAAAAAGCACATATTCCCGACCCGGGGCATAACCACCGAAATTGGTCCTGCTTCCTCCACGACTGGCATTCTGCCGCTGCTGCCGCGCATCCTGGGTATAAGCGATGACATGGTGCAGTGCCGCCTCGTTGCCGATCCTGAACTCGTAACCCCGGACCCACCGCTCCTCTGACAACCCGATCTCCACCGGCACGAAACGATAATCAATCACGCCAGAGGCCGGAATTTCCTGCGCCGGGAAATCGATTACCAGATCCGGCTCTCCCAGGGCCCACTCCGAGGCCTGAGGCGGCCGCTCCGACAGGGGGTCCTCCTGGTCAGCCCCGGGGGCACCGGCATCGATCCAGTTGACCAGGGCGATCATTTCCGTATCCGGCATATGATGCAGATCGACAAAACGGTCCGCGTGCCGCGGATCGATCTGGCCGGGCGGCATTCGACGCGTCAGCAACGTCTCCCGCATCATCTGGCTCCAACCCTGCAACGCACGATGACTGTCCATTGCCCAGGGTGCCGATCCGCCTTCCTGATGACAGTTGATGCAGCGACGCTTCAGGATAGGAACGATATCATTGGCATAGGAAGGGGGGCGGTCAGACACCCCGTCGAGCCGCCCCAATACCAGCTCGCTCCCCCTGGAACGCGGCACCTCCGCTTCAATGGGCTGTCCACCAAGCACGGCATCGATCACGCTCCGCAGGTGAGGCCGATCATCCGACTGATGGGCTGATGAGCGTCGATCAAACGCCCCATGATAAAGCAGCTCCATGCGTTTCGGATCGACCACCATGACTTCGGCTGCCCGTTCGAACGGCATGGTGCCGGCCACCAGCTGCGATGTATCGATCAAGGCCGGCACATCCGTCGACAGCGCGCCCATGGCGGCGCGCATCTGTGCCCGATCCGCGCCGCTTTCCGCCACCAGCACGAAAAACTGGACAGCGTCTTCCGTATAGCGCTCCCGCAACGTCACCAGTCGCTCCAGCTCTGCCCGGCTTACCGGGCAACTGGGTTGATGCATGTAAATAACCACCGCATCCCGATCCCTGTAGCGGCTCAATTGGTGAAAGTCACCGTTATGGTCCAGCAATGCGAAATCACCGACCGCCCAGACACTTCCTGGCAGCCCGAACAGCAGGAACAGGCCGACAATGATCACCTGACTCCAGCGCATGTAATGACGCTCCCGAAAATCGATCAATTGCTCGCTTTTTCGGATTATAGACCAGGGAAAAGGGCTGTGGAGTACCAACAACACGGATCTTGCAATTATTTGTAACGCATGGACAACACCGCCAAAAAAAGGGATGAGTCACCATCGACCCATCCCCTTTCAGAATCCGGTTAGCGCATCTGGCACCCGGGAACCGGCGGCGCCTCAACCGGCATTGCTGTCACCCGACGCTGCCTGGGATCGGCGATGTTTCAACACCACGCTGATCGCTTCCAGCATCACCAGCACGCTGACCACCAGCACGATGAAGTCAAGGACCATCAACAGCCAGTTCTCCTCGTTATAAAAGCCGATCAGCTGGATCAGGCCGGCATAGAACGCCATGAACAGCACGAACACCATGGGAATCAGAGTGTAACGCGCGGGCCGGCCCAGCTTGATGAGCATCACGGACACCACAAGCAGTGTCAGACTGGCCAGAATCTGGTTGGTGGCACCGAACAGAGGCCAGATGATCATGCCTCCCTGGCCTGAAGCCCCACCGGCACCAAAGGCCAACAACAGACAGGTCCCCACAGCAACCAGCGTGGCCGCCACCCCCTTGCGGAACAGATCGATACCATAGATTTCGCCCCACTCCTGAATAATGTAGCGCTGCAACCGCACACCGGAGTCCATGGTCGTACCGGCAAACAGGGCGACCATGGTAGCGAGCAACACCTGGCCAAGCCCCTCGGGGATACCCCAGCCCGAATTGATCAGCGCCGCGCCACCGGCCACGAAATTGCCCGCACCGCCAGCAGAGAAGCTGTTGTACACCGAATGCCACTGCTCCGGACTGGCGGCATACGCCACGCTGCAGACCGCGACAATGGTGATCAGCGCCAGCGACCCTTCACCCACGGCGCCGGCGTAGCCCACAAAGCGGGCATCCGTTTCCTTGTCCAGCTGTTTGGAACTGGTGCCGGAAGCCACAATGCCGTGGAAACCGGAGATCGCGCCACAGGCAATGGTGACAAACAGCAACGGCACCATGCTCGGGGTACCTTCGGCAAGTTGTCCGTTGAAGGCCGGCGCGCTCATCTCCGGCATGAACACGAGTACGCCGCCGTACAGCAGGATCAGACCCACAATCAGCTGCATGCCATTGATGAAGTCGCGGGGCTGCAGCAACATCCAGACTGGCAGCATCGAAGCAATGGCCGCGTAGACGAACAGAATCACGATCCAGCTCGCACTTTCGCCCAGCCCGAACATCGTATCCGGCAGGCTCAATGGCATCACGCTGCCGATCCAGATGGACAGGTACAGAGCTGCCACACCGCACGCCGTCAACAGCATCAGACTGTAGTTGCGCCTCAACAGCTGACCAATGATCAATGCAACGACAATGGCGGACCAGGCCGGAAACACCGCACCGGGCGTATCGACAAAGCTGCCGGAGATGACCACCGCGAACACCGCATTGACCATCAACAGCAGGAGGAAGATGACGATCAGAAACAGTGAGCGGGTCCGTTCTCCGATCACACTCTCGGACAAGGCCCCGACGGATTTGCCCTTGTGCCTCACGCTGGCCCACAAGGCACCCATATCGTGCACGCCGGCAAAGAAGATCGTGCCGAACACGACCCACAGCAGTGCTGGAGCCCACCCCCAGTACACCGCGATCGCCGGCCCCACAATGGGGGCCGCACCGGCCACCGAAGTGAAGTGATGCCCCCATAACACGTACTTGTTGGTGGGCACATAGTCGACACCGTCATTCAACTCGTGTGCGGGAGTTTCGAAATCAGGGTCCAGCCGGTAGATCCTGTAGGCAATGAACCTGGAATACACCAGCCAGCCAAAGCCGAGGCCGACGACGCCGAACAACACAATCATGACACCGTTCATCAAGCAATCTCCCGCTTATTATTCTCGAAACAGAGTGCGGCGCATAATAGCAACACTATCATCGTCAAGACAACGCCGCGCTGCTCCCGGAGACTGACTCGTCACCACCACCGGATTCCTCTCCACCAAAATAGCGCCGGAAGAGCTCAAACATCATCCAGAAGACGCCCGCGGCCGCCAGCAACAGGCTCAGCCACTGCATCAGCCCGATAAAGAAGGCAGCATCGAATGCCGGCCATTGCAGCGGGTAGGCCGAGAAAGATGCGTAGCGCTCCATCATCCAGTGCCACGCCTCATGCGCGACCAGCGCCGACAGCAGGATGACCCCGATCCGTTCGCGACCAGCCATGACGTAGCGGAAAAACAGGTACAGGACCGGCACCATGACCAGCAACACGGCGATCTGGCCGAGCTCCACACCCACATTGAACGCCAGGAGACTGGCAACAAGGTGGGAGCCCGCGAACTGCAGACTGTCGGTCAGCAGGAACGAGAACCCGAAGCCATGCACAAGCCCGAAGCCAAAGGTCAGTGCCCACCGATGTTGCGGATTGATACCTATGATGTTCTCGAACGCCATGTAGACGATGGAGAGCGCAATCAACATCTCGATCAACGGCGGAAACCAGCCCGCCAGGGAAACCCAGCCCAGCGCGGCCGCAATCAACGTCACCGAGTGCGCGATAGTGAACGAGGTGATCACCGGTATAAGCGCCCGGATGCTTCGCAGCGGGATCACCAGACACAGCAGGAACAGCAGATGATCGGTTCCTTCAAGGATGTGGTCGAAACCCATGCCAATGAAATTGAACGCCGCCTGATACCAGCGCGGGTCCAGATGGACCATGCCGGGATTTCCCTCGTAGCTGAAAGCCCGCTCGGTCCCGTCATCCAGCACGTACCGCAGCACTGTGTTGGTTTCTATGCCCAGTCCGGCCAGCCGCGGATCGACGGATATCCGGGACGCGCCAGAGTCGATGGGGTAGCTCACCAGCACATCAAGGAAGCCCTGCAGGTAATACAGTTCCCGATCATCATCGATCGGCGGGCTCTGCACATTGTCCAGCGCCGTCTGGTAATCGCGGAACGAGCGATTGGAGGGCATGGAGATGCGCATTGCGCGGGTCTCCCGCTGCTCCAGGCGCTCCCCGTTCTCGTAGAACCGGATGTTCTGGAGAATATAGGATTCGGCCGCCGTGCGCATGGCCGGACCGGCCTCGGAGAACACCAGATTCCCCGATGCGCCCCGCACCGGAAACTGGATATCGCTCAGCGCGTCCATGGGGACACGCAGCAAGACATTGAGCTGATCTCCTTCCGGTTTGACCAGCGCCTGCACCGACACGCGCTGGGGAATTTCGTCAGCCTGCGCGCCGGACATGCCGATCACGCCGACCCACAGTAGCATGGCGACCAGCGCCAACCTGTTAACCATTCTGAATTCAGTCACAACCTGAAACACCGGGTACCTCTTTGTATTATTTTCCGCATCTGTTGTAACGTCTCGCCAAAGCATGACGTTGCGCCGAGAAAATTGCAGATCCGAGTATACTGCTAGCATAGAACTGAGTATACTCCGATGGAAAGGCCTGCTGAAAAACTGGAGGGAATACTAATGAAAACAAAGTTCAAACTGGCCGCCGGCACTGGGCTGGCACTCTCGATCGCCGCGCTGGGCGTGGCACAGAACGAATTACAGGAAAGCGTTTCGGCGCAGACCGACACAGTAGAAGTACCGCACTTCGAGGTCGATCCATATTGGCCGAAGCCGCTGCCCAATCAGTGGATCATCGGTCGTACCATCGGTATTGATATCGATGAACGCGACCATGTATTCATCGTACACCGCGATCAGGACGCCATGTTCGGTGGCGCCACGGAGATCGGCCTGAAGATGGGCGTCAGCGACTGCTGCACCCCGGCACCGCCGATTCTTGAGTTCGATCCGGAAGGCAATCTGGTCAATGCCTGGGGCGGCCCGGGTGACGGCTTCACCTGGCCTGCATCCAACCACGGCCTGGCAGTGGGACCGAACGGCAACGTATGGATCGGCGGCAATGGTGGCGGCGACTCCCACGTGCTGGAATTTACCGGTGATGGTCAGTTCGTCGGCGAATACGGTATTCCCGGCAGCCCGGCCGACAGTAACAGCACGGAATGGTTTGGTCGGGTGGCCGACCTGGAAGTGGATGCCGACGCCAACGAGGTCTACCTGGCTGACGGTTATGTACACAAGCGCATTGCCGTGATCGACATGAACAACGGTGAATTCAAGCGCTACTGGGGCGCCTATGGAAACCGTCCCGAGGATGTCGACGTGGAGTACACCCCGGGTGAACCACTGCCGCAACAGTTCCGCGGCCCGGTTCACTGCGCCAAGCCATCCAATGATGGGCTGGTCTACGTCTGCGACCGTGGTTCCGACCGCATCCAGGTGTTCCGCCCGGACGGGACGTTCGTGGAAGAAGTCCTGATTGCGCCGCAAACCCTCGCGCAGGGCTCAACCTGGGACATCGACTTCTCCAACGACGAGGAGCAGAAGTATCTTTACCTGGCCGACGGCCAGAACTTCAAGATCTACGTTCTGGATCGTGAGTCACTTGAAGTGCTGACCAGTTTCGGCGGTGGTGGCCGACAGCCGGGTCAGTTCTACGCACCGCACAGCCTGGCGTCCGACTCGGACAACAACGTCTACACAACCGAGACGTACGAAGGCAAGCGGGTACAGAAATTCGTCTACAGCGGCATGAAGTCTGTACCCAAGGGTGAGCACCAGGGCGTAGCCTGGCCGGCTGACCGCCTGTAACGAGACCGTCGGACTGCGTCGCCCGAGGCGGCGTGGCTCCGCATGCGAACCGGGCCACCGTCAGCACGCTGTCGGTGGCTTTTTCGTGAAATACCCCGGCCAAGACCGCATGAAGGTCAGTGCCGGGATCATTGAACCAACCGGGTGACCTGATGAAAAACCTGCTTATCAGCCTTTCGGCTGCCACATTGTTCACGGCCACAATGTTTTCGACATTGCAGGCAGAACCGTTGAATTACGAATATCAGTACACGGGAAGCGCCAACCTGTCGGGCATGACAGCAGGCAGTCTGCGTATCGGTGAATTCACCGATGCCCGCGACGGGACCCAGGATGACACCCTGATTATTGACGGAGAAGCCATGACTGTGGAAGGCGGGCTGGCCGGCCTGCTTGAGTCGGCCATGACGGCTGCCCTGGAGGCCGCGCAGACCCCCATGTCCCCGGAGGCCGGCATTGCCTTCAATGCCGAGGTGCTGGAATTCTCCTCCAATCGCACGGAGCAGGGGCTGACGCTGACCCTGCGCTGTAACGTGGAAGTGGAGCAACAGGGGCGCAACCTGTGGGAAAGTGTGCTGTTCAGCCAGGCCACATCGGAGTCCGGCTCCACTGACGAGGCACTCGATGGATTACTGGACAGGCTAACACAGGAGTTGTTCCGTGATGACTACTTCCGGATGGCACTGGGCATATTCTGATCCAGAGTGTGGTTCTCCGCGTTTGTCCGAGGACTGAACATCAGAAAGGCCGCGCACAGAAACACTGTCCGCGGCTTTTTTCACAGTAACAGCCGCCTCATCGAAACAGCCGTGATCGATATTCACCAGCCATAAGCAAGGCTGAGCAGCTCGTAGGCCGAGTTGATCTGATAGATCCAGAACCCGGCGAACGCGACAAACACGGCCGCCGATGCACCTACGGCAATCTTCTGTCGCAGATCCAGCGACTTGTTATTGACCTCATTCATTTCAATCCCCTCCTGCCATTCGGAAATCAGCCGGCAAAACCGATCCATCGGCCTGTTGCCGCCACGGTAAACCAGATGCAAAGTGATGCGACCGCCGTGGTCTTCAGCACCCAGGGCTGGACACTGCCGTCGTCGGCATGGCGGATCAGGGGCATTTTGACTCCCAGTACGAACACGATACCGACAGCCAGGGCTATCATTTTCGACCAGAAAAACAGGCTGTAGTACATCCGCATGGCAATGGCGGCGGCCATGAATACGCCTGTCAGTATCATCACGACCAGTGCAATCTTGAACCATCGGTGCGAATGATCCGCGACTGTCTGCAATGGCACGTCCTTCAATACTACCCCCAGCGTCCGAAGATCAGTGACCAGCACAGTACCCCCCAACACCGCCAGCGCCATCAAGTGAATCGACTGGCCGAATAACGCGTACACAGCGCCATAGGTCTTGCCGATTTCCCCAAGAAACGATTGTTCCAGCCATTCGAAAATTGTGATCAGCTCCATCGGGAACTCCTGCATGCATTATCTGAGGGCCGAACCGGTGGCCCGAAATCCTGTTGCTCCGCATTGACAGCATCGGCCCGTCAGGACAGATCATGCGGCGCGCCCTTGATTCAGTCGACCATACAGCCGGCGGCCCAGCTGATGACCCCTGGCATTTCCCGGTAGCAATCGAACCAGTCATAGGCAATCAGCCTGCCTGTGATCACAACACCAGCCCAGAGAGTCAGTGAAAGCGCGGCTCCCCGCCGAATATAGGCCGGCGGTTTTGGATCGGTATCCCAGCTGGATACCGACTCGCTCATACGCCGATGGAACAACCAGGCATTGATACCGGCAGCTATCAGCAGAATCACCTTGATACGAAACCAGATACTCTGTGTGGTTCGGTCCGGCACGGCGTAGTACAACAGCAGGCCGGTGATGATCATGATCGCGAAACCGATCATCATCGGGATATTCAGCCGGGCGGCAATCTGTGATGCGGGCACCCGTGTCATCGCATATCCAAGCATACGCATATCAATAAAGAACAGCATGCCGAGGAAAATCATCAAGGTCAGCACATGCGTGGTCTCGATCCAGTTGTACAGATAGAACGATTCATGGATCGCCCGACTGCCGCCGGTTGCATACAGCCACTGGGAAAAATCCGCCAGTAATTGATTCACGTATTCACCTCCTGCATCTCAGCGGGCTCCCCGCCTGTTCCGACTGACCTGTCCATTTTCAGTGTAGGCACTCACGACCTGAGCGGTGTTGAGCCTGATCAAGCTCCGCGTTAGCACCGCCGTTCGGGACCAGTAAAGCGATCTGGTTCAAGGCGTGAAGAATAACCGACCTGTCCGGGCATTGCCACCGGTAAGACCAGCGAGAACTACCGGTCCGTCGCGCCGGGACATCATTCTGTCTAGTGGACCATGCGCGCGCAACGCGTTGCGCCAGAGAACATGGCGACGGATCCGGATCGATGGGATGATTTCGGGCGAGCAACTGGTCTATAGTAGCCTCATCGGCCCGACACTCGTATGGAGTCGCCAGCCCGACCAACCATGCGGCAATGGATCACTTCCACAAGAAGGCCCTTACCGGAGACTTCGTCATGAGCGCCCGCCTTTCTTACCGCCGCAATTACTGCATCAACACGTGCCTGTTGCTGGTGATTCTGATCATGGGCAGCCCCGGTTCATTGCAGGCTTTGCCCGAGGGGGAGCCCACCGAACTCGGTATCTCCACCGACCGACTGACAACGTTGCAGGCCACACTGGAAACTTTTGAAGAAGACGAGCAGTTGGCTGGCGGCGTTCTCCTGGTGGCGCGGGAAGGTCAAACCGTTTTCCACCAGGCCTTCGGTTATCGTGACCGGGAAGCCGGCGATGCGATGGTCCGCGATGACCTGTTTCGTATCGCATCGCAGACCAAGGTGATGATCAGCGTCGCCATCATGATGTTGCAGGAACAGGGACAACTGCTGCTCAACGACCCCCAGCAACGGTATCTGCCCGAATTTGCCGATACCACCGTAGCAGTGAGCGACGATGACGGGAGCTATTCCGTGGAGACCGCCCGGCGACCGATCACTCTCAAGGGCCTGCTGACACATACCGCCGGCATTGGCTACGGTAAGGGAGTCGCCGCCGACCGATGGGCTGCCGCCGGACTGCAGGAATGGTACCTGGGTGGGCGTGACGAGCCCATAAGGGGGGTGGTGCGACGCATGGCCGAGCTGGCAATGAATGATACGCGGTTCTTTCTGGACCGTGACAACCAGAGGCAGCGTCTCGCCACAGTGTATTCGGCTACCGCAGAAGGCCTGACTCACGCCCCGGATGGCAGTCGCATGCCATCCCAGGGCGACTACGCCTTGGGTCCTCAGCGCACATTCTCCGGCGGAGCCGGCCTGATCTCCACGGCGGAAGACTACGGACGCTTTCTGCAGATGCTCCTCAATGGTGGCCAGCTTAACGAAAGACGCCTGCTATCTCCGAAATCAGTCCAGTTGATGACGGCGGACCATCTGGGAGACGCCAGTGGCTTCAGCAGGGCCAACGGTTTCGGATTCGGTTTTTCATTGCGTAACGACCTTGGCAGTGCAGGCACCCCGGGGTCGGTTGGCGAATTCAGCCGGGGCGGTGCCTATCATTCCACCTATTGGGTGGACCCGGCCGAAGAACTCGTGCTTGTCTACCTGATGCAGTTGATTCCCGCGGACGAGATCCGGGATTTCGAGCTGATACGTGCGCGGGTGTATCAGGCCATCATCGACAGCAACGTCAGTCTCCATGAGTAAACTGTTTCTGATCGCAGGTGCCTGCCTGGTTGTCATCGGCCTGGTATTGCATTTCTTCCCTTCGGCTTTTGACTGGTTCGGTCGACTGCCGGGGGATATCCGAGTGGAGAACCCCGGCTCACGGTTTTATTTTCCACTCACCAGCATGCTTCTGACCAGTATCGCCGCCAGCATTATCATCAATTTATTCAGACACTTGTAGAAGACACACCTGGACACACGCAACCGATTGAGTTCCCCTCACGGGTGGTTTATTCTATATTTCCAATCAGAGCATCACTGGAGACCTCTCAGACAATGTCCAACTACAAGAACGTATTGCGAACAGCCTGCCTGGCAATGGCCACGGCATTCGTGGCCACTCCTGCCGCAACACTGGCCCAGTCCGACTACAGCGATCCGGACATGACACCGGTCAACGGATTGCCCAACCCGTATGCCACCGTCGAGGGATGGGCGAAGCTGCCGGAAGGACGTGAATGGGGCTCCACCAGCGCCATCGATGTCGCTCCCGACGGCGAAAGCATCTGGGTAGCCGAGCGCTGCAGTGGCAACGTAGGCGCCTGTGTGGCCAACGATCATCTGGACCCGGTCATGCGCTTCGACCGGGACGGCAATATGGTCACCAGTTTCGGTGCCGGCCTGATCACCTGGCCTCATGGTATCGACGTCGATCATGAAGGCAATGTGTGGGTCACCGATGCCCGTGACAACCACTCCGGCGATCAGGAGCCCGACGAAATCAAAGGTCATCAGGTGCACAAATTCAGCCCTGACGGTGAATACCTGATGAGCCTGGGCGAGCCAGGCGGAGCGCGCGCGCCGGGATACTTCTTCCAGCCGAACGACGTGCTGGTCACGCCTGACGGTGACATCTTCGTGGCGGAAGGTCATTCCAATGCTCCGGACGCTCCGGCACGGGTCCTGAAGTTCAACAGTAATGGCGAGTACATCGAGGACTTCGGTGAGTACGGCACCGAGCCGGGTCAGTTCATGCAGCCGCACTCACTGGCTCTTGATTCACAAGGCCGACTGTTCGTTGCTGACCGCAGCAACGACCGTCTGCAGCTTTTCACCCAGGATGGTGAGCTGCTCGACATCTGGTACCAGTTCAGCCGCATCAGCGGTCTGTATATCGACGAGGATGACACCCTGTACGCGGCCGATTCCGAATCAGGCTCCCTGGGTTCCTCACAGCATCGCACGGACTGGATGCGGGGTATCCGGGTTGGTGACGCGGCCACCGGTGAGGTGCATTTCATCATTCCCGATCCGATCCCGGACTGCACCGGCACCTGCACTGCCGAGGGTGTGGTGGTTGACCGCTTTGGCAACATTTACGGTGCCGAAGTCGGCCCGGTCGGCGGCGTGAAGCGTTACGAGCCACGATACCTCGATTGATATCGCAGCCTGCATGATGCTGGAAAAGGGCGGTAGCCATCTGGCTGCCGCCCTTTTTTCATGCCTTCCCGGCCGCCTCCATCCGCACTGTGATAGTCTGCCAGTCATGCCTGCATGTGCCCGCCCGGTCGAGCAGACGACGATCACATACATCACAGCGCACACATTCGTGAAAATCGATATCTGGACCACGAATCGCACCCACGGGGCAGTCACGCTCGCAGACCCGACACATTGAACACTGCGGTACCCGCCGGATACGCCAGGGACTGAGCGTCGCCAGTACACCCAGTCCCGCACCCAACGGACACAGGTAGCGGCAATAGAACCTGGGAATGAATAGGCTACCCAGCAGGAATACGACGAGTATCGACCACAGCAGCATCGACTGACTGAAATAGAACAGCGTCCCGAACGGCTCGAAATACTGGAAGATACTGACCTGCGCCCAGACAAATCCGCTGATCAGTATGATGGCCAGAAAAACGTACTTCAGATAGATGGCCCGGTCATGCACCTTTTGGGGTACTCGCCACTGCCAGCGCCTCGGAACGATCCGCGTCAGTACATCCTGCACAGCCCCGAAAGGACACAGGGAGGAGCAGAATATCCGGCCCCAGAGCAGGGTTGTCACCAATGTGAAAAGCACCAACAAAAGGATCGGCAGGTCGTCCATGAGCATGGCCGGACCCTGCTTCAGCAGATTGGTGACGTGCGAGATTGAAAGAAATCCACCGTCAACGAATCCCAGGTACAGCAGGGTAAATGTCAGGGCGATCCAGCGTAGCAGAGTGATCTTGGTGAAAAACGCTACCATCGCCAACGTCATCACCAACACAATCAGCACCACCTGCACTGGATCCGCGTTGGCCAACATGGAGGCAATGGGGCCGCGCGCGGCTTCCTCGACGCGCTGCTCTTCCGCCAGGGACAATACCGGTTCGCCGTTCGCCAGAGCCCGCCCCATGGCAGGTACCTGATAGTTCTCCACCGACATCACCCGACCGTCGCCCGCCGTATAATGAACACTGAACGGCAGATTGATGTCCAGGTCCGACGGCAGCACAATGGCCCCCGCATACCGGGCATGTCCGTCAAGCTTGCCGGCATCGCCGCTGCCCGCATACACGAACCGTGGCCGGGGGATCTCGTAGTCGCGACCACCCTGTGACATCGACAGGAGTTCCTGGCGGAACGGCTCGGAAGAATCTCCCGCGACGGCCACCAGCAGCAGCAATCCCTGGTCAAAGCGACCGCTTGCCGACCGCTGTGCCAGTGAGTAGTACTCGTCGCCTACAAAGACCTGCCCCAGGACCTCATGCCCCATGAAAGCGACCGATAACCGGAGTACACTGTCATCCTCCATGCCCAGTTGCATGCCCCGGACCCAGCCACTGTCAATCAGTGATTCCCATGTTTCTATACTCAGTCTCTCACGAACATTGTCCGCCCACTGCTGCTCCTGGCCGAGATCAAGCCCATCCAGCCAGGCGGTAGCGACGGCGCGCGCGGCATTGCGGATCCCCCTGGACGTGGCCCAGCTGGTGATGGTGGCCCTGGATACACCGTCCACATCACGGCCGACTTCAAAACCATCGGTCACCGTCTTGTCACGGAACTGCGGCTGAAACCGTTCAGTGGCCAGAAAATCCCCGCGGATACTCCGATAGGATTCATAATACGACAATACATTGACGCCAGTGATCACTCCTTCCGTGTCCATACCCACCAAGACGTCGATGGGACCGCTATAGCCGATCTCTTCCGGGGGATAGTCCGATGTGCGGAACAGGTATCCCAGCAACTCTCCGTCGCCATTGACTGGCCCGGACAGGGCCAGCCAGACCGGCGCGTTCCCATCCTCGAACGTGAATGCCGTCGCACCGGGCATTATCGAACGTAGTACCTCCTCGCCGAGGCCGGATGGGTCAGCCCCCTCCTGACCCTGCGCTGCCGAGATCAACAGCAGGCAC
Source organism: Gammaproteobacteria bacterium (assembly GCA_041685555.1). Taxonomy (GTDB): domain Bacteria; phylum Pseudomonadota; class Gammaproteobacteria; order Pseudomonadales; family Pseudohongiellaceae; genus PWQG01. The sequence continues at coordinate 913 of JAWLFN010000026.1, read as the reverse complement.
GCTGCCGCCAGAAACGCTCCCATCATGGTGCCGGGCACCGTATTCCTCTTCATGGCCAACTCACTGAATGACAGAACCGGTTAATCTATAACGCTTTGCCGCGACAGGAAACCCATAATGGTGACGGAATGTCACGGAAATCAGCAGCCTCAATGTCCCACCTCCTGTGCTGCCCTTCACAACGCCAGACTGATGGTGGTGACAATCGACACTTGCAAGGATTAGTATGTAATCGGTCGTTCCCCAAAACTTGCAGAAAAAGAGGAATCCCCATGAGTAAAGTGATCAACATCAACAGCTACAGATGGTTGACTGTCGCCATCCTAACGCTTGGCCTGAGCGGCCTCGCACGGGCAGCGGACGTGTACCAGTTGCAGGTGGGGCTGTACGCCGTCATCTGTGAAGATGGACAGATCTTCTCCTATTCTGGCGGAGAGGATGGACTGGATATCGTGGTACCAGCGCTGTGCGACGGCCACGGTGGTGTTGCCAACCCGGGAGGTGGTGGTGCGGCGGCCGCTGATGCGTCTGTGGCACGTCGCCCCCCATCAGGACGTCCGGACACGGGTTCCAGCGCAGCGGTAAGCGACCGTCGCGAAGTCAGTCGGAGCAGCGGTGGTGGCGCAGGCGGCGGCAGAGTAAGTTTAGTCGAAATAGACAGGGCCTCACCGCTTCTGATGAGGGCTATGGAGCGTTGTGACACCGGGTCGGGCGCCCGTCGAGTGAGAGCAGGCAATGTCTCGGCAATTCAGTGCCCGTTCCAGTCAGATCAGCTGGAGGAGGTGGCCGAAGAGAGCAGCCGCCGCTAAGCGATCGAGGCGAAACTGCCCGAAGGGCGAGCGCCAGGGAGGGCGCGCTTCCCCTGCCTGTGGTCATGGACAGCTTACAAGGCCACCGCGCGGGCATAAAAAAA
>JAWLFN010000025.1:0-17566 GCA_041685555.1 Gammaproteobacteria bacterium | reverse complement strand
GTGGCAATATAGGCAGCCAGGTTGCGTCTGGATTCCTCATCACCGGCCACATTGGCCATGGCGGCCATGGTCTCGGCGATCTCATCCTCGGTGCCGCGAATGCCTTCCTGGTAATAGCGTAGCTGCCGCTCCAGATACCAGGGCTGGAGTCCGGCGATACGCGGAGCATTCATCCCTTCATTGCCTTCACCATTCTCACCATGGCAGCTGGCGCAGGCCGTGTAGGTCTGCTGGCCAGCCTCGGGGTCGCCCCGCGGGCGGTCCTGTGTCTCGGCAAAGGTGGGCTGCTCGTCCAGCCAGTCATCAAACTCGTCCTGCTCCGTGACCACCACCTTGGCACGCATGATGTGATGCCCCAGACCGCAGTACTCCTCACAGAGGATCTCGAACTCACCGGTTCGCGTTGGCGTCAGCCACATGTAAGTGGCCATGCCGGGGATCAGGTCCATCTTGGCCCGGAACTGGGCCACCGTGTAGTTGTGCAGCACATCACGCGAACGCAATGAAGCTCTGGCGGGGACATCCAACGGCAGGTACATGCGCGGTTCCTTGACCACGATGTCGTCCTGGCCGGCCGGATCATCAGGGTTCATACCCCAGGGATTGGTCTCCGTGATGTATCCGGCATCCGCGGTGCCCAGTTGGCCGTCCTCGCCCGGATACCGGAACGTCCATTGCCACTGCGAGCCCAGCGCCTCGAACTCCTGCGCTTCCTCGGGGACAGAGATGAACTGTGCCCATACGAACAGGCCCGGCGCCAGCATGGCGGCCACGCCCACTGTGGTGAAAACGGTCAGTCCCATTTCCAGCTTGTTGTTCTCGGGCTCATAGGTGGCTTCGCTCTTGCCGTCTTTCCTCTGCCGGTAACGGTAAACCGACCAGGCCATGAACAGGTTGACTGCAACGAACACGAAGCCGGTGATCCAGAACGTGATGGTGATGGTCAGGTCGATGTTGCTCCAGTTGGAGGCAATGTCAGTGAACCACCAGGGGCTGGCAAAGTGAAAGATGACAGAGCCAAGGACCAATACGACCAGAACGACTGCAATAGCCATATGCTGTTATTCCTTATCAAGATTGACGAGCTGCGGCAGCGGCTCGAAAGCGGCGGAACAGACGGAGGATGGCCATGTCGGCAATAGGCCGCGACCAACACCGGAGAGGAAAGGGAAAGCGGATCGGGAATCGGCAACAGACCGGCAATACCCTGTCGGATTCATGGATCCGTTCAGCGTAGCCAGGTCATGCCGATATCTGCGCAGTTGACTTCGAACGGTTTGATACTTTTCGTTCACAACGCCGCTCCCTCCTCATTATTTTTGTCTCTATGGACGGGATGGACAACGTACTGCTGAGGGTATGGTTACCCAACGCCGTGGGGAAAATCGGACGTTCCCGAAAATCCTGACATTTTGATCGTATAGTAATGTAATGGGCTCCGCAAGCCCTTGTCCGGGCTATCTGGAGAATGACGGTTCGTTACAGAAAATGCGGCTGACGGGCGTAAAGCGACAACACCCTGTCAGCCGGAAAGGTTGCTCATGCAGCAACGCGTTGCAGGTCGGCGAAGGGGTTCAGGAAGTGGGGGTCGACGGCTGCCAGTTCCGCTTCGTTATGCTTTTGCGCCATCATTTCCTTGATCTTGTCCTCCTGATCCTGCTTGGCGTAGATCAGGATAAGGTACTTGCCGGCCTCGATGTCGTCATGGAACGTGGCCAGTTTCTTGTTCTCGCGGGCCACGCCGGTGAGACCACCCACCCAGGCCCCGAAACAGGTGACCACGAAAATGATGGCCAGATACCCGAGCACCGACATGTCTGGCCCGAACGGCTGCACCACCGCCGTCAGCCCGGCCAGCGCCAGACTGGCGACGAAACCGATGCTGGCACCGATCAGTCCGTCACGGATGATGTCCAGGGTCTCCAGGTAATTGCTCGAATGCAGGTGCTCCTTGGCGATGCCGCTCTCATCCTTGCTGTGAATGTGAAGGAACCAGTCATCCACGCCAACCTCATGCAGGTCGTCGGAAATCTCCTGGGTGCTTTTCAGGGAAGGTGAAAGATAATAGATACATTTCATGCGGTTACTCCTGTGATTATAAGTTATTGGAATCGCCGGCCCGATCGTCGTTACTGCATTACGGTGACTTTCCCTTTTTTGATGACAGCTTTTTCTATTGACGTGCTTTTACGATACAATAGATTACCCGCGAAACAAAACAGTGCCGGTGTGTCAAGATGCGCCGGTAAATGGAACGGCGAGAGCGAGACTCCTTCGTGACTGAGCTGACTAGCAAGCAGACCGCCAGCTGGCGGGACTTCTACGAGATGTGCAAACCCCGAGTGGTCATGTTGATGATCCTGACCGCGCTGGTGGGCATGTTCCTGGCCGTCCCCGGTATGGTGCCGCTGGATGTACTGATTTTCGGCAACCTCGGGATTGCGCTGGTGTCCGCGTCCGGCGCCGTGGTCAATCACCTGATCGACCACAAGGTCGACAAGCTGATGCGTCGCACGCATAACCGCCCCATGCCCCAGGGGCGGGTCGACATGAGGCAGGCCGCGCTGTTCGCCACGGCCCTGGGCGTGATCGGCATGACCATCCTGCTGGTGTGGGTCAACGCCCTGACCGCCTGGCTGACCCTGGCGTCCTTCATTGGCTACGCGTTCATCTATACGGGTTATCTGAAGCGCGCCACGCCGCAGAACATCGTCATCGGTGGGCTCTCCGGTGCCATGCCCCCGCTGCTGGGCTGGACCGCGGTCACCGGCACCATCGAGCCCGGCGCCCTGCTGCTGGTGCTGATCATCTTTGCCTGGACGCCGCCCCATTTCTGGGCGCTGGCCATCCACCGCAAGGAGGAGTACGCCCGCACCGGCATCCCGATGCTCCCGGTCACCCATGGCGAACAGCTCACCAAGATCCATATCGTCCTGTATACCATCATCATGCTGCTGGTCAGCATACTGCCCTATCTGATCGGCATGAGCGGGCCGCTGTACCTGCTGGCCGCGCTGGTGCTGGGTGGCGGGTTCCTGGTCTGGACACTGCTGTTGCTGTTCCGTCCCAGGGCCTCCACCGCGATGGACACTTTCCGGTACTCCATCATCTACCTGATGGTGCTGTTCCCGGTGCTGCTGGTCGACCATTACCTGTTTTAATAAAGAGGGACGGAAAAATGGGGACAAAAATGGGGACAGTCCCTCTTTTTCTGCAAAAAGCGGGACTGTCCCCATTTTTTGGTCCCCATTTTTTCCGTCCCGGTTTTTCCGTCACGTGCTGAAAGAAGTAGTAGCCATGTCAATGAAACGTAATATCCGAATCACTCTGGCGTTATGTCTGCTGTGGGTTGTCATTGTTCTGATCATCACCTGGAACCGCTATGCAGGGAACAATGCGCCGGCGGACGCCGATGGGGTGACGGCGATGAGCGAGGAGGCGCTGCGCGAAGTCGGTGCCCGCATCTATCCGGATCCGGTAGAGCTGGAGCCCTTTGAATTGCAGACCCATGATGGAGAAACATTCAGCCGGGAGGATTTTCGCGGCCAGTGGGATCTTGTCTTCTTCGGTTTTACCAACTGCCCCGATATCTGTCCGTTGACCATGCGTGAACTGGAGATGTTCTACCGGGACCTGCCGGAAGAACTGGCCGAGCAGACCCGCGTCATCATGGTCAGCGTCGACCCGTTCCGGGATGATGCCGAACAGGTGGGCGAATACGTGCAGGGATACCACCCGGACTTCCTCGGCCTGCGTGGTGAACTGGACGCAGTCTCGAATATCGCCGGCCAGCTTTATGTGGCGCACTCCGAGCCGCCACCGGCGGGCAGTGGTGACTACCTGATCGACCACAGCGGCAATATCCTGCTGGTCAATCCAGAGGGCGAATACCATGGCTTCATGGAGTCCGGCATCCGTAGCGAGGCCATCGATCAGGCCTATCGCGCCATCCTGGCGGCACAATAACGCAGTCCTTTCACTGCCTTCGCAACGGTACCAGGTACAGAACAGCAAAGCAGACGCAGGCGGCGGCCACGATGGACGGTCCCGCCGGGGTGTCCTCGTACCAGGACAGTGTCAGGCCCATCCCCACCGACAGGCATCCGATCAGCGATGCCACCACCGCCATCTGCTCCGGGGTGGCGGACACCCGGCGCGCCGCCGCCGGCGGGATGATCAGCAGTGCGGTGATCAACAACACGCCGACGATTTTCATGGCCACCGCGATCAGCAGTGCCACCAGCACCACCAGCAGCGCGTAGAGCCGGCCGACCGGCAGGCCCTCCACCTGGCTCAGTTCGGCATGCACCGTCATCGACAGGAACCGGCTCCAGTAACGCCACAGCAGCACCGCCACCAGGGCGCTGCAGCCCAGTATCCACCACAGATCGCTGTTCTGCACGGTCAGCAGGTCACCAAAAAGATAGGCCGTCAGGTTCACCTGCACCGTGTTGGACAGTGACAGCAACAGCAGACCAAAGGCCAGCGTACCGTGCGCCAGTATTCCCAGTAACGTATCCGTCGCCAGCTGTCCCTTCTTTTCCAGACCGATCAGCAAGGCAGAAAAAACCAGGCAGCTGATGACAATGGCCAGCTGCATGTGCACGTCCATGAGGATGGCGAAGGCGATACCGAGAAGTGCCGAATGCGCCAGCGTATCACCAAAATAAGACATCCGGCGCCATACAACAAAGCATCCCAGCGGACCAGCAATGGCGGCGATCGCCAGTCCGGCCACGACGGCGCGTATCACAAAGTCAATCATGTCGCTCCTCCACAATGTCCCCGGCCACATCGTGTCTGTGGTTGTGGCGGTGCGTATAGATGGCCAGTGTCTCAGCTTCCTTTTTACCGAACAGTTCAATGTATGAGGGGTCTGTGCTCACATGTTCCGGGCGACCATGACAGCAGACATGCTGATTCAGACAGATGACTTCATCCGTGTTGGCCATCACCAGGTGCAGGTCATGGGAGATCATCAGCACGCCACAGTGGTGGCTGTCCTGCAGGGCGCTGATCAGTTGGTAGAGTTCGGTCTGTCCGGAGATGTCGACGCCCTGGGCCGGCTCATCCAGCACCAGCAGGTCCGGTGAGCGCAGCAGCGCCCGGGCCAGCAGTACCCGCTGGGTCTCGCCGCCGGACAGCGCGCCCATCTGCTGATGGCGCAGTCGGGTGATCCGCGTCTGCTCCAGCACATTGACGATATGTGACTCCGGCTGTCGGCCCGGCAGCTGCAGGAAACGGTTCACGGTCAGCGGCAGGGTCGGCTCCAGATGCAGTTTCTGGGGCATGTAGCCGATCCGCAGCCCCGGCGCCCGCCTGACCCGTCCGCTGTCAGGTCGCAACAATCCCAGCAGCACACGCACCAGAGTGGTCTTTCCGGCCCCATTGGGGCCGATCAGCGTGATGGTGCGGTGCCGCTGCAGCGTCACGGAGACGTCCTGCAGTATCTGTCGTCCGCCCAGTCCCAGATTGATGTCCGAGGCGCTGATCAGTATATCCCCGTTGCTCTCCCGCATCTGTCCATTCTCCGTGGGGGTGATCTTCGGCGCGAAATGGTATACTATAACATTTTGAGTGCAACCCGGCCGGAACCGACACCCCAGTACCCATGAAACGACTGCCTTCCTTTTTCCCGTTAGCCTGTCTGCTATTGGCGTTGACCGTACCGCCATCGGTGACGGCCGCCACGCCGCATGTGGTGACCACCATCCGGCCGCTGCAGCTGATCGTCAGCGCCATCACCGATGGCGTGACCGAGCCGGATCTGCTGATTCCACCCGGAGCATCCTACCACCATTTCACCCTGCGGCCCTCGTCCATGCGCAGCCTCACCGGCGCTTCCACGGTGATCTGGATCGGCCCCGAGCTGGAAACCTGGCTCAGCGATGTGATCTGGCAATTACCACAGGACGTTGACGTCATCAGCGTGACGGAACTGGAAGGCCTCCATACCCTGCCGCTGGTCGATAATGCCGTGATCACCGGCGATGCGCACCACGCCGGCCGTATCGACCCCCATCTGTGGCTGGATCATGAGAATGCCCGCCTGGTGGCCCGGGCGGTGACGGCGGACCTGGCCGACCTGGATGAGATGAATGCCCGGCGCTACCGGGACAACCTGGCCGACTTCGAGACCGCACTGACCCGTGCCCATGAGGCACAGGCCGCCCGCCTTGCGCCGCTGGCCGACCGAGACTACGTGATTTACCACAATGCCCTGCAGTATTTCGAGCACCGGCACGGCCTGTCGCCATCCCTGGTGTTCGTCCAGGATGACGAGATCCAGCCCGGTATCCGCCAGCTACGCACGGTACAGCAGGCTCTGGCCGGCCAGTCTCCGGCCTGCCTGCTGCTGGACAGCACCGCCAATGCCGATGTCATCCGCACGATACTGGCGGGGCGCGAACTGCCGGGGATCCGGGTGGATACCGTGGGCGAACATGTCGAGCCCGGTCCGGACGGTTACGTGGCGCTGCTGGACAGCATCACGGCGTCCTACGAGCAGTGTCTGTCTGGCAGTCAGGCACAGTGATCGTCTGCTAGAATGCGGTCCTGGCACGCAACGGAACGGACCTCATGGCACAGCCGCGCAACCCCCTGATCCTGATCGATGGCTCCTCTTACCTGTTCAGGGCCTTTCATGCCCTGCCGCCGCTGAACAGCAGCAAGGGTCAGCCCACCGGCGCCATCAAGGGCGTGGTCAGCATGATCCGCCGCCTCAAGAAGGACTACCCGGACAGCCCCGTGGCCGTGGTGTTCGACGCCAAGGGCAAGACTTTCCGCAACGATCTCTATGAAGAATACAAGGCGCACCGCCCGCCCATGCCGGATGACCTGCGCAGCCAGATTGCGCCCATCCACGACATCGTGCACGCCATGGGTCTGCCTCTGCTGATCATCGATGGAGTGGAGGCCGACGACGTCATCGGCACACTGGCGGCCCAGGCCACTGCTGATCAACGCGAAGTACTGGTATCCACTGGTGACAAGGACCTTGCGCAGTTAGTGAGTGATCACGTCACCCTGCTCAACACCATGACCGATGAGCATCTCGACCGGAGTGGCGTGGAGAAGAAATTCGGCCTGCCGCCGGAGAAGATCATCGATTTCCTGGCCCTGACCGGTGACAAGTCGGACAACATTCCCGGCGTGCCCGGCGTCGGTCCCAAGACGGCCGTCAAGTGGTTGCAGGAGTGGGACAGCGTGGACGGCATCATCGAACACGCCGACCAGGTCAAGGGCAAGATCGGCGAGCGCCTGCGCGACAACATCGATCAGCTGAAGCTGTCGCGCGAACTGGTCACCATCCGCCTGGATGTGCCGCTGGACCTGACACTGCACGAACTGATCCCCGAACCCGAGGACCGCGAGCGACTGCTGGCGCTGTTCCGGGAGCTGGAGTTCCGTGGCTGGAGCAAGGAGCTGGAACAGGACGGCGTGAAGGTGCCGGAGAAGGAACAGGCCCGGGTGCGCGAGGAGATGGGGACCGAGGCACATCATGCCGAGGCGGCCGAGAGCCTGGATGTCGCCGATGTCACGCCGGACGCCACCGATTACCGCTGCGTCACCGAAGAGAAAGTCCTGAAGGAGTGCCTGGCCCGTATCCGCAAGGCCGGCCGCGTGGCCATCAGTGCCGTGCAGGAAGGCAGCCATTTCATGGAGCGCGAACTGATCGGCCTGGCGCTGGCCTGGGCCCCGGGCGAGGCCATCTACGTGCCGCTGGCCCACGATACCCTGTCGGCCGACCGCCGCCCCGACCGCGATGTGCTGCTGGCGCTGCTGAAGCCCGATCTCGAGAACCCGAAGATCCGCAAGCTGGCGCACGATGCCAAGGCCCTGACCCATGTGCTGCAGAACGTCGACATCACCCCGAGTGAGGCCGATTTCGATACCCTGCTGGCGTCCTATGTGCTGAATTCGGTGGCCAGCAACCACACTCTGGAAGCCGTGGCCCGCTACTACCTGGACACCGGACTGCCGGAGCTGGGCGCTGTGATCGGCACCGGCCGCAAGAAACTCGCGTTCCGCCAGCTGGAGCCCGAGCAGCTGCTGGACCATGCCGCGCGTTCGGCCGACCTGATCGGCCGCCTGGCACAGCTACTGGACGCCCGTCTGCGGGAAAGCGAGGCCCTGTCCGGTCTGTTCCGCTACTACGAGATGCGGCTCAGCCCGGTGCTGCAACGCATGGAGCGGCGCGGTGTGTTATTGGACGCGGAGCGGCTGGGTCGCCAGAGTCATGCCATCGAGGAAAAGCTCACCACCCTGGAGCGCAAGGCCCATGACGAAGCCGGTGAAGCCTTCAATCTCGGCTCACCCAGGCAGCTGCAGGTCATCCTCTACGAGAAGATGGAGATCCCGGTGATCCGCAAGACCCCAAAGGGGCAACCCTCCACCGCCGAGCCGGTACTGCAGGAGCTGGCGCTGGAGCACGAACTGCCGCGCATCATCATGGAGCACCGCGGACTCAGCAAACTGAAGTCCACCTATACCGACAAGCTGCCGCGTCAGATCAATCCGGCCACGGGCCGGGTGCACACCACCCTGCAGCAGGCCGTGGCCGCCACCGGCCGACTGTCGTCCACCGACCCCAATCTGCAGAACATTCCCATCCGCACGCCGGAAGGCCGCAAGGTGCGGCAGGCCTTCATCGCCGCGCCGGGCAAGAAACTGGTGGCCGCCGACTACTCCCAGGTCGAGCTGCGCATCATGGCGCACCTGTCCGGAGACAAGGGGCTTCGAAAGGCCTTCGCCGAGGGTCAGGACATCCACCGGGCCACGGCCGCCGAGGTGTTCGACATGGCCGTGGACGAGGTCACCGGCGAGCAGCGCCGTCGTGCCAAGGCCATCAATTTCGGTCTGATCTACGGCATGTCCGCCTTCGGTCTGGCCCGACAGCTGGGTATCGAGCGACGCGACGCCCAGCAGTATGTCGAACGCTATTTCGAGCGCTACCCCGGAGTGAAGGACTACATGGAGCGCACCCGCCAGGAGGCCGAGGAGCAGGGCTATGTCGAGACCCTGTTCGGGCGTCGCCTGTACCTGCCCGACATCCGTGCCGCCAACGGCATGCTGCGCCAGGCCGCCCAGCGCACCGCGATCAACGCGCCCATGCAGGGCAGCGCCGCCGACATCATCAAGCAGGCCATGGTGGATATCGACCACTGGCTGAGCGCCAATGGCGGCCTGGATGCCATGATGCTGCTGCAGGTGCACGACGAGCTGATTTTCGAGGTGGCGGAACAGGATATCGACCTGCTGTCCGACGGCGTGCGATTCCGGATGATGAGCGCGGCGTCACTGTCGGTGCCGCTGGTGGTGGATATCGGTACTGGCGACAACTGGGACGAAGCCCATTGATCAGTCGGGTTGTCCGGCTGTCTCCGGTGCGGCCCCGTTCTGCGCCGGCGGATCTTCTTCCAGCCAGCGATCAAGCTGCGCCCGCAGCTCCTCCACGCCGCTGCGCTTCAGCGCCGAGAACAGCTGCAGGGTGACCAATGGAAAGTCAGCCAGCTCCTTGCGGGCCTTCAGGAGTATATTCTTCGCCGCACCGTGCTTGAACTTGTCCGCCTTGGTCAGCAGGATGTGCACGGGCAGTTCCCCCTGCGCGGCCCACTCGATCATCATGCGATCGAAATCCTTGAAGGCATGGCGGATGTCCACGATCAGCACCAGGCCGGCCAGCTGCTCGCGCTCCTGCAGGTACTGCCCCAGATCGCGCTGCCAGGCGTCGCGCACGGCCAGCGGCACCTTGGCGAAGCCGTAGCCGGGCAGGTCCACCAGATAGCGGCCCGGGGCCACGGCGAAGTAGTTGATCAACTGGGTACGGCCGGGCGTCTTGCTGACCCGGGCCAGGCCGGTCTGCCGGGTCAGGACATTGATGGCACTGGACTTGCCCGCATTGGAACGGCCCGCGAAGGCCACCTCCCGCTCACTGTCGGCGGGGCACTGGTGGATATTCGGGGCGCTGGTGGTGAAGCTGGCGAGGTCATATTGCATCGGCGCATTGTAATCGCGCCGGGCCGTGGAGTCACGCGGCGAATTGCGGTATACTCTGGCGCCGCCAGGGAACTTGCTCAGCGATTCCCCGGGTGTACCCTACAACCGATGCACAAATCAGGATGCTGGATTCTCCATGAAAAAAACTGTTTTCTCCCTGGTATCACTGCTGTTCACGGCAGCGTTCAGCACGTCAGCACTGGCCGCCGACGCGGCGGCCGGTGAACAGAAGGCCGCCACCTGTGCCGCCTGCCACGGCTCCGACGGTAACAGTACCGTGCCGGAAAACCCCAAGCTGGCCGGACAGAACGCCAACTATCTGGTCAAGCAGATGCTGGACATCAAGGAAGGTCGCCGCGAGGTGGCGCTGATGAGCGGCATGCTGGACAATATGGATGAGGCGGACCTGGAAGACATTGCCGCGTTTTACGCCGAACAGGAAATCACCCTGGAAGGGGCTGATCCGGATCTGGTCGATCAGGGCCGGCAGATCTACCGGGCCGGCATTCCCGACCTGGGCGTGACCGCCTGTTCCGCCTGTCATTCGCCCACCGGCGCCGGCAACGCGCAGGCCGGATTCCCGGCCCTGGGTGGCCAGCACGCCGGTTATATCGCCTCCCAGATGCGCGCCTTCCGCTCCGGAGAGCGCGATAACGACGGCCAGTCCGCCATGATGCGCATGGTCTCCGAGCGTCTCACCGATGGCGAGATCGAGGCCCTGTCCAGCTATGTTTCCGGACTGACCAGCGGATACTGATCCCGCTACCGCGGCGCCGGCGATCAGGCCGGCGCCGGCGTCCGTCCCGCCCCCCGGGAAATCCGACGCGCTTGCCTCACCATTCAGCAGGGATTAAGCTGTCACCCGTCAATCTGTCCCTGAAGTCACTGATGGTGGAGAAAAACCGATGAATCACTCCCTGTTCCGGCAGCTGATCCTGTTGTTGCTGATCACTCCCATGATGGCGGCGCTGCACGCACAGCCCTCGCGCTATGAGGCGGGCACGCATTATACTGAGCTGGACGACCCGGTCCGCACGGCCGACCCGGAAAAAATCGAGGTACTGGAAGTGTTCTGGTACGGCTGTAACCACTGTTTCCGGTTCCAGCCACTGGTGGAGAGCTGGCATGACAACATGGCCGACGATATCCATTTCGAGCGTTTTCCCGCGATCTGGAACGGCCTGATGCAGGTTCATGCCCAGGCCTACTACACTGCGGTCGAGCTGGATGTGGTGGATCAGGTGCATGAGCCGATCTTCAATGCCATCAACCTGGAGCGCAACCGGCTGATGAACGAGAACCAGCTGGCCGACCTGTTCGCCGCCAATGGCGTGGACGAGGACGCTTTCCGCGAGACCTTCAATTCTTTCTCCGTACGTACCCAGGTGAACCGGGCCGAGCGCCTGATGAGCGACTACCAGATCCAGAGCACGCCGAACGTCGTGGTCAATGGCAAGTACCTGGTGAGCACCAGCCAGGCCGTTGCCACACAGCAGGAGATGCTGGAAGTGGTGGACTTTCTGGTGGAGCAGGAGCGCGCCGCGCTCTGATCCTCGGAACCGGGTTGCCGGAATGCAGCGATGAGTCCAGTCAGACGTGCCTCGACTGCCGATGATCAGCAAGCCGCGCGCTGGAAGCAGAAGTTTCTGGATGCGCTGGATGAGCACGAGCAGCGCGAGAAGTCGCTGCAGCACCGGATACGGACGCTGCGGCGCGGTCTGCTGGGCGTCAGTCTGGCCGGTGACGGCGTCGATCCGCAACTCGACCGCCAGCTGGGGCAATTACGCAAGCTGCTCCGCAAGAGCGACCATGAGTCCGGCCTGGAAGCGCTGCTGGAACAGATCGAGGCCTCTGTACTGCGCCTGGACACCGGTCGACAGGAAGAGTCCGCGGCGCTGAGACAGGCGCTGGATCTGAGCCTGCGGCAACTGCAAGGCCTCGATCTGCCCCGTGACCGGCGCCGCCAGCTCAGGCAGTTCGCCCGCCAGCACCGTCGCGGTGCCGGTTCCGATGAGACTCTGCAACAGGATGTGACCGGCTTCCTGGCGCTATTGCGCGACCTGGTGGCGGATGGACTGGCCGAATCCCGGCACACCGCGCCACGGCCCCCGGCACGTCCCGGATTCTGGTCACGACTGACCGGCGCCTCCGACGGCCGCCCGCAAGCCGCCGCGGACGTCACTCCCTCGCCCGAACCAGATCCCGACGCGGCTTCCGGGCCGGAGCCGGCCATGGTCGACCATCCGGAAACGGCATTGGAATCCGAGCCGGCCCCGGCCCCGGACCCGGAACCGCGAATGGCCCGGCTCAATCCCCGTCCCGATGTCGCCGAACCCGAAGCAGAACAGGCCGACGAGCCCGAGCCAGCCCCCGATGACAGTGTCCAGGGTGAACTGCTCCGTGGCGGCAGCGCCGGGGGCAGCGGCCTCGCCGAACCCGGATTCTCCTATATTGCCGATCACGTGGAACCCCTGCTGCTGCGCATTCTGGAGAACATCCATATTGCGGGGCAGTCCCTGCGGCTGGCGGAAGCAGTGCGCGAGACCGTGCAGCGTGGTCTCAACTGGTATGATTTCGTGGCGGTACTGGAAGACCTGGTCACACTGATTTCCCAGTCCCGGGACGAGGAACGCGGCGAATTCCAGCAGTTCCTGCGGCAACTCAACGAGAATCTGGACCAGGTCCGTTCCGCCCTGTCGTCCTCCGAACAGGTCCGGGAGCACAGCCGCGACTCCAGCGAACAGATGGACAGCCGGATGCGGCACAGCCTGGACGAGATGAGCCGCAGCGTCGAGGAAAGCCAGGACCTGGATCAGCTCAAACATTCAGTCCGGGGGCAGCTGGACAGCATCATCGAGGCCCTGGATGATCATCGCGGCGATCAGGAGGGGCACTCGCGGGGAATGGAACAGGAGCTGCGCGTGCTGACCCGACGCATCAGCGCCATGGAGGACGAGTCCCGGCACCTGCGCGAATACCTGTCGCGTCAGCAGGAGAACGCCCTGCGCGACAAGCTGACCGGCCTGTATAACCGCGATGCCTGGGACCGGCGCATACGCGATGTCCTGGAGGCCCGCCGCCATGCCGAGGGCCGGGAGCCGCGTAGCGCAGACGCCGACCTGTGTCTGGCCGTCTGCGACCTGGACCATTTCAAGGAGGTGAACGACCGCTTCGGACACCTGGCCGGAGACCGTGTACTCAAAGTGCTGGCGCGGGAGCTGCAGAGCCGCCTGCGTGACAGCGACTTCGTGGCCCGCTATGGCGGTGAGGAGTTCGTCATCCTGTTGGTGGACACCACGCTGGAGCAGGCCAGTGAAGTCCTGGAATCCCTGCGCTATGTGGTGGAGCAGATGCCGTTCCATTTCCGCGATGACAATGTACCGGTGACGGTCTCCTTCGGCATTGCCGCCTGGCAACCCGGGGATACCCCCGACAGTCTGTTCGAACGGGCCGACCGCGCCCTGTACCGGGCCAAATCCGCCGGCCGTAACCGCTGCGAGGTCGAAGCCGGACAGTGAGGGACACGGGCAAACTTTTCGATCCGGCACATCGACCTACCCGAAGCGCCCAGCATTCCGTACACTGCACCACGGAACACCGATCGGAAACCCTGACATGTCTGAACGCAAACGCTGGCAGTCCGCCCTGCCCGAGTTGATGGCCCGTTACCGCCGTGGTGCCGCGCCAGTACGCGCCGGCTATCGTCTGCTGCTGACGGAACAGGACCTGTGCGATGTGGCCAGCGGCCGCAGGCAGTCCGACGTGGATGCCAGTGAGCCGGAGACCGTCGCCCGGGCCGCAGCCACCCTGCTGCGGAATGACCGGGAGGCCGCGCGGACTAGCGGCTGGCGCGAGCGGCTGGTGCCGGAGCAACGTCCCGCCGTGGAGCTGTTGCTGCCGCCGGGCTGTTGCGTGGCCACCACGGTCACCCTGCCGGGCGTGGCGCCCGAAGCGGTGCCGGCCGCCCTGCGCCTGCAGGCGGACAGTCTGCTGCCCGGTCATGAAGGGCCGCTGGCGCTGGCGGTGCGACCCGGACGCGATCCGGATGCGCTCAGCGAAGTGGCCCTGTGGATGCTGCAGTCCCGGCTCGAGGAATGGTACCGGGCCTTCGACCGGGCCGGACTGCTGCTGGTGGCCGTGCAGCCCCGCAACATCGCCGCGGTCGCCGGTCTCGACGAGGCCTGGCTTCTGGACGGCGACCACGACCATCAGACCCTGCTGCACTGGAAACAGGGCGCGCTGCGGGCCTGGCACCAGGTCCACCGCCGCGACCTGGAGCAGGACGAATTCCGGCAACAGTGGCAGGCCCTGCTGGAGCAGGCCGATGGTGGACAGTATCTGAAGTTGGACACCGGACCGGCCTGGCTGAACCGGCTGCGTGCCGGGGATACCGTTGACGAATACCGCTTCCGGCCCCGTGGCGCAGTCGATCACGCCCGGCGTAACCACCGCCAGCGCCTGCAACTGGGGGCCGGCGCCGCCGTGATCGCCGCCCTGCTGGTGGCGGCGTTGCCGTTCCTGTGGCAGGCCGTGCAGATGGCCCGGCTGGAGTCTCGTCTGGCCGACGTCCGCGCCGAATCGGCCGACGCCCGCGAGGACCAGGCCGCCGTGCGCGCCTTCGAGACGCACTGGGAAGTGCTGACCGGTTTCCCCCGTCAGGCGGTCGACGAAGTGTTGCTGGATCTGCAGGAGGTGCTGCTGCCCAGTGTGCTGGGGTCACTGCAACTGGACGAAGGCCATATGAACATCGAGGGCCAGAGCTCCGATCCGCAGCGACTGCTGCAGGACCTGGAGGCCCATGACCGGTTCACCGGGGTCGACTTCGCCGCCGCCACCAGCAACAATCGCTATTCCATCGATCTGCGCCTCACCACCGTGGATTTCGCCGCCTACTACGACTGGTATTTTCCGGAGCGACGCTGATCCATGAAATGGCCGGCCCTGACACGACGCGAGCAACGCATCCTGGCCATGGGCGCCCTGGTGGCACTTGTGTTCCTGGCGGTCAACGTCTGGCCGGCCCTGAATGGCCTGTATCAGGACCGCGACCGGCGTATCGAGGCGCTGCGCGCCGAGGTGGAGCGCGAGCAGCGGCTGGTGGACGACCGCGATCAGTGGCGGGCGCGGCGCGAACAGACCGAGCAGCGCCAACAGGAGTTGCAGCGCCAGGTGTTTGCCGAGAACACGGCGCCCCTGCTCAGCGCCAGCCTGCAACGCCACGTGCGCGAACACGCCAACGCCGCCGGACTCAGCATCAACGCCACCCGGCTGGCGGAATCGCTGCGGACCGATGACTGGCTGCTGGTCGAACAGACCCTCTCCTTCACCCTGGACGAGCAGAGTGCCGTGCTGGATTTCCTGCATCGCCTGCGCGACGCCGAGCCCCGGGTGGCGGTCAGTCAGTTCAGCCTGGACAGCAACCGCAGCCAGTACAATGGCGAACTGACCGTGGTCGGCTTCGCCCGCACGGATGAAACCGGGACCGGAACGGACGCACTGACCCGCAATGAGTGATACCAGCGCACAGAATGCATTCCACCTGACCCTGCCGCTGTTCGGCCAGTTGCTGGAGCCGGAGGGTATTGCCCCGGCCCGCGATTACGAGGACAGCGGCGTAATGATGTGCGAGGGGCTGCCATCGCCGGAGCTGCGCAGCCGCATCCGTTTCGCGATGGGGCCGGAAGTCACTTTCCAGCGCGCGGACACCGATACCGTCGGCCGGCTGATCCGCCACTGGCGTGCCACGCTGTCGCCGGCCATCGACAGCGAGACATCGGATGATGTGTTCGTCTCCGGTTTCGAGGATGACGAGGAACTGCGGGACCTGGCCTCCGAGGCCCCCATCATCCGCCTGGTCAATCACCTGTTCGCCCGGGCGCTGGACCTGAATGCCAGCGACATCCACTTCGAGCCCAACGAAGACCACCTCGATGTGCGCTGCCGGGTGGACGGCATCATGACCCGGATCGAGCGTCTGCCGGTGAAGATCACCACCGCCGTGGCATCGCGCCTGAAACTGATGGCGCGCCTGGACATCGGCGAGAAGCGCCTGCCACAGGACGGCCGCATCGACTCGCGCATCGGCAACCGCCAGCTCGACATGCGCGTCTCCACCCTGCCCGGCGTGCACGGCGAGTCCGTGGTGCTGCGCATCCTGGACCGCAGCGACACTGCGGTCAGCCTGGAGCAGCTGGGCATGCCCGAGCACCTGCGCCGCCAGTACGAACAACTGATCACCCAGCCGCATGGCATGATCCTGATCACCGGGCCCACCGGCAGCGGCAAGACCACCACGCTGTACGCCACGCTGGAGAAGATCAACAGCGAGCGGCAGAAGATCATCACCATCGAGGACCCGGTGGAGTACCAGCTGGAGGGCATCACCCAGATCCAGGCCCACCAGGGCATCGGCCTGACCTTTGCCACCGGGCTGCGCTCCATCGTGCGCCAGGACCCCGATGTATTGATGGTGGGCGAGATCCGCGACCACGAGACCGCCGAGATCGCCATCGAGTCGGCGCTGACCGGCCACCTGGTGTTCTCTACCCTGCACACCAATGACGCCGCCGGCGCCATCACCCGGCTGCAGGACATGGGCGTGGAAAGCTACCTGATCAGCTCCAGCCTGCTCGCCGTGCAGGCCCAGCGTCTGGTGCGCCGCGTCTGCACGGATTGCGGCGGGGACGTGCCGCTGAGCGAGGACGAAGCCGCGGTGCTCGGTGTCACACGCGCTGACTATCCCGTGATCCGGCGAGGAACGGGCTGCGAACGCTGCGGCGAGACCGGCTACCGGGGCCGCATCGGTCTCTACGAATTGCTGGTGTTGTCCGATACGGTGCGACACGAGGTCGCCACCCGGTCCGATGCCAATGTGATCCGGCGGCAGGCCCGGCAGGAGGGCATGAAGACCCTGCGCGAGGATGCACTGGAGAAGCTCGCCGCCGGATTGACCACACCGGAGGAGGTCGTCAGGGTGACGCGCGCGATATGAACACAGCGGGATACTTCGACTACAAGGCCTATGACGCCCGCGGTGAACTGCAGAATGGCCGCGTCACCGCCGAGTCCGAGCGCGAGGCGGTCACCGTGCTGCAGGGCCGGGGACTGATTCCGGTGCAGGTGCGCCCGGCCACCGCCTCCACCTCCCCGGCGGGCGCTCGCAAGAGCGGCCGCATCCGTGCCTCGGACCTGCTCGATTTCACCACCGGCCTGTGCACGCTGGTGGAGGCGCGGGTGCCGATCGACCGGGCCCTTCGCCTGCTGGAAGGGGTCACCGAGTCTCCCGCCATGCGGGATCTGGTGGTGACGCTGCGCCGCGACGTCAAGGAAGGGCGCAGTCTGGCGGTGGCCATGGAGAGCCGCCCCGATGTGTTCTCGCGCATGTACGTCAACATCGTGCGGGCCGGCGAGGAAGGCGGTATTCTGGATCAGCTGTTGCCGGACCTGGCCGACTTTCTGGAAACGGCCGACAACAACCGCCAGGCGATCCTGTCCGCGATGATCTATCCGGCCGTGCTGCTGGTGACCGGGATCGTCTCGGTGGTCCTGCTGCTGGCCTTTGTGGTGC
>JAWLFN010000230.1:0-4337 GCA_041685555.1 Gammaproteobacteria bacterium | reverse complement strand
GCTTCATGCAGAACATGATCGCCCACCACCGTCAGGCCGTGGACATGGCCGCGCTGGTCGCCGACCGCAGCAATCGCGACTCCCTGAACGACCTTGCCGACCGCGTGGCGCTGTCCCAGGAAGACGAAATCTCGTTCATGGAAGGCTGGCTGCGTGACCGCGGCGAGTCGGTACCCGGCCCCATGGCGCATCATGACATGGACGAGGATGAGCGCATGGCCGGCATGGCCACGCCAGAGCAGATGGCGGAACTGGAAGCGTCCAGCGGCGCGGCATTCAACTCGCTGTTCCTGCAGCTGATGATCGAACACCACGAGGGTGCATTGACCATGGTGGATGAGCTGCTGGAGCAGCGTGGCTCGGCCCATGACCCGGTGTTGTTCGAGTTCACCAATGAGGTCACCACCGACCAGGGTAACGAGATCGAGCGCATGACCGCCATGCTGGCCGGTTTCGATCCGGACCCGAGGGTCAACCTGGCGGCCGGTTTCCGTGATGCCGGCGAGGCCCTGCTGAACATGGAACTGGTGGCCTCGCTGCCCAAGCCGGACGGCTTCTTCGATCCGCAGAATCCCGCCGGTCTGCCGATGAGCCGATTGCAGGCACTGGAAGAGGAAAGCGATGAGGCTGAACCGTCGGAAGGCGAAGAGACGGACGAAGACAGTGAGCCGCGACCGGCGCTGCTGAGTTTCTCCAACACCGATCTGGCCTTTGCCGGCGATGTCGCCATTGCCGGTAACTATCATGGTTTCAACCTGTACGATGTCAGTAATGGCGGCGCGCCGCAGTTGATGAGTTCCGTGGTCTGCCCGGGTGGTCAGGGCGACGTGTCCGTGGTCGGTGATCTGCTGATCATGTCGGCGCAGGAGACCCGCGGTCGACTGGACTGCGGCCTGCAGGGCGTGGCCGAGCCGGTCAGCGATGAACGTTTCCGTGGCCTGCGTATCTTTGACATCAGCGACATGGACATGCCGAGACAGGTCGGCGCGGTACAGACCTGCCGTGGTTCGCACACCCATACCGTGGTCTCCGGCCCCGGTGAGGACGGCCGTCTGATCGTCTACAACTCCGGTACCAGTGTGGTGCGTGACGAAGAGGAGATGGCGGGATGCTCCGACGAATCGCCGTATGAGGACGAGGGCACGGCGCTGTTCCGCATCGACGTGATCGAGATTCCAGTGGATAACCCCGGAGAGTCTCGCATCATCAACAGCCCCTTCGTGTTCTCGGACCCGCAATCCGGTGTGTTGGCCGGTCTGTGGGAAGGCGGTGATCACGGTCCCGGCACCCAGTCCAGTAACGAGACCAACCATTGCCATGACATCACGGCATTCCCGGAACTGCAGATCGCCGCGGGCGCCTGCAGCGGCAACGGCATCCTGTTCGACATCTCCGATCCGGTGAACCCGGAGCGCCTGGACCAGGTCGTCGATACCGGCTTCGCCTACTGGCATTCGGCGACCTTCAACAATGACGGCACCAAGGTCATCTTCACCGACGAGTGGGGTGGTGGATCACGGCCGCGATGCCGGGCTTCCGACCCGGACACCTGGGGCGCGGATGCGATCTACGACATCGTCGACGGTCAGCTTGAGTTCCGCAGCTATTACAAGATGCCGGCGCCGCAGAGTGAGCAGGAGAACTGCGTGGCCCACAACGGTTCGTTGATCCCGGTCCCGGGCCGCGACCTGTTCGCGCAGTCCTGGTACCAGGGAGGCATTTCGGTGGTCGATTTCACCGATTCGGCCAATCCGGTGGAGATCGCGTTCTTTGATCGTGGGCCCATTGACGAGGAAGAGCTGGTCATGGGCGGCTACTGGTCGGCCTACTGGCATGAAGGGCTGATCTACGGCACCGAGATCGCGCGCGGCCTGGACGTGCTGGCACTGACGCCCAGTGACTACCTGAGCGAGAACGAGATCGCCGCGGCGTCCTTCAAGATCGATGATCCGAATTTCAACCCGCAGCAGCAGATGCGGTACGTCTGGCCGGATGAGCCGGTGGTCGCGCTGGCCTACCTGGACCAGCTGCAGCGCAACAGTCAGGTCTCCGTGGCGCGCGCCGCCGCGCTGGAGGGGCTGTTGTCCCGGGCAGAGGACCTGCTGATGGAGCAGGGGCAGGATGCCGCGATTGCTTCGGATCTGGAGACACTGGCGACCGCCTTCCGCGAGGATGCCGAGGCCCGCGAGGGAATCACCGCACAGCGCATGTCGGGGCTGGCGGGTACGCTGGAGGGGATCGCGGCGAGGCTGTGATCCTGTCCACCGGCAATGTGCCAGCAGGAGGCCTGAATGAACCGTCGTGACGCATTGCGGGCCTTTTCCGGTGCCGGCGCCGCCCACGGATCGCGGTGCGGAACGGCTGGCCCGGGATGAAGCGTTCTGGCGCGAGGTGGCGACGTACTATGATCGTACCGAGGGCATTGTCAATCTGGAGCATGGCTACTGGGGCAAGATGCCCCGCCCCGTGCTGGACGCCTACCAGCAGGCCACGGCGATGGTCAATGCACAGAACTCCTACTATGCACGCCGCCACTACGGCCGCGATCTGGAAACCGGCACCCGGCGCGTGGCCGACGCGCTGGGGGTTGGCGCGGACGAGATCGCCATCACCCGTAACGCCACCGAGGCGATCCACGCGCTCTTGCTGAATTATCAGGGGCTGGAACCGGGTGACACGGTGCTGTTTGCCGATGTCGATTACCCCAGTTACCAGAACACGATGCGTTGGCTGGAGCGGGGGCGAGGCGTCACCGCGGTCCAGGTGAAGGTGCCCAACCGGACCACACAGGCGCAGCTGCTGGCGTTATATCGACAGGCCTTCATCGACCACCCCACCCTGAAACTGACGCTGTTGACGCATGTCAGCAACCAGCATGGACTGGTGCTGCCGGTGCAGTCGATCGCCCGCGAAGCGAAATCGCGTGGCATCGATGTGGTCTGCGATTGCGCGCAGTCCTGGGGGCTGCTCGACTTCCGCCTGCCCGAGCTGGAAGTGGACTGGGCCGGTTTCAACCTGCACAAATGGATCGGTTCGCCGGTGGGCGTGGGCGCGCTGTACATGCGCAAAGGCACGCTGGAGAAGGTGACGCCCCACCCGGGGGAAACCGATCCGGACGACACATCGGTGGCGCGGCGCATCCATTCGGCCACGTCCAACTTTGCGGCCAATCTGGCCATTCCCGCCGCGCTGGACTTCCATCAGGCCATTGGTGGCGAGAATAAAGAGGCCCGTCTGCGATACCTGCGCGGTCTCTGGACAGACGAAGCCGCCAGGCTGGAGCCTATCGAAGTGCTGGGCGGAGGCGATGAAGAATCCTGGACAGGACTGGCCTCGTTCCGGATCAGGGGGCGCGCCTCCGGCGAAGATGCCCGGGCGCTGCAACAGCGCCTGGAACAGGATTCGGCATTTTCACTGTGGCCCACTAGACAGCGGCGCCTGTGTGCGGATCACGCCTCAGGTGTTCACGTCGGCGGATGAAATCGGCCGGCTGGTTGATGCATTGCCAAGGCTGCGGGCGTAGACGAAATACTGGCTGACGCGCAGGGGTCAGTGCACCCACCACCGCGCCAGAAAGCCCGCGCTCGCCATGCTCAGCGCCATCCAGCGCAGGGCAACGTCGAACCGAGCCTCTTTCAGGAGCCGCCCGGTGCCGAAAGCCGGTGAGCGCAGGTATTGCATGTTACCAGGGGTAGGTAGAAACAGCATGACCATCCCCGCACCGAACACGATGTCATACCACGAACGGGATAGCAGGGCAGCCGCAAGCAGATAGCCCCAGGAAAGCACCTGCAGTGCGATCAGGCAGGCCAGGAATCGCCCGGCCTGCGGCATCCCTCCAACGTCACTGTCCCTGTTCGTATCCGGTTCAGTCATGCAAGTCTCCATACCCGGTGAAGCGCTCTACATCGCCTCTGTCATGGTTATAGCCTCGATGGTCCGCTCGCGCCAGTCGGGTACTGCTGCAAGCGCCCGACCGGGCCCGTGACAGGCCTCCGCAGGAATGATAGCCTTCCGCTCTCGCAGCAGCAGGAGTGCGCCGTGCAACAGTCCGAATCCCCGTCTCTGGTCCTGAAAGCCTCACTGGCGCCGCTGACCACCCTGTCCGTCGCCGGTCTGGATCTGGAGCAGATCCGGGAGGCCCTGGCCCGCAAGCAGACCGAGGCGCCGGCGCTGTTCAACCGTCTGCCCTGTGTGCTCGACCTGCGTGGCGTGGACAGCGATGCGATGTCGCTGCGCCAGCTGCACCGGGTCTGTGTGGAATGCGGGCTGTTGCCGATCGCGGCCCAGCATGTCATCGAGGCATGGCGTGACGAGGTGGCGGCGCTGAACATGGC
>JAWLFN010000024.1:0-17909 GCA_041685555.1 Gammaproteobacteria bacterium | reverse complement strand
TGATCCTCTGCCTGACCCTTGCACTTGCAGCCTGCTCCGGCGAGGGTGCACAGGAAGCTGAATCCCGCACCTACGATACCCTGCTCCGCGGCGGCGTCCTCTACGGCGGAACCGACAGCCCTCCCGTAGAAGCGGACCTCGCCATCAACGACGACAGAATTGCCGCCATCGGCGATCTCTCCGCCGATACGGCGGACCGGGTGATCGAACTCGATGGGCTGGCGGTGATGCCCGGCTTCATCGACATACACAGTCATGCCGGCGACTCTCTGGACGACGGCATGTTCCGGTGGCCGGATGCCGAGAACCTGATCCGCCAGGGCGTCACCACGGTGGTGGGAGGTCCGGACGGCAGTTCCCCGTTGCCCATCCAGGACACATTTGATGCCTTCGAAGAGTTGGGCGTGGCGGTCAACTATGCCACATTCGTCGGTCATGGATCGGTGCGGGAGCAGGTGATGGGCGAGGAAGACCGGGCCCCGACGGAGGAAGAGCTCGAACAGATGGAGGCCATTGTCGCTGAAGCCATGGAGGACGGCGCCTTCGGCCTGTCCTCCGGCCTGATCTACGTCCCGGGCCGCTTTGCGGACACCGATGAAGTGGTTGCCCTGGCGCGGGTGGCTGGCGAGTACGGCGGTATCTACATCAGTCACATGCGGGAGGAAGGCCTGGAATTGCTGGACAGTGTGGCCGAAACCATCCGTATCGGCGAGGAAGGCGGCCTGCCCACGCAGCTGACCCATCACAAGGTGGTGGGAGCTCCCATGTGGGGCAGTTCCGAGGACTCCCTGCGCATGGTCGACGAAGCCATCGGCCGGGGCGTGGACGTATCCATTGACCAGTATCCGTACACCGCCTCCTCTACTAACCTCGGCATCCTGTTCCCGGGCTGGGCACTGAGCGGGGGTCGCCAGGAATTGCTGGCGCGCATGGAGGATCCGGAACAGCGTCAACGGCTGCGCAATGACATCGTCTATAACATCGAGGTGGACCGGGGCGGTGACGACCCAGCCAATGTCGTGATCGCTGAATGCCCTCATGATCTGTCGCTGAACGGCATGAACCTGTCGCAGATCCTGCGGCAGCGTGGCGAGGAAAGCAGCAAGGAGAACGCGGCCGATCTGTTGATGGAGCTGATGGAAGCCGGCAACTGCTCGGCAGTGTTCCACGCCATGCACGAGGACGATGTGCGTAACATCATGCAGCACCCACGAACCATGATCGCCTCCGATGGGGGTGTCGAGGCGCCCACCGACCGATCTCCGCATCCTCGCAACTATGGCACGTTCGCGCGCCTGCTGGGACACTATGCCCGCGACGAGGGCGTACTGCCCGTCCACACGGCCATTCACAAAGTGACACAGCTGCCCGCCGATCGGATCAGTGTCGATGACCGTGGACGGCTGACGGTCGGCGCCATTGCGGACATCGCCGTACTGGACCTGGAAACGGTGATCGACCGCTCCACCTTTGCCGAGCCCCACCAATACGCCGAGGGCGCGCATCATGTGTTCGTGGCGGGCGAGCCCGTGTTGCTGAATGGAGACATGACGGCGGCACGTCCAGGCCGCGTGATCCGGTCCGATCAGTATCGCTGAGGCCTACTGCCCACGGCGGACAGGTACCGCTCACGGCAGTGATTGCGGCGGATCTTGCCGCTGGTGGTCATAGGTATACAGCCGCGTGGCCAGACCACCACGTCATGCGGAACGATGCCTGTGGCCATCGCCAACACACCCGGCACCTCTTCACGGGATTGCCGCAGCCGGCACGACTCGGTGCTTCCATCGTGTTCCATCACGATCACCAGCGACGTGTCGCTTCCCCGCTCCGGCGTGTCCACTGTGAATGCCGCACTGCGCAGGATGCCGGGTAGCGCGGCCGCCTCTATGGCGGCCTCGAGGTCCTCGGCAAAGACATTGCGGCCACGTTGCTGGAAACAATGGTCGGCACGCCCCGTCACGTACAGCTCCCCTTCACGAAGAAAACCGAAGTCTCCGGTGCGCAACAACACGGCCGCTCCGTTGCCGGTCTGCCTGAAGCGCTGGCGGGTGGCGTCCGGCGCACCGTGGTAGCCTGCCGTCACGGAACCGGATCGGACCACGATCTCGCCCAGCTGCCCATCGGACTGAATGGCCCCACTGTCGCACGCTATCACGGCAACTCGGGTGTCCGGGATCGGGGCACCACAACTGACCCTTTCCGGGCCTTCCGGCTCTTCCCTGACGGTATGCAGACCATGACGTCCACTGACAAACAGCGTGGACTCGGCCAGTCCGTAACAGGGGTAGAGCGCTCGTTGTTCGAAGCCGGCAGCCCGAAACCGCGCCACGAATCGTCGCAGCGTAAGGGGGTGTATGCGCTCGGCGCCACAGTACGCCAGGCGCCAGCGTGACAGGTCCAGTCCGGCGACGATGTGCGCGTGCCCCGCAGCGCAACAGGCAGCGAAGGCCGAGTCCGGCCCCCCGCTGATGGTACCACCGTGCTCCGAAATGGCCCGCAGCCAGCGCAGAGGCCGGGCGGCAAATGTGCCCGGCGCCATGAACACATTGCGTATGCCACTGTAGAGGGGCTGGATCACGTGGCCGATCAATCCCATGTCATGGTGGAGCGGCAACCAGCATACACCGGTATCGTCGGTGCGAATGGAGAAAGCCCGGCGAATCTGCTCGCTGTTATGCAGAATATTGCCGTGTGTGACAACGATGCCACGTGGCGTTCCGGTGGAACCGGAGGAGTACTGTATGAAAGCCGGATCGCTACTGTCCGGCTCCGGCTGCCGCCAGCAACCGCTGTGGTCGACATCGATGTCGGTGGCCAGCACCGGTATGGCACCCGCGCAATCCAGTACTTGCGCCCTGGTGGCGGTGGTCAGGACGGCGGCCGCGTCACAGCCATCCGGAATGACCTCCATGGCGGACTCAACGGACCTCTCCCGGTACTCCCTCCGGCTGCTGTGTGGACGCGCCACCGGCACCGGAATCGCCCCGGCGAGTATCGCGGCCCAGAATGCGATCACGAATGCGGGGCCGTGCGGGTAATACAGCACCACGGGGCGCTGTTGCAGGGCCGCAGCCTGCAACCGGACGGCAAGCCGACAGGCAGAAAAGTACAAGCATTCACGGGTGAGTGTGTGCTGGATGGCCCCACGTCGATCCAGAAACACATATAATGGTCGCTGCGGCGCTTCCGCCACCCGGCGGTGCAGCAGCCGCACAAGAGTCCCTTCCCTGGGCATCGTGGCGTCCTTTTCACTGTCTGACACATGAAGCGCATGACTCTAGGGCGTTGCCGTGCGGTCTGCAATAGCTTCATCTCACAACTGTGATGCCCTTCACGGGAACCGACAGACAATCAGCCATAGCGGCCCGTAATGTAATCTTCTGTCTGCTTCCTGCGGGGATTGGTGAACAACGTGTCCGTGTCACCGTACTCGACCATATCCCCCATGTACATGAATGCCGTGTAGTCGGATACGCGAGCGGCCTGTTGCATGTTGTGGGTGACGATGACGATGGTGTAGTCCTTTTTGAGCTCGTTGATCAGCTCCTCGATCTTCAGCGTGGAGATCGGATCCAGTGCCGAGGCCGGTTCGTCCAGCAGGATCACTTCCGGCTCGATGGCGATGGCCCGGGCAATGACCAGGCGCTGCTGCTGACCACCGGACATGCCAAAGGCATTGTCCTGCAGCCGGTCCTTGACCTCATCCCAGAGCGCTGCCGCGCGCAGGGATCTCTCTACTACCTCATCCAGCACCCGACGGGTATTGACGCCCTGCAGACGCAGGCCATAGGCCACGTTCTCGTAGATGCTCTTGGGAAACGGGTTCGGCTTCTGGAACACCATGCCGACGCTGCGGCGCAGATCCGCGACATCGACATCACGATCATGGATGTTCTTTCCATCCAGCAGGATCTTGCCCTGTATGCGACAGATGTCCACCAGATCGTTCATGCGATTGAAACACCGCAGCAATGTCGATTTACCGCAGCCTGACGGGCCGATGAAGGCGGTGACGCGCTTCTCCGGAATCTCCAGGTTGATGCCCTTCAACGCCTGCTCGTCACCATAGTACAGATTCAGATCCTTGACCGAGATCTTGGTAACCTCCCGACCCAGTGACAGTGCTTCGCGATCCCCCACATCAGTGCCGGATACCGCTGATCGGACAGTCTTGCTTTGCATAAGTGTAACCCGTTGTTGATCGTGAATCAGTCGGACTCGCCGCGATAACGTTCACGCAGATGATTGCGGATGCTGATGGCCGCCAGGTTGAGCACCACGATCAGCATCACCAGCACCAGCGCCGTGGCGTAGACCAGCGGTCGCGCCGCCTCCACGTTGGGACTCTGGAAACCGACATCGTAGATGTGGAAGCCCAGATGCATGATCTTTCGTTCAAGATGGATGAACGGGAACACACCGTCAACCGGCAGCGTGGGCGCCAGTTTGACGACCCCGACCAGCATCAGGGGAGCCACCTCACCCGCCGCGCGAGCGATGGCCAGGATCAGTCCGGTCATCATGGCCGGCGTGGCCAGTGGCACGATGACTTTCCACAGTGTTTCGGATTTGGTAGCGCCCAGCGCCAGGCTGCCCTGACGTATGGTGGACGGGATCCGGGCCAGGCCCTCCTCCGTCGACACGATGACGATCGGCAGGGTCAGCAGCGCCAGTGTAAGGGAAGCCCAGAACAGTCCCGGTGTACCGAAAGTGGGAGACGGAAGCGCCGCCTCATAGAACATCTCGTCAATACTGCCGCCCATGAAGTAGACGAAGAAGCCCAGACCGAACACTCCGTAGACGATGGACGGCACGCCGGCCAGGTTATACACGGAGATCCGGATGATCCGCGTCATCAACCCCTGCCTGGCGTACTCGCGCAGATAGATCGCCGCCAGGATGCCGAACGGCGTGACGATGATGGACATGACGAACACCATGGTGACCGTGCCGAAAATGGCAGGGAAAATACCGCCCTCGGTGTTTGCCTCGCGAGGGTCTTCGGTGAAGAACTCCCATAAGCGGTCGAAATACTGCCCTACTTTGCCGAACAGCGACAACTTGTTGGGCGCGGTGACCCGCACGATCTCGGACAATGATATGGTGACTTCCCGACCGTCACTCATCTCCATCACCAGACTGTCGCGCATCGTGCTGTCATAGAGTGCATCCAGATCGTCCCTCAGGACCGCGTACTCATTATTCAGCGCCTCCCGCTGCGCGGCGATGCGCGCTTCCTCGTCGGCCCGCGCCGCCCCTGTCAGACCGTCCAGCTCGATGCGGCGCTCATCCAGTCGCAGGCGCTCCAGCAGGGTGTTGATCCGTCCGACCTCGCGGCGCTCGATGGTCTCGATCTCGTGGTGCAGGTCCACGCTGCGCTGAACCGATTCCCGAAGCGCGGCATCAAACCCTTCGTCTCCGGCCTCCAGGTAGCGCTCTCCTTCACGCATCAGGATGACGGGATAGCCGTAGAAATTGCCCCACTCGCGGCGCTCGATCATGAGAATATCGTCCGGATAACTCCACTCTCCCATGTAGAGCTCCGGGAACCAAGCAAAGTCGCTGGGAAACTGGTCCCGGTTACCGCGTTTGATCAGGTGACGCGTAACCAGTTCAACGTCCTCCTCGACGGTCATGCCGGAGTCACGCGCCACAGCGGCCGTCACGGTTTCCTGACGGGTCACCTCGCCAATCACGGTGACTGGAATCTGACCCGGCATGCTGACGGGGATACTGACCACATTGGCGGGCCAGAAGTGACTGAAGCCGCGCACCGCGATCAGCCCGATCAGCCCCACCACCATGATCATGCAAAGCGCCACTGCCCCGCCATTGAGCCAGATCCAGGGTGAGCCACTTTTCAACCATTCTTTCATGCTCTGCTCCACCGGTTACAGGTTGCTGTAGCGTTGACGCAACCGCTGCCGGATGATTTCCGCCAAGGTATTGACGACGAAGGTCAGCGTCAGCAGCACCAGTGCTGCCAGAAACAGCACGCGGAAGTGGGACGAGCCCACCGCCGTTTCCGGCAGCTCCACCGCGATGTTGGCGGACAGGGTACGCATGCCCTCGAAGATGTTGAAATTGACCACCGGACTGTTCCCGGTCGCCATCAGCACAATCATGGTCTCGCCGACAGCGCGCCCGAAACCCATCATCACGCCTGAAAAAATGCCCGGACTGGCGGTCGGCAGCACCACACCCTTGACAGTCTGCCAACGTGTGGCACCCAGCGCCAATGATCCCTGGGTCAGGTGTCTCGGAACAGTGAAAACGGCGTCCTCGGCAATGGAGAAGATGGTGGGAATCACCGCGAAGCCCATGGCGATGCCGACGATCAGAGCGTTGCGCTGATCATAGGTGATGCCGATCTCGGTGAACCACTGCCGCATGCTGCCGCCGAACAACCAGACTTCCAGCCAGGGGCTGGCCACCACCGCGACATAGCCGAACAGCAGGATCACCGGCACCAGCAATGCCGCTTCCCAGCCTTCCGGAACCCGACCCCGGATCCAGAGCGGGAGACGCGACCAACCCCAGCCGAACAGCAGCATCAGCAGCGGCATGAACAACAGAAAGCTGAAAATGGCCGGCAGATTGCGCTCGGCGAACGGCGCCAGCCACAAACCCGCCAGGAAACCAAGGATCACGGTGGGCAGCGCTTCCATGATCTCGATGGTGGGCTTGACCACGCCGCGCAGTTTCGGGGTCATGAAGTAGGCGGTGTAGATGGCGCCCGCGATGGCCAGCGGCATGGCGAACAGCATGGCATAGAACGCCGCCTTCAACGTACCGACGGACAGGGGTACCAGGCTGAACTTGGACTCGAATTCGTCCGAGCCCGAGGAGGATTGCCAGATGTATTCCGGATCCGAACGTCCCTCATACCAGACCCGGTTCCACAGCGCGCTAAAGGAAATTTGTGGATGCTCGTTCCAGAGTCCGGCGGCCTGCACACGGTCCTGATTATCCAGCAGGAGAATCCGGCCATTCACCGGTGACACCGCCACATTCCGCAGAGGCCGCTCGCTGACCGTCTCCAGGTACAGGGTCCGCGCCGACGTACCGTAATGAATGCCCAGTTGTCCGGCCTCATCCACGGCCAGAAAACCCTTGCGCCGGTATTCCGGTGTGATGGCGGTGATCGGTGCATCGTGGGAGGTGAAGTCCCGGACCCGCTCCAGTGAATACCGGTTGTCTTCATCACGCACCAGGAACCATTGACTGAGCTCGCCGGTTTCCGTGCCCATCACCAGTGATACCGTACCGGTCATGAAATCCATGGCCGTGACCCGGTCTCCGTCCCCGACATCCACGGTCTGCACCAGGCGCGACTGCGCCGGATTCTCGATATCGTAGTAGTGTATGCGCCCCTCGGTGTCAAGCACGAACAGGTTCCGCAGGCTCTTGTCGACCAGCATCTTCATCGGCTCGCCATCCGGGAAGCGGATCGGATGCGTGTCCGATTCCACCGTGACCTCTCCGGTCAGCAGGTTGCTCCGCGAAGTCAGTGTGGTCAGCAACAGCCGCTGGTCCTCCGTCACCGCCGCCACCACCGTGCGGTCCATCCCGCGGGCAGATGCCTGCATGGCCACGTGTGTCAACGCCGCGCCGTCTTCATCCACCGTGAACGGTGACTCGCCGAACGGGTACTCCATTCGCGGATCGATGCGGCGCTGGTCGTCGGGATAGCTGAAATCATAGGCATGCCCGGCGATGATCGCCTGACCATCATCCAGGCCATAGATCACAGCGTTACTGACCACTTCCGAGGTGGCGAAACTGCTGATGGCGGTATCTTCCGGTACCGGGATCTCGAAACGCTCACGGATGTTTCCGTTGTCGGCCTCGAAAAATACGGCCGAGCCCTGCTCCGTGTACTGGATGCCCAGTGTCTCGTAGCGCTCCAGCAGGAACTCGCTGGTAGTTCCCTCCGTCAGCGGCAGGCTGTACTGCGCCTGCGGATCGATAGAGGCCGAGCGGAAGACCGGCAGGACTTCGTAGAAAAGATAGACAAAGATCAGCGTCAGCGCGAAAACCACGCCAAAGCCGGCGCCTGTGATACCCCAACGCGAGCACTTATCCTTCAGCGTACGCAGGCGGCGCAGGCGCTGCCGGGCTGACGGGTCGGGCAGCAGAGAAGAGCTTGCCCCGGTTCTTCCGGCAGCCGGCGGCTCAGTGATGTTCAGCATAGAAGCGACTCGTGATCCGGGTCTGAATGGCGGCGCCCATGATAGCCAGAGTATGTGAC
This sequence comes from Gammaproteobacteria bacterium, assembly GCA_041685555.1. Taxonomy (GTDB): domain Bacteria; phylum Pseudomonadota; class Gammaproteobacteria; order Pseudomonadales; family Pseudohongiellaceae; genus PWQG01. The sequence continues at coordinate 9,655 of JAWLFN010000024.1, read as the reverse complement.
CATTTTATGACAGAATGAAGAAAAACTGTCATATGTCTCGCCCTGAAACAGGAATCCCCGACATCGGCCGGGGATTCAACGGGATCAGCCTGATGGTATCGCTATTCGATACCCAGCTCATCCAGGGTCCGTTCCGCCACGGCCGCCGGCAACGGCACATAACCGTCTCTGTTGACCGTCTCCTGCCCCTGGCGCGAATAGACCATTTTCATGAACTCTCTGACCATCGGATCGAGTTCGCGGTTCGGGTGCTTATTGACATACACGTAGAGAAAGCGCGACAGCGGATAATCGCCGGTCAGGGCATTCTCCGCATTGGCCTCAAAGGCGGTCTCGCCAGCTGCACGGGCCAGCGGAACCACTTTTACGCCAGAAGTACGATAGCCGATGCCGGAATAGCCGATGCCGTTGACGGACTCCGTTACCCCTTGCACGACCGAGGACGAACCCGGCTGTTCATTGATGCTGGACTTGAAGTCACCGCCGCACAGCGCGTTGTCCTTGAAGTAGCCGTAAGTGCCGGACACGGCATTGCGACTGTACAGGGCGAAATCACGGTTGGCCCAGGCACCCTCCAGTCCCAGCTGTCCCCATCGCGTGATGTCCTGCGGATACTGGCATCGGCGCGTGGCGGAGAAAATGGCATCCACTTCAGGAATGGTGAGACTCTCGAGGGGATTATCCCGGTTGACGTAGACCGCCAGCATGTCGATGGCCACGGGCAGCGCCGTGGGCGGGTAGCCATGGCGCTCCTCGAATTCCTGCACCTCGGAAGATCGCATCTCCCGGCTCATCGGGGCCAGCACAGCCGTGCCCTCCGTCAGGGCCGGAGGCGCCGTGGAGGAACCCGCGCCCTGGATCTGTACGTTGACATTGGGGTAGAACTCATTGAAGCCCTCGGCCCACAGCGTCATCAGGTTATTCAGGGTGTCCGAACCGATGCTGGACAGATTACCCGACACACCGGATGCCCGCTCATACTCCGGCAGATCGGGATCCACCTGGGCCAGAATCGGCGTGGCACACATCGAGGCCACCACCATTGAGGCGATGGAAAGCGGTTTTCTCAGGTTCAACATGGCTGTCTCCGTTGTCGCGGTGCAATGACTTTTCAACGGCGCCCACTGTACGGAAACTGTATGACATAATTGTGACAAACTTGATAAGAAACCCGGCCCAGGCGGCTCACGCTTCGCGGGCCGCCTGCTGATCGCGTCGCCTGTCTCCGTCGCGCAACGCCGGCGTCGCCTCCGCGAGTTCCGACAGCCGCACCGCGGCGCGCATGCTGCGCTCGGCCACGCGCAACATGAATCGCAGCTTTTCAATGGAAGGATTCAGACGATCTACCGAGATCTGTTGGTGGGCACCGGCCTGGAGCAGTGCCGTCTTCAAACGTCGCCAGTTTTCCCGCAACTGCTCGTACTGGATCTGCAGATACTCGGCATCGAAATCATCACGCTCGATATTGCACTGCTCCAACAGGGCCAACACCGCCCTCCGGTAGGCATTGATGTCATCGCGCAGCACAGACGCCATCAACTCATCCACATCGCTGGCCTCCACGGCGGCCTCGTGCGCCATGGCCGTCGCCTCGTCCAGGTAATTGGCAATGCGCAGCACCAGGGGCAGACCGGTGGTCACCTCCCCCGGCAGTCGCCCCGATTCCAGGGAACCGGCAAAGTGCTCGATGGCCATGACCAGTTGTCGGATACCATCGTGTTGTTGCCGCAGCGAACGGCTGCTTCCGCCGCGGATGGTCAGCGCCTTCGCGGCATGGTCCCGGCTGAGCGCCGCCAGCCTGGTCAGTTCCATTTCCAGGGCATCCAGCGCCAGTACTGGCGAGACCATCACGGTCTTGTCCAGGTAGTGCGGGCGACCGATATCCTCCCCGGGTGAACGGAAACGCTGGCTCAGCGCGCTGGCCAGCCCGCCCAGCAGTGGGCGCATCAGTAGCAGGCCGAGCACATTGAAGGCAGTATGAAACACGGCCAGCATCACCGACGGCCCCGTGGCCAGCAAGGGGTAACGCGCCACGGCCCAGATCAGCAACGGCATCAGCGCCAATCCCAACAGCGCATTGAAACCATTGATCAATACATGGCCGGCGGCCACGCGCCGAGCCTGGGCCGTCGCCGCGATCACCGCCAAAGCGGAGGTCGATGTGGTGCCCACAGTGGCGCCGACTACGGCGGCGGCCGCGGCGGCGAATGGCACCAGTCCGCCGCCGGTGGCCGTTAGAATGATGGCAATGGCCGCGCTGGATGACTGGGTCAATACCGTCATCAACAGTCCCGCGCCGGCGAACAACAGCACGCCCAGCACGCCGTCCGGAGTCAACTCGGCCAGGTCGATGTTCTGCGCCACCCCCTCGAAAGACGAACGCAGAAAGTCGACGCCGATGAAGAACAGACCGAACCCGGCAATGGCCTCGCCGATCGCGCCCCAGCGTCGCCCTGGGCCGACCAGGCGCATCATCATGCCCAGGCCGACCAATGGCAGCGCGAAAGAGGTGATACTGAACTGAAAGCCGATGGCGGCCACCAGCCAGCCGGTCATGGTGGTGCCCACGGCCGCGCCCAGCACGATGGCCAGTGCGCCATTGAGATGCAACAGGCCGGCATTGACGAAACCGATGGTGGCCACGGTCACGGCACTCGAAGACTGCACCAGTGCTGTCATGATTGCCCCGGAACCGGCTCCATGCCAAGAAGTGCGGGTGGACCGGGACAACAGTTCACGCAGACTGTTGCCGGCCGCCAGCCGCATGCCGTCGGTCACCATCGAGACCCCGAGCATGAACAGCCCCAGTCCGCCCAGCAGCGTACCGGCCAGTTGCAACAGATCCGGTTCTCCGTTCATGACATCACTCCATGGTCAGCGGAACACCACCGTCTTCTTGCCATTGACGATGATACGATGTTCGCAGTGCCATTTGACCGCACGGGCGAACGCGGCACATTCGGCGTCACGGCCGATCTGCACCAGTTCATCGATATCGAAATTGTGGTCGATCTTTTCCACAGCCTGCTCGATGATCGGCCCCTCGTCCAGGTCTGTAGTCACATAGTGCGCCGTCGCGCCTATGATCTTGACGCCACGCATGTAGGCCTGACGGTAGGGGTTGGCTCCCTTGAAGCCAGGCAGAAAGGAATGGTGGATATTGATGATGCGCCGTGGCAGGGCATCACAGACCTGTGAGGAAAGAATCTGCATGTAACGGGCCAGGGCCAGCAGATCAACCTGTCTGTGCTCGACGATATCCAGCAACTGACGCTCCTGTCGGGCCTTGTTTTCCCCGGTGACGGGCAGATAATGGTAATCGAGCCCGTACCATTCGGTAAGACCACGCATGTCCTCGTGATTCGATACCACCCCCACGATGGTCGCCGGCAGAGCGCCACTATGCCACCGGTGCAGGATGTCATTGAGACAATGGCCGTGGCGTGAGACGGCCAGCAACACCCGAGGCAGGCTGTCCATATCGAATAACTGCCACTGCATATCGAACCGGCCTGCCACCGACCGGAACTCCTGCTGCAGACTGGCCTGGTCGGGTAGCCGTGCCTGACCTTCCTCGAACTCCACCCGCATGAAGAAACGGTCCACCACGGGATCCCGGTGCTGGGCCGCATCACTGATGGTGGCCCCGCGCTGAAACAGGAAATCACTGACCGCCCGCACGATGCCATTGGCTTCGGGACAGGAGACCGTCATCACATAGCGCCGGGCCGGTTTCTGGTGGACTTCAACTGACATCAGACAGATTTCCTCTGGTCCTGTGGAAGGCGGGCATATTACCATGTAGCCATAAGGGGGTGTCCCAACGTGACAAATCCATTACACTCACCCATGAAGGTTTGATGACAAAAATTCACAAAACTCAGACAATCATGAGGACACGGAAATGAATCGTCCACTATCCCGAGTATTCACATCACTGGTCATTCTGCTGGCCGGTTCACTGTCTGCTCTCACGCAAGCCCAGACGGCGCAGATCCCGGCCTCGTTCCACGGGACCTATTCGCTGACGTTCGAGACCGATAACCCACAGGCCCCTCTGCCGGACGGTGCGACTGCACAACTGGTATTGGCACCCGGCGGTGCGCTCTGCATTGCCGATTACATCCTTACCGATCCGCAACTGGAATCCGGCAATTCGGCGGAAGCGTTCTGGACCGCCGGCGACGCCGGTGTGCGGCTGGCGCTGTCAGACATCAGCGGACCTTTTAGCGAGATCAATGTCCTGGCTCTGGATGGCAGCTTTCTGGGTCAGATGACGGGTACGAAGATCAGCGACAGTACTACCTGTGGATCTCTCAATGAAGTGCCACCGAACATCGAGGAGATCGACGATGTGTTCTCGCTGGCGGAGCAGGCTTTTGCCGATCTCTTCCCGACCGCGGTCTCTGATGCCTCGCTGCGCGTCCTCGATGGCTTCATCTATCGACATTACGAGGGCTCCGGCGCCTTTATCGGAATCAACAACGACACGGTTTACCTGATGGGCGGACCGTTCGGTGATCAACCGGAGAGTGTCGGCTCGATCAGCGGCGTGTTGGACCAGCTCTATATCGAGCTGGGAATGGAACCTCCGGGCGGGGGTGACAATCCCGGCGACATGCCCGACGGTGAATTCACACTGACCGTATCGGGCAGTGCATCCGGCACCATGGAGGGCGTTCCGTTCGACCAGCAGTTCGATCCGCTTTTCGTGATCGACTCTGTCGCCAGCCCTGACTCCGGAGACCTGCAGGCCATGGAAGACCAGCTTATCGCGCAACTACAGGAATCCATGGAGTCTGTGGAATCCGATGCCGTCTCCAATGTCGTAATCAGTGAGGAAACTGTCGAGGAAGATCGCGTGTTCTTTAATGTCACGTTCGATGTTGACACCAGCGATCCCCCGATGTCCCTGAACTACGACCTGGATTACGAGTTCATCCGTAACTGACAGGCTGGTGGACCATGCGATGGGAAGGCTGCTTGACACCGAGGGCAGCCTTCCCTTCAGCAACGGGACTGGCTATCATGGTCAGATGAATAGCCATTTCCACCATTTTCTGCTTCGCCTGATCCCTTTTCTGGGACTGGTGGCCGCAATGCCGGCGGCCGTGGCGAACTCGTCGCTGCCCGAGTCTCTTCTCGACAGCTGGAGCGCGCGCTTTCAGGTTGGCAACTATCCCCCCCTGGAACTGGTTTTCCACCTCTCCCGGGACGAAGACGGCACACTGGCGGCGGAACTCGACATCCCCTCCCAGTACCGCACCGGTATCCCGGCACAGCGGGCGACATTGAACGAGCAGCGGATTACACTCTATTTCCCCGACATCCAGGCTGAATTCATGGGATCCATATCCCTGCATGAGACCAATGGACCCGTCGAGTACATCAGCGGCGACTGGAGCCAATCCGGAGAGTTCGTTACCATGCGCCTGCGACGCCACGCGTCGGACGACTGACACACGCACAGGAGTCTGTATGAAATACCTGCACACCATGGTCCGGGTCTCGGATCTTGACGCCTCACTCGATTTCTACTGCAGCAAACTGGGCCTGAAGGAGATCCAGCGCAAGAAAAATGACAAGGGCCGATTCACGCTGGTCTTTCTGGCAGCACCGGGAGACGAGGACGCGCAGATCGAACTGACCTGGAACTGGGATCCCGAGCCACTGTCCGACGGTCGCAACTTCGGCCACCTGGCCTACCGCGTCGACAATATCTACGACACCTGCCAGCGCTTGATGGACGAGGGTGTAACCATCAACCGTCCACCCCGGGATGGACGTATGGCTTTCGTCCGGTCACCGGACGAAATCTCCATTGAATTGCTCCAGGCCGGTGACCCACTACCGCCACGGGAACCCTGGCAGAGCATGGAGAACACCGGCACCTGGTAGGAGCGCCTGCTTGAGCGCGGACCGGTGCTCGTTTACCATATCGGCCCCTCAGGCGCACCGGAGACCAGACCAGATGCAATTACTCGACGGCAGACAGACGGCGGAACAGATCAAGACCGAGATCGCGGAAGAGGTCCGCCGGATCGTGGCCGAAGGCGGTCGCGCTCCGCATCTGGCCGCGATACTGGTCGGTGATGACGGCGCCAGTGAAACCTACGTCAACAACAAGGTCAGCGACTGTGAGCAGGTGGGATTCGAATCCACGCTCATCCGATTGCCGACCGACATCAGTGAAGAGGCCCTGCTGGAACAGATCGATGAACTGAACCGGGATGAGGCCATCGACGGCTTCATCGTCCAGGTGCCCCTGCCCGATCATATCGATGAAACCCGTGTCACCCTGGCCATCGATCCGTCCAAGGACGTTGATGGCTTCTCGCCGCCCAGCGTCGGGCGCATGTGCCTCGGTCTGCCCACTTTCATTTCGGCGACCCCGAACGGGATCATGGAACTGCTGAAGCGCTACGATATCGAGACCAGCGGCAAGCACTGCGTGGTCGTGGGACGGAGCAACATCGTCGGTACGCCAATGTCGATCCTGATGTCCCGCAACAGCCAGCCGGGCAATGCCACGGTCACCCTGGTACACAGCCGCACCGCCAATATGGAGGCTGTCTGTCGCAGCGCGGATATTCTGATCGTGGCCATTGGCAAGCCCGAGTTCGTCACTGGCGACATGGTCAAGGAAGGGGCGGTGGTGATTGATGTGGGCATCAGCCGGATTCCAGACGATTCGCGCCCGAAAGGTTTCCGTCTGGCCGGGGACGTGGATTTCGGCTCAGTCAGCCCCCGCTGCAGCTGGATCACTCCGGTACCGGGTGGAGTGGGGCCGATGACCCGCGCTTCCCTGCTGCAGAACACCCTGAAAGCGCAGACCCTGCGCACTTTTCTCTGACCATAACACTGGAAACCGACGCCCCATGTTCGAAACACTGCAGACGCTGCCCGCCGATCCGATACTCGGCCTGATGAAGGCCTGTCAGGCCGACGACAATCCACGGAAGATCGACCTGGGAGTCGGAGTCTACAAGGACGAACACGGCAACACACCGGTCATGCGGGCAGTCAAGCAGGCCGAACAGCGCCTGTTCGAGACCCAGGATACCAAACGCTACGTAGGGCCGACCGGTTCCGCGGGTTTCAATGATCGCGTGGCGGACCTGGTGCTGGGCACGACGCTGAAGAAAGCACTGGATGGACGTCGTATCACCGTCCAGACGCCGGGTGGCTGTGGCGGCCTGCGCCTCGCGGCCGAATTCATCCGTCGCGCCGCCCCGGACAGCCGGGTGCTGGTCAGTGACCCCACCTGGGCGAACCACATTCCATTGCTGGGCGATGCCGGACTGCGCATCGAGACCTACCCCTACTATGATCGCGACAACCACTGTGTGCGCTTCGATGCCATGATGGGCACACTCGAAAAGGCCGGTAAGGGCGATGTGGTCCTGTTGCACGGAAGTTGCCACAACCCCTGCGGTGCCGACCTCGATGCCGGACAGTGGCAGGCGGTCTGCGAACTGGCGCAACAGCGCGGCTTCCTGCCCTTCATCGACATGGCGTACCAGGGTCTGGGCGATGGACTGGACGAGGACGCGGCGGGTGTGCGACTGCTGGCGCGGGAACTGCCGGAACTCATCGTGGTCAGTTCCTGCTCCAAGAATTTCGGGCTGTACCGGGAACGGGCCGGCGCGTTGACCGTACTGGGACAGGATGCCGGACAAACGAGAAATGCCAACAGTCAGATTGCCTCCATCGCCCGCGGCATCTGGTCGATGCCACCGGATCACGGCGCCGCCATTGTGGAAACGATCCTTGAGGATGCCACACTGAAAGCCGACTGGCTGCAAGAGCTGACGGCCATCCGCGACCGCATCAATGCAACCCGGGCAACACTGGTTCGGGCATTGCAGGAGGCTGGTGTCGATCGCGATTTCAGTTTCATCACCCGGGAGAAAGGCATGTTCTCCTTCCTGGGAATCAACCTGGAGCAGGTTCGCATGCTGGTCGACCAGTACAGCATCTATCTGGTCGACTCCAGTCGGATCAATGTGGCGGGCATCAACGCCCGCAACCGGGACTACCTGGCGCAGTCCCTGAAGGCAGTGCTTACACCCTGACGGTCAGCACATCACACTTGATGCCGTGCAGCACCGCGTTGGCCACGGAGCCGAGCACGGCGCGAACCGGATTATGACCATGACTGCCGATTACCAGCAGATCCGCTTTGAGTTCATCCGCCTTGTTGCGGATCTCGGTGGCTGCCTTGCCACGCAGGAAATGGATCCGGTCTTCCGGTACGGATGGTGACCGATTGGACAGGCTCTCCCGCACCTGCTTCGCCACCTGCTCCTGGTGTTCCTGCTGGACTTTCTCGAAGTCCGCCATGTTCAGTTCGAACGAATAATTGCCCAGCAGTGGTTCGAATACCAGCACCACGTTCACTTGCGCGCTGCTGTCTTCGGCCAGTTGCAGGGCCCTGTCCAGAATCTTGTCCGATTCGTCCGAGCCATCAATTGCCACCAGGATATTGTCATACGTACTCATTGTCGTCTCCATTTCCAATAAAGTAGCACTACCTGCAGGCATCATAGATAACTTGGCGATCGCAATCAATGAAAGCCGTCATGACGGCAACCGGCGTCAACGACTCCCATTGACGCAGATCAATCACGCCCATCGCACCATCAGCCAACATGAATCCTGCAAGCTGCAACGGAAGGCTGATCAGTCAGCCTTCTCCTCCGGCCCGCTGCGTCGTCCCGGCAAGGCGGGCCGTATTTTCTCTGCAAATTGCCTCAGTGCCTTCTCCGTAGCGGCCCAGTCCAGACAGGCATCAGTGATGGAGACGCCATAGGCCAGCTCCTCCAGATCATCCGGAATCGGCTGGTTACCGGCATTGATATGACTCTCCAGCATGGCGCCAACAAGGGAATGATTACCGTCCACGATCTGGTCCGCCACGTCCTCCAGCACCTCCAGTTGCCGTTCATGTTGTTTGCGGGAATTCCCGTGACTGCAGTCGATCATGATGCTTTCCCGGATCCTGGCCTTGCGCAACGCGGCCTCGCATTCCGCGACATGTGGCGCCTGAAAGTTGGGCTCTCTGCCACCACGCAGAATAACGTGACAGTGAGGATTGCCGGCGGTCCGGAAGGCCGCGACCCGACCTTCCTCAGTGACACTGATGAAGGTATTGACCGCCGAGGCGGCCCGGATGGCATTGATGGCCACGGTGACGTCACCATCCACGTTGTTCTTGAAGCCGACCGCGGATGACAGGCCGCTGGCCAGCTTGCGGTGGGTGGGTGACTCGGTGGTCCTGGCACCAATGGCTGTCCAGCTCACCAGATCCTGCAGGTACTGCGGCGAAATCAGGTCCAGGGCCTCCACGGCAATCGGCAGGCCCAGTGCGTTTATGTCCAGCATCAGCCGGCGCCCGCTGCGCAGCCCCTGCTCGATGCGGTGGCTGCCATCGAGATTGGGATCATAGATCAGCCCTTCCCAGCCCACCGTGGTCCTGGGTTTCTCGAAATACACACGCATGAGGATGATCAACTCATCGCGCAGCTCGTCGGCCAGCGGCTTGAGGCGACGCGCGTAGTCCAGCGCCTGCTCCGGGTCATGGATGGAACAGGGCCCGACCACCATGATCAAGCGGTCATCGCGGCCATCCAGCACCGCCTTGACGTCATGGTGC
>JAWLFN010000229.1:0-4378 GCA_041685555.1 Gammaproteobacteria bacterium | reverse complement strand
TCCGATGAGCAGATCTCGGACCTGGTGTTCTATGGCGCCATCGGTGCCGTCATCGGTGGGCGACTCGGATCGGTATTCTTCTACAATTTCGATCAGTTCCTCGCCGATCCGCTATGGCTGTTCCGGGTCTGGGAAGGCGGCATGTCTTTTCATGGCGGTTTTCTGGGCGCCATGGCTGCGTTTTTCTGGTACGCGCGTCGGCTGGGAAGGGACTGGTTCCAGGTACTGGACTTCGTGGCACCGATGGCCCCTTTCGGCCTGGGAGCCGGGCGGATCGGCAATTTCATCGGCGGAGAACTCTGGGGGCGTCCCACCGACATGCCGTGGGGCATGGTGTTTCCGCATGTGGATGACCTGGCCCGTCATCCCTCCCAGCTCTACCAGGCTGCGTTGGAAGGCGGTCTGCTGTTTGCCGTGGTCTGGTGGTTCTCGTCCCGGCCAAGGCCACGGTACGCGGTGGCAGGCCTGTTTGCCGTGGTGTATGGCGCGCAGCGTTTTTTCGTCGAGTTTTTCCGTGAACCGGATAACTGGATCGGCTACGTGGCGCTGGACTGGATGACCATGGGTCAGGTGTTGTCACTGCCCATGATTGTGGCCGGCGGCATCCTGTTATACATGGCGTATCGCCCCGGCAACCATGCACCCATCGAGATGGCCGGTGTTCCGGCCCGTTCATGAGAGGGAAGCCATGAAACAGTACCTGGATCTGATGCAACGCATACTGGATGAAGGCGTGGTCCGTGATGACCGCACCGGCACCGGCACCCTGGCGGTATTCGGTCACCAGATGCGCTTCGACCTGAGTGAGGGTTTTCCTCTGGTGACCACCAAGAAGCTGCACATCCGCTCCATCGTCCATGAACTGTTGTGGTTTCTCAGTGGTGACACCAATATCCGCTATCTGAAGGAAAATGGCGTGTCGATCTGGGATGCATGGGCCGACCAGCACGGAGATCTGGGGCCGGTCTACGGCTTTCAGTGGCGTAGCTGGCCCGGGCCGGACGGGCAGTCGGTGGATCAGATATCGCGCCTGATTGAGCAGATCCGTACCAACCCGAACTCACGCCGTCTGATGGTGGTTGCCTACAATCCGGCCTACACGGAGCAGATGGCATTGCCGCCCTGTCATTGTCTGTTCCAGTTCTTTGTCGCGGAAGGCCGACTGTCATGTCAGCTATACCAGCGTTCCGCGGACACTTTTCTGGGCGTTCCGTTCAATATCGCATCTTATGCATTGCTGACCCATATGGTGGCCCAGCAATGCGATCTGGAGGTTGGCGAGTTCATCTGGACCGGCGGGGATACGCATCTGTACTGCAATCACCTGGAACAGGCCCGCGAGCAGCTGACGCGCGCGCCCCGGCCACTGCCGCGGCTGAGCATTGCCCGACGCCCGGCCTCGATATTCGACTACCGGTACGAGGATTTCGAGATCAGCGGTTATGATCCCCACCCCCACATCAAGGCACCGGTGGCTGTATGAGACTGGCACTGATCTGGGCCATGTCGCGCAACCGCGTGATCGGCCGTAACAACGCGCTGCCCTGGTACCTTCCGGAGGACCTCAAGTACTTCAAGCGCGTCACCATGGGGAAACCCATCATCATGGGCCGCCGGACCTGGGAGTCGATCGGGCGCCCGTTGCCGGGCCGCACCAATATCATAGTCAGTCGCAACACCCGGTTCGAAGCCGAAGGGGCAAAGGTCGTGCATACCCTGGACGAGGCGATCATGATGGCCGAGAACATCGCCTTTATCAACGGCGGCGAGGAAGCCGTGGTGATGGGTGGCGCGGAGATCTACCGGCAGGCACTGCCGCGGGCGGACCGGCTCTATCTGACTCAGGTGCATGCCGAGGTCGAGGGGGATGCGTTCTTCCCGGAATTCGATATCGAGCGCTGGCATGAACTGGGGCGGGAGGATTTTGCGGCGTCGGGGCCCAATCCTTACGACTACAGTTTCGTGGTGCTCGAGCGATTGTGAAGCGCGGGTCCGGGTCAATGAAAGCGGATCAGTGAACGTGCCCCGCCGACATGATGGTGTAGCCACTGTGGCAGTGGCGCGATAATTGCAGGACCTGGAATCAGGCGAGCGGATGGAAAAAGCATCAAAAACCAGGGATGTGAATGCTGTCAGCCGCCTGTTTCTGGTGCAGTATGCCAGTAGTTGCGCTATTCGGGGGCAAGTGCCGGTCAAGAACATCAGGCCCGTGGCATTGATGAAAGCGGCCCAGGGCCGTGTCATGCGGGGGTCGCACTGGCCGACACTATCAGCCTGACACTATCAGGTAGTACTATCATCCGGAAGGAACTGGGGGTTATGAGAAGCAGGCAATAACATTACCAACTTCAAATCTGGGTACCAATAATGAAAATAGTAAGCGAACCTGTACGATTCTGTCTATTCAATGTATCCCTGATCTCCCTGCTGGGATACTCCTCGATCGCGGCGGCGCAGTCTCCGAACGCTTTCGGTGCCCCGACCGGGCAACTTCCGCAGCCTGCCGCGGCCACGGTAGCCGTGCCGGGCTCGCGCGCGCAAGGATGGCTGGCCCAGGGCCGATCCGAGGTCGTGGCCCGGAACGGGGTCGTGGCCACCAGTGATCAGCTGGCGTCGCAGGCCGGACTGGATATTCTGCGCCGCGGAGGCAATGCCATCGACGCGGCAGTGGCTGCCAGCGCCATGCTGGATGTGACCTCGCCGAACGATACCAGCCTTGCCGGGGACCTGTTTGCGCTGGTCTGGGTGGCCAGCGAGCAGAGACTGTACGCGCTCAACGCGGCCGGCTGGGCGCCGGAGGCATGGACACCGGAGTATTTCCGGGACACGCTGGACGTGGATCGCATCCCCTTTGCCGGGGTCAATGGAACGACAGTACCGGGTGCCGTGGCAGGGTACGAGGCGATGCTGGAACGCTTCGGCACCATGGGGTTTGAAGAAACACTGGAGCCTGCTGCCCGGACCGCCGAGCAGGGCTGGGCACTGACCGAGCGTCGCCATGCGGACCTGATGAACTCGCTGGAGCGCATCCGCAGTGACGAGGATACCATCGATACCTTTCTGGTGGATGGCGAGCCACCGGCATTGTATGACGTGATCCGCAACCCGGGCCTGGCGTCAGCGCTGCGTCTGATCCAGGAGGAAGGGGCGGAAGCCTTCTATGAGGGAGACATTGCGGATGCCATCGTGGAGAAGATCACTTCTTCGGGCGGCGTGATGACGAAAGAGGATCTGGCCGAGTTCGAGGCCGAGTGGGTCGAGCCCATTTCCACCGAATACCATGGATATGATGTCCATCAGTTGCCGCCGCCGGGGCAGGGATTCGCGGCATTGGGCATGCTCAATCTTCTTGAGGTCTGTGCACCGGAACATGATCTGAGCCTGGCGGAACTGGGCCCCACTCATCCTGACTACTGGCACTTCATGGTCGAGGCCAAGAAAATCGCCTATTCGGATCTGCTTGCGTATAACGCCGATCCGGATTTCGTCGATGTGCCCGTGGACCGGCTGCTGTCAAAGGAGTATGCCGGCGAGCAGTGTGCCCGTATCGATATGGATCGCGCCACGCCTCCATCCACCACGGGAGGGATCGACAGGGGTACTGTCTACCTGAGCACGGCGGACCGCTGGGGCAACATGGTATCGCTCGTGCACAGCGTGTTCTCTGTTTACGGTAGTGGCGCCACGGTCCCGGAGTACGGATTCATCCTGCAGAATCGTGGTGTCGGTTTCACCCTGGAGGAAGGCCACCCCAACATCGTGGCGCCGCGCAAGCGCCCGTTCCATACCATCATCGCCGGCTTTGTCACGCAGGACGGGCAGCCCCTGATGTCATTCGGCAACATGGGTGGCAGTGTCCAGCCGGAGACGCATGCACAGCATATGGTCAACATGATCGACCTGGGGATGAATGTCCAGATGAGCACCGATGTGGCGCGGTTCACGCATAACCAGAATCGCAACGAGCTCGCCCTGGAACACGAGCTCTACAATCTGGTCGGTCAGGCGCTGCGCAACAAGGGCCACGACGTGCGCGCGGTCGACGGCGGCTCGGTCGGCGGCTACAACGCCATACTGTTCACTCCGGACCCGGACCTGCCAGTGCCGATGCTGGATGACCACGAAACGCCGGTAAACGGCGTCTACCGGGCCGGTTCAGACCACCGGAAAGACGGACAGGCCGTCGGGTGGTGAAGCCGGGCAACTGGGGCTCCGGCTCGTTGTGGGCGAGATAATGGTGATCAATACGCCCACTCTGAGCCGGGGTCTGCCCGGATGGTGTCTCGGCACTGGTCTTTTCAGCTCCTGTCGCACCATTTCATTCGGCGGAGTCGGCCGATATCGCCGAGGCCGGTACGATTGAGAAACTGGAAGCGCT
>JAWLFN010000228.1:0-4393 GCA_041685555.1 Gammaproteobacteria bacterium | reverse complement strand
CAACCGGGGACCGGGGCTGGGCAACCGCAACGGCTTCGGTGGAGGGCACGGAGGTGGCAATTTCGGCATCAGTGGCCGTGCCATGGATCTCGATTACATCAATGAGCGGGTGCCGTTGGGCAACACCGAGATCTGGACCATCGAGAACCGCACGCCGATGATGCACCCGTTCCACATCCATGGTGGCCTGTTCCGGGTGCTGGACAGGAACGGACGTCCGCCACCGCCGCATGAGGCCGGTTACAAGGACACGGTGCGGATCGATGCCCGGCAGACGGTCAGCGTGATCATGTCATTCACCGACTACGCGCACGAGACCATCCCCTTCATGTTCCACTGTCACACGCTGGAACATGAGGACCGCGGCATGATGGGGCAGTTCCTCGTTCTTGATGCGTGACAGCCGTCATTTCAACCCTACGATGCGCTCGGGAGAAATGGGCAGGTCCGTGAACCGTTTGCCGGTGGCACGGGCGATGGCGTTGGCCACCGCGGCGAGTGGTGGGACAATGGGCACCTCTCCGACACCGCGCACACCGAAGGGATGTTTGGGGTTGGGCACCTCGATGATCACGGTGTCCAGCATGGGCAGGTCGGAAGCCACCGGCATGCGGTAGTCCAGGAAGCCCGGGTTCTGCAGGTGTCCCTCATCATCGTACACGTAGGCCTCGTTCAGCGCCCAACCGATGCCCTGTGCCGCGCCGCCCTGCATCTGGCCTTCCACATAGGATGGGTGAATGGCCCGCCCCACGTCCTGGATGGCGGTATAGCGCAGGACTTTCGTGTAGCCGGTATCGGGGTCCACTTCCACGTCGCAGATATGCGTAGCGAACCCCGGGCCAGCGCCTTTCGCATTGATGGTGGCCTGGTGGGAAATCGGCCCGCCCGTTTTCGCGCTGCTGGCGGCCAGCTCTTTCAGTGACAGCCGACTCTGTTCTCCGTTGACCACGGATTCCGCGCGGCCATCGTGCCACTCGACCCTCTCTACATCCACGTCCCAGAGCAGGGCGGCGCGTTCACGCAGGATATCCACGACATGCTGCGCGGCCTCGCTGACTGCCATGCCGATGGCAAAGGTCACGCGACTGCCGCCGGTGAGGTCCGAGTAGGCACTGGAATCGGTGTCGGCGATCAGGGGCTGTACATGCGCCACGTCAATGCCCAGGACCTCGGCCGCCATGATGGCCATGGAGGCTCGTGAGCCGCCGATGTCGGGGTTGGCCGTGGTGACCACGGCCGTACCATCCTCGTTGATGCTGACCCGTGCACTGGACTGGCCGCCAATGTTGAACCAGAACCCGGAAGCGATACCGCGCCCCTGGTTGGGGCCCAGCGGTTCCTTCAGGTGCGGGTGGTTGCGGGCTGCTTTCAGGGTCTCGACATAGCCGATTTCCCGGAACTTCGGGCCATAGGCGGTCTGCGTGCCGATGGTCGCCGCGTTCTTCAGCCGCAGCTCGATCGGGTCCATGTCCAGCTCCCGCGCCAGCAGGTCGATCAGGCTTTCCGCGGCAAAGCTGGCCATCGGAGCGCCGGGTGCCCGGTAGGCGGCGGCCTTGGGCCGGTTGCTGACCAAATCGTAGCCGACCAGCCGGGAGTGGGGGATGTCGTAAGGGGCGAAGGCGGTCATGCAGCCGAGTTTCACTGGCGAGCCCGCGTACGCGCCGGCCTGGTAGCACAGGGTGCCGTCCACGGCGGTGATCGTGCCGTCCCGCCGGGCAGCGATCTTCATGGTGATATAGCTGCCCGAGGTCGGCCCGCTGGCCCGGAACACTTCCTGGCGGTCCATCTGCATTTTTACCGGCCGCCCGCTCTTGCGGGACAGTAGCAGCGCCAATGGTTCCAGGTAAATGGTGGTCTTGCCCCCAAAGCCGCCGCCGATTTCCAGCGGGAATACGCGGATCTTTGACAGGGGCATGTCCAGCAGGCGCGCCGTGTAGGCGCGGACCATGAACTGGCCCTGGCTGCTGCACCAGATATCGGCGTGGCCGTCGGCATTGGTGCGCACCGTACAGGCATGCAGTTCGATGTAGCCCTGGTGTACCGGTGCCGTGGTAAACTCCCGTTGCAGTACAACGTCGGCATCCGCCATGGCGCTGTCCGGGTCGCCCAGCAACTGTTCGTGGCGGCTGGCAATGTTGGAGGGTTGCTCCGGAGCCGGCCGGATACCCTTTGTACGCATGTCCTCGTGCAGGACTGGCGCATCCTCGGCCATGGCGTCCAGCACGTTGATGACATGGGGCAGGACTTCGTACTCGACCTCTATGGCTGCGAGGCCCCTCCGGGCCGCTTCCATCGACGTGGCGGCGACGGCGGCCACCGGGTGTCCCTCATAGAGTACCTTGTGCCGGGCCATGATGTTGTCGGAAAGATCCTGGAAATCCGGTGGTCCGCCGTTGTTGCTGGCCAGTTCGTCGGGGATGTCAGGAAAGTCGGCCGCGGTGATCACCGCCTTGACGCCCGGAACATCCAGCGCCCGGCTGGTATCCACCCGGACAATGCGGGCATGCGCATGGGGGCTGCGCAGCACGGCGCCCTGCAACAGGCCGGGCAGCGTGAAATCCGCCGCAAAGGCGGCGCGGCCCGTGACCTTGTCCTCTCCATCTGGGCGGACCGGGCGCTGGCCCACCCAGCGGAACGTAGGCGGCTGTTCAGTCATGCGGATTCCACCTCGCGGTTCTGTTCGCGGATCTGCCGTGCGGCATCCAGCACGGCGCGGATGATCTTGTCGTAGCCGGTGCAGCGGCACAGGTTGCCGGCCAGGTAGTAGCGGGCCTGTTCCTCGGTGGGGTCGGGGTTCTCATCCAGCAATGCCTTTGCCGCCACCAGGAAACCGGGTGTGCAGATGCCACACTGCAGTGCGGCCTGCTCCAGGAACTGCTGCTGTAGTGGGTGAAGCCCCTCGGCGGAGGCCATGCTCTCGATGGTCTCGACATCGGCATCCTGCGTTTCGGCGGCCAGCACCAGGCAGGAGCAGACGGGACGTCCGTCCAGCAACACGGTGCAGGCGCCGCAGTCGCCGGTGGCGCAGCCTTCCTTGGTGCCGGTCAGTCCCAGCGTGTCGCGCAGGGTATGCAGCAGCACTTCCTGCGCCTCGCACAGAAATTCGGTGGGTTCACCATTGATCCGGCTGGTGACATGCAGTTTGCTCATCACTCCTCCTCGTGTGCCCGACCAGCCTGCCGAGCGCGGTTCCAGGCGATGCCGGCGGCGCGTCCAGCGAGCACGCCGGCGACATGACTGCGGTATCCGGCCGTGCCGCGCTTGTCGCTGATCGGCCGGCAGATACTCTGAACGGCCCGTTGGAAGTCCGGCAGAACGGAATCGTCCGGTCGCCTTCCTGTCAACAGCGCGGCCGCTTCTTGCGCCAGCAACTGGGTGGAAGCGACAGCGCCAAGTGCCACACGTGCGTCGACGATATAGTCATCCTCGTCCAGCGTCAGGCTGACACCGGCGCCGGCCACGGCGATGTCCATTTCCGTGCGTGGAATCATGCGCAGGTAGGCGTCACCGCTGCGTGGCGGGCGAGCCGGCAGGCGAAAGCCGATAACGAACTCGCCGCGCCCCAGGCTGGTCTGTCCCGGACCGGTGACGATCTCTTCCACGGCCACGTCACGCCGGCCTTCCGGTCCGGCGATCAGACAACGCGCGCCGGCGGCGATCAACGCGGGCACCGCATCGGCCGCCGGCGAGGCGTTACACAGATTGCCGCCCAGGGTGGCACGGCTCTGGATCTGGGTGGAGCCGATCAGATTGGCCGCTTCGACGACGCCGGGCCAGACCGCCTTCAGCACGGTGTGCTCGCCGAGTGCGGCACCACTGACCGCCGCGCCGATGATCCAGCCGCCGTCTTCCTCCCGGATCGTGGTGGTCTCGTCAATGCGCTTGATGTCGATGATCGCGGCTGGCGCCGGTGTCCCGGTGTTGAGTCGGGTCAACAGGTCCGTTCCACCGGCCAGGATCCGGGCGTCATCCAGCCGGGCCAGCTGTGCGCTGGCCTGCTCCGCGGTGTCTGGTGTCAGGTACCGGGTCATGATTCAGAACTGCAGAACGACGGTGAACGAGGTTTCCGTGTCCAGTTCTTCGCGATCGACCGGCACCTTGCTCTGATGGCGCATCCGTAGCGAGAAGCGCAGGGACAGATTGTCCATCACGTCTGATTCGATGGTGGATTCCGACCGCGTCACCGTGGCGCTGTCACCGGCATCCGAGCTCAGCTCCTGCAGGAAACGGACATTATCATTGAAGTCCCATGTATATTCAGTGGAAACCCGGAATATGGGCTCGTTGGTGCCGGACACACCGTCATCCGAATTACGTACCCCGGCACCCACCGTGTAGTCCAGTGTCATGTCTTCGCGATCACGCAGTAGCAGTTGACCGTAACTGACCACCA
>JAWLFN010000227.1:0-4439 GCA_041685555.1 Gammaproteobacteria bacterium | reverse complement strand
CCCGGACCACGGCGGCTGGAAAAGCTAGTGTTTCAGAAGAAAATGCGTTGCCACCACGGCCGCGCCAGGTCCTCACGGCACTGCGCGTATTGCCCCGCGTATCGATCCGCATTGGCCTGCACCCGGTCCGCGACATTCAACAACCACGGCTTGTCCCGGTACGTGCCCCGGGCAAAGCCACCATTGCCCTCGTGATAGGCCAGATAGAGATTGCGCGCATCACGGGACGAGATGCCATTGCGCTGGACACTGTTGCGGTTGTACCAGCCGATGAAGTCCACGGCATCGCCGAAGTGACTGCGCACGGCCAGGCGGTTGCCGGTGTCGTCCCGGTAGGCTTCCCAGGTGGCGTCGATGGCCTGGGCGTAGCCACGGGCGCTCGAGGGGCGGAACCAGGGAATGAAGCCAAGCAGGCGCCGGCGCTCGGGTCGGGCTCGGGCATTGAAGGCGGACTCCTGGTAGATGAAGGCCATCGTGACGGGAACGGGGATGCCCCAGTCCTGCTCGGCGCTCTCGGCGGCACGGTACCAGGAGCGGCGCTCCTCGAACATGGAACAGACGTTATCCGGATTCTCGGGGCGGGTGCCCAGGCAACCGCCAAGCCACAGCGCCAGTGCGCCCACAAGCAGTACACGCGGTACTGCCGACGCGCGGCGATCGCGCGGCATCATGACTCGTGCTCCGCCAGCAATGCCAGCAGGCCCTGTTCATCCGTCACATCCACACCCAGTTCCTCGGCTTTCGCCAGTTTGGAGCCAGCACCGGGGCCGGCCACCACGCAGTGGGTCTTCTTCGAGACACTGCCGGATACCCTGGCACCCAGCGCCTGCAGGCGCGCTTTGGCCTCGTCACGGGTCATGGCCTCGAGGGTACCGGTCAGCACCCATGTCTGACCGGCCAGGGCATCGGAGACTTCCCGTCGCGCCTGTTCCCGCCATTGCACACCCGCCTCGCGCAGACGTCGGATCACATCACGATTATCGTCATTGCCGAAGAACACGACAATATGACGGGCCACGATCGGGCCGACATCATCGACCTGTCGCAGCGCCTCCTCGTCGGCTTCCATCAGTGCTTCCAGACTACCGAAATGCGCGGCCAATGCCACCGCCGTGGCCTCGCCCACTTCACGGATACCCAGCGCGTAGAGCGCCCTGGGCAGCGTGGTATGACGGCTGCGATCGATGGCCGCCAGCAGATTGTCCACGGATTTCTCGCCCATGCGCTCCAGATCCAGCAACGACTCACGCTGCAGACAGAAAATGTCGGCCGGATCGTGCACCAGTTCCGCCTCCACCAGCTGCTCGATCAGACGGTCACCCAGGCCCTCGATATCCAGCGCCCCGCGGGAACAGAAATGTTTCAGGGATTCCTTGCGCTGGGCCGGGCAGACCAGACCACCGGAGCAACGGTATAACACCTCACCATCAGGCTCCACCGCACTGCCACAGGCGGGACAATGCTCCGGCATGGTGATCACCCGACGCTTCACCGGGGCCTCATCGCGAAGGGGCGCTGGAATGTCTTCCTCTTTTACCACCTGGACAATCTGCGGGATCACATCCCCGGCGCGGCGGATCACCACCCGGTCCCCGATCCGGACATCGAGACGCTCTACCTCCGCCATGTTATGCAGTGTGGCATTGCTGACCGTGACACCGCCGACGAACACCGGCTCCAGTCGGGCCACCGGAGTGATCGCGCCAGTGCGGCCGACCTGGAACTCGACATCCCGAAGCCAGGTGGCGGCTTCCTCGGCGGGAAACTTCCACGCCACTGCCCAGCGTGGCGAGCGCGCCGTGGCGCCAAGATGCTGCTGCAGACGGTAGTCATCCAGTTTGAACACGGCACCATCAATCTCGTAATCCAACGCATCGCGTTGCTCCAGCAGTTGTTGCGCATACGCCAGACACTGGCGCCAACCCTCCACCACCGAGCGCTGCGGATTCACCGGAAACCCCCACTCGCCCAGCCTGTCCAGGGTGTCACTCAGGGTCCGCGGCCAGTCGCCGGCCTCTTGCACCAGACCAGCACCGTAGACAAAGAAAGACAACGGGCGCTGTGCGGTGACCCTCGGGTCCAGCTGACGAAGCGCACCGGATGCGGCGTTACGCGGATTGACAAACACATGATCCCCGCTCTCCCCGGCCTGCCGATTCATGCGCTCGAACCCCGATCGCGGCATGTAGATCTCGCCACGGACCTCGAGTCGCCGTGGCGGGCGGGTGCCGGTCAGTCGCAGTGGAATATCACTGATGGTGCGCACGTTGTGAGTGATGTCCTCACCGACGACCCCGTCGCCGCGCGTGGCGCCTCGGACCAGCTTTCCGTCCTCGTACAGCAGGCTGACGGCCACACCGTCGATCTTGGGCTCGCAACTGTAGGCAAGGGTACCCTGATGGTCCAGCTGTTCGCGGATACGATGCTCGAAGGCCTGCAGCTCCTCCTCGGCCACCACCTTGGCCAATGACATCATGGCCTGTTCATGGGTGACCTGACGAAAGCTGTCGACCGGCGCGGCCCCGACGCGCCGGGACGGCGAGTCTTCTGTCACCAGATCGGGCCAGTGTGCCTCGAGAGCCAGCAGCCGATCGAACAATCGGTCATAGTCGGCGTCGGGAATGGCCGGCGCATCGTCCTGATGGTAACGGGCATTATAGTATTCGATATCCCGGCGCAACCGCTGCAGTTCTTCTGCCGCGGCCTTCCGGGATCCGGGCAGTTTCCGGGTAAGCTCGGACACAGTGGGTTAACCTCGTACTTCGAACCGGGTCATGGCCGGCGCGGTCCCTGTTACTGGCGGGCAGCCTGCAGACGCAGTTGGTGCAGTTCGAAAGCGCGGATGCGCTCGCGATAATGCTCGACGGTCTGCGCCGTCATCACACTACGGTAGTCATCCTTCAGCTCCGCATCCAGTGCATCGCCCACCTGACTCGCCGTCTGCAGCATGTGTTCGAAGGCCTGCATGTTATTGATCACGCTCGGCAGGGTCAGGAAAAAGCACAACCCACGTGTTGTAAACTCATGCATTTCATTCAGATCGAACGTACCTGGATTGAGTATGTTGGCCACACTGAACAATACCGGTCCGGTCTTGCCCTGGGCGTGACGGTGAAAAATATTCATGTCGCCGAACCGGAGCCCGGCACTGAGCAACACCGGCAGCAGTTCGTCACCATGGATTTCCTGGTCCGGTGGCGCCATGACATTGACTACCAGCACTTCACTGTAGTCAGGATCCACATTATTGTTGCTGGAAGCATCCCGGGTGTTTTCCGCTTCCCGCTCAGGGGCGCGAACCTTTTCTTCTGTATCGCGGGACTCCGTCGGGGCCATGTCTTCCGCGGCACTGTCCTGCACCGGTCCATCGTCGAACAGGTCCAACTCGGTCTGTTGCGCGGCCCTTTCGTCACGTTGTGATTTCCGGGCCTTCTTTTTTTCCCGCCGCGTCGGCTGTGTACCGCGGCTCTCATCGTCAACCCCGCGCCCCGGGGCCGCGCGACGGAGACCGCGTGACATACGCTTGCCGGCCCACTGCATGAAACGTTTCGACGCGGTGTCCTGACGTTCTTCCAGCTCCTCCATGCGCTGAACCCGTTCGTCTTCGAAACCATCCAGCAGAATGTCAAAGTCATCGCGGGCCGAGATCGCCGGCTCCCGGTTATCGGCATCCGACTCCGCCTCGGTCCGACCGGACGGAGGGAAATCGTACTCGTCATATTCCTCGTAGCCGGCGCGAGCACGGGCGGCCGCCGGTTCCTCGAATTCTGGCTCCGGTTCCGGTTCCGGTTCCGGTTCTGGTTCTGGTTCTGGTTCTGGTTCTGGTTCCGGTTCTGGTTCTGGTTCTGGTTCTGGTTCTGGTTCTGGTTCTGGTTCTGGTTCTGGTTCTGGTTCTGGTTCTGGTTCTGGTTCTGGTTCTGGT
The DNA here is from genome assembly GCA_041685555.1 of Gammaproteobacteria bacterium. Classification (GTDB taxonomy): domain Bacteria; phylum Pseudomonadota; class Gammaproteobacteria; order Pseudomonadales; family Pseudohongiellaceae; genus PWQG01. The sequence continues at coordinate 517 of JAWLFN010000227.1, read as the reverse complement.
TCCGGTTCTGGTTCTGGTTCCAGTTCCGACTCTGGCTCCGGTGCCGGCTCGGCATCATAAGCCGGCCCGGCCTGCGGCGCTGGTTGCCGGGTCGCCGTCGATTCAGGCGCTGGCTCGTCTGTCTCCAGCGGCTCATCCAGCCAGGTATCGTCCACCGGTTCGAACGGCTCGCGTCCGGACTGCGCCGGTGACACAGGATCCTCTTGATCCCGCAGATCGTTCAACGCTTCTTCCAGCTCATCATCCAGATCATCGTCGTCCAGGTCGTCGTCATACTCCTCATCGTCGTCCTGATCGGGATCATAGTCATCCACGAATACATGACCATCCAGGGCATCCCGGTCATCTGTTCGATATTCAACCCGACCGGCCTGCCTCCGTGCCGACGCGGTTTCCGGCGCCTGCTCAGGTTCGGGCTCCAACTCGGGCTCCGGCGCCGGTTCCAGCTCAGGCTCAGGCTCGGGCTCGGGCTCGGGCTCGGGTTCGGGTTCGGGTTCGGGTTCGGGTTCGGGTTCGG
>JAWLFN010000226.1:0-4463 GCA_041685555.1 Gammaproteobacteria bacterium | reverse complement strand
CCCTGATGCGATCCAGCAGGCGCCGGTTCTGCTCTGCTGTTCCCACGGTGATACGCAAATGGTCACGCAACCGGTCCTGATCGAAATGGCGCACCAGTATGCCATCATTCTTCAGCAGCTGATACAGCGAGGCGGCCGTGAGCGCTCCACGGGCGGGCACCCTTGCCAACAGGAAATTGCCCTGCGCGGGCAGGCATTCCAGTCCCATCTCCGCCAGCGATTCGGCCAGTGCGGCCCGTTCATTCTGTACTTTCCGCCAACCAGCCGCCGCCTGATCACGGCCTTCCAGCGCCGCCCTGGCAAGCTGCTGCGAAATATGGTCTGTGTTATAACTGTCACGGGTCTTGTACAACATCGGGGCCAGCAGCGTCTCAGCACCGATACCATAGGCAAAACGCAGACCGGCCAGGGAATAACCCTTGCTCAGGGTCCTCAGGATGAGCACATTGTCATGGCGCCGCGCCAGAACCGTGGCATCGTGGCCGATCCCGGGATCCACGAAATCGACATAGGCCTCATCCAGCAGCAGCACGCCGCTGAATGCCGCTGCCAGGCGGTCCAGCCTCTCGACCGACTCCAGGCGCCCCGAAGGCGCGTGTGGATTGACCACGAATGCCAACCGGACAGAAGCCCGGTTCCACTGCTCTGCCAGGGTCTCCGGGAGCGACCAGTCATCATTGAGCGGCACTCTCACCACCTTGCAGTCCTGCACGGCCGCCAGCACGGGATAAAGCGAATAGCTGGGTTCGGCCAGACCGATCACCTGGCCCGGGTCCACGAACGTGGTGATGGCCAGACGCAACAGCTCATCTCCGCCGTTGACCGGAATGATCTGGTCCGGGTTCAGCCCGTGCAGGTCGGCCGCAGCCTGACGAAATGACTGCGCCAGTGGCGACGGATACCGTCGCAGATCAGCCACATCAATCCGACGCAGTGCTTCGGCGACGGTATCGGGTGCCGTAAAGGGATTCTCGTTGGTATTGAGCTTGATGACGTGCTCACTCTCCGGCTGCTCTCCGGCCGTGTAGCCCTGCATCGCGCGTATATTGGATCGCTCGTAACTCATGTCCTGTCCAGAGTCCATTCGAAAGTGGCGGGCAGATTACCCGCAACAGCGGTGCCGGACAAGCGCTATTCACGCAGACTGAACACGTAGTCTTCTCTAGCCTCGCTCAAAGCCACACCTTCCTGCAGTGTTTCCTCCAGCTCCTGCCGCCACGCGCCCGAGCGCGGAATCATCCGGTCCAGGGCCAGCATACCGCGTTGCAGCGCGTTCAGAAAATCCCGGTAATCCCGCTCCTGGCGGATCAGGATTCTCTGCAGCCCGATCACGGCGTTTTCGGCATCAGACACGTCCACAGCCGTCAGGCGGGTGGACAACCTGTCCACCTGCCCGGCCAGCTGATCGGCAAACTCGGCCTGTCGGGTGAGCCGCTCCTCCAGGCCGATCAGCGATGTCATGGCAGTCTCATGCTGCGTCCTGATCGACTCCACGGCCCGCGCGGTAACGTTGTCTGTCCTCCATTGCCAGATCAGCATGCCGGACAGGCCGCCGACGCTCACGAGCGCCAGCACCAGAGCCGCCCACAGCAACAGTCGATGCCGGACCGACAGGGCCGGCGCACCTGTCATCGGCTTCGGACGTACCGGTTCACTCATCCATTCTCTCCGCGTGGCGGGTCATGGTCATCAGGAAGGTCTGTCACCACCACTCTCTCTCAATAACGGCCGGATGGCGTCCAGGTTTAATCATTTCCGGTCACTGTGCCCCCGTGGGCCGGTAGGTGGCCACGCGATTGCGCCAACCCGCCATCCAGCGGTCCTCCTGCCGTTCGGGCGGCGCATTGGCCACCCTTCTGAGCAGGACGGCTTCAGCCGCCTGCGAGAAACGCACAAGCACCCGCTGATCCGAAGGCAGACCCTGCATATGCTCGAGCACCTGCAACAACCCCCAACCCTCGCCCCGATAGCGCTCGGAAGCCGAGATTCCCTCCCCCTTGAAGTTGACGTAGTCCACCAGCGCATACAGACCATGCGGCGGAGAGCTATTGGCCACTTCCAGGAACAGGGACCGGATCGCGTCGGGCTCGGGCGCTTCTGCCTCCAATGCTGGCAACGCATTCTGAAGCCGCCGGATCAGGAACCGGGCCTGGACATCGCGGGTATCATCGAGAAACTCCCGCAGACCGGACAGCCTGTCACCGTCCCGAGCCGCCAGAAAGGCATCGCGGTCAGGCCAGGGCTGTTCTCTGCCATCGGGATTGGCCAACCAGGCCGGCACTCTTACCTCAAGCTCATCGTAATACGACAGCAGTGCCGGGAAGCTCTCCGTGAACCGTCCCTGCTGTCCGGCCCGATACCAGATGAAGTGACCGATACCCAGCGACGGAAAGTCCTCCCCGATATTCCAGCTGGTCAGACAGCGGATCCGCGCATTGCATTCGTTGATGAAAATGCGCTCGCCGATCCAGTCGGCCTGTACCTCATCCAGGGAGGCTGCCAGATCCGCTTCCGCCCGGCGGTCATCACCACGCCCCATTGTCACGATCAACACTGCAAGCAGCGCAACCAGAGACAGCATCAACCGCTTGTGCGAAGTGGACATTCAGACAGCCTCTTCCTGTAACGTCAGCAGAAGAATCAATGCATCCTCGCGACGTTCCTCGGGAGTACCGGTCGGATAGTAGTCACGGCGTTCGCCAACCCGAACGAAACCCTCGCCATAGTAAAGTCGCTGGGCGTTCCCATTGGAAGGACGCACTTCCAGGAAGCACTGTCGCGCCCCTGCCTGCCGGGCCTGCTCCAGCACATGCCGGAGCAGACGGCGCGCCAGACCGCGCCGTCGATAATCGGGATTCACACAGAGCGTGAGCAGGTGACTTTCATCGGCAGCGACGCTGAGCACCGCATGGGCCGCCACGATACCCAGGTCCTCGAGCACCCAGCACTCATAACCGGCCCTCATGCAGTCCTGGAAAATCCGCCGGGTCCACGGGTGAGGATAGGACACGTTCTCATTGTAGAGAACCTGATCAAGATCCATGTTTTCCATCCGTCTGCACCGCATCAAGCCATCACTCTTGTCAGGATCCGGCCAATGGCGCGATCAGCGACTTCATGGCGTCCCAGGCCGGCCGTTTGATGGCGCTGTCCCGCGCCATGGCTTCCAGCGACGGCACCCGTAGGACCTGCATGTCCAGACCGGGATGATGGACCATTTTCTGCCACACCTCTGCGCTTTCCGCATGCTCTGCCGGAAACAGCCACAGAGGCGGGTCATCCATCAGTGCCAGCAGGTACGGCACTCCCTGTCGTCCGCAGCGACGTCGCAGAAAGGCACCCACCATCTGTCGGGCACCTTCCAGGTCGGCCGGCATGGACGGATCCAGGGGCCATTGAAAAGGCTCCCCGTCGAGTTCGATGGTACCGTAACGGGGGTTCAACGCCGCCAGGATCCGTTGCAGCATCTGCCATGACTCTGCCGCCAATCGGGATTCTTCGTGGGCAGCGAGAACCATCAGCCGTTGATCCGGCAAGAAACAGGTGAAGCGGAATGTCAGCGTCACGCCCGCTTCAGTCTGCGACCGCCCACTGCCCAGCTGCACGTCCGATGTCCGGGATACGCCCGACGCCGGGCCTGTGGCTGCCTCGACCGGACTTCGGGCCTCTCCGGACGGCACGCTCTGAGGACGCGCCGATGTCGGCGCGTCCTGTAGCTGACCTCTCAGTCCAGACAGATCGGGCGGCTCCGGAATCGAGGCATCGTCGGGAGCTCGCCCGGCTCCGGAAAGCGTATCCGTCACCAGGTGGGCGTGACCATGATACTGCCGCGACGGACCGGCTCCGGCAAGTCTGCGGCGTGGCCAGTACATGGCAATCCCTGCTTCACGCAGGTACCGCTGCCGTCTGGCATCATTCAGGATCAGTGGACTTTTCATCTGGCTGGCATTATACGGGTGATTGAGGTTGTGCCGCAAAAATGCTTGAATCATTCATCACGGTTTTACCGAGCAGACGTTCTACAGGGGGAGTCAAATGAGAGCCATCCTTTGCAAGTCGTACGGACCGCCGGAAAATCTGGTTCTGGAGGAAATCGATGAACTCGAGCCGGGCAAACGGGAGGCTGTTGTCGAGGTACATGCCGCGTCACTGAACTTCCCGGATACACTGCAGATCGAGGGCAAATACCAGTTCCAGCCGCCCATGCCGTTCACTCCGGGCTCGGAGGTCGGAGGCGTGGTCAGCAAGGTCGGGGACGACCTTGAGGGTTTCACACCGGGCGACCGGGTCATGGCCACTCCCTCGATTGGCGGCATGGCCGAACAGGTCATCGTGCCGGCTGGCAGCCTGCGCAAGATCCCCGACAATATGGACTTCCCGACTGCGGCCGGTTTTGCCATGGTCTATACCACTTCCTACCATGCGCTCAAGCAGCGGGGACAGTTGCAGCGGGGCGAGACGCT
>JAWLFN010000225.1:0-4474 GCA_041685555.1 Gammaproteobacteria bacterium | reverse complement strand
TGTTACCGGCATCGGCATAATTGACCTGGATATATTCCGTCTGCAACGGCTGCAGTTCCTGTGCCTGCCGGTTGGCCTCCAGAGCCAGTTGCTGCTGGGTCGCGATCTCGCTGGCGGGCGCTACATAGAGCACGTTGCCGACCATGCGTTTGTCCAGATTGCGAGACTGCAACACCAGATCCAGCGCCTGATCCCAGGGCACCTCGTCCAGCCGCAATGTGACACTTCCGCTGACCGCGTCGCTGACCACGAGATTGAAATCGTTCTCGTCCGCCAGGATCTGCAACACCGAGCGGACATCGATGTCCTGGAAATTCAGGGAGATCATGACATCCGAGTACTCGCTGGCCGGATCCTGAGTGACCCGATCCTCACGCACCGGACTGACACCGATATGGACAAAACGGCCATCCTGCCAGGTGACATGTTCGAAGTCCTCTTCCATCTGCAACGCGACCAGGGCATCGCCCTGATCCGGCTGCACATCAACCGTGCTGACCGGTGTGGCAAAGTCACTGACATCAAAGCGACGATTGACATCCGCCGGCACCGTGACCCCGTCCAGAACCGCCTCCACCGCACGGCCCCGCCGGTCTGTGGAGACGACGGCATTGGCATCGGAAAGCTCCAGCACGAGCACACCTTCGCCCCGCGAGTCGCCGCTGCGGAAGTCTACATCCAGTATCCGTGTGTCCGTCGTTGTTTCCGCCGGACGTGACGCTTGCGCACCGCCCGCCGTCAGCGTATCCGCTACGTCGCCGGCTCCAGCGTCTTCGTCACCCGGCCTGGCGGACAGGCTCACGACCAGGGCATCACCGTCCACACGCGTTTCATATCGGGAGGGCGCGCGCAGGTTGAATACCAGACGGGTTCGATCCGAGGTCTCCAGCACCATCAGGCTTTCCGTATTGCCACTGCTGATCGGAAACTCACGCTGCCCCAGAGAACTGCGGGTCGCCGGCAGGTCAATGGAAACACGTGGGGGGTCCTCCAGCACGAATCCGTCCGGCTCGGGCGGTGTGCCATCAAACTCCAGTCGCACTTCAAATCCGGTCCCCGGCAGGTCGGCAAAACTCAGACTCTGCAACGTTGCGGCATCCTCATTCTGGGCCAGGACGGAATTGCCCGAAAACAGCCCGACGATCAGCAGAACCGGCAGCACAGCAGCGCGCCAGCCTTTTATCACGCAGGTGATCTGCCTCATCCCGCACCCCCTCATTGTGATAGTTCAACCGTTCTCGGCCTTTCGACCCAGCCGCCATCGCCAGCTGGCACGATCTCGGTCAACTCGATCCGTTCTTCAGTGATGGTGTCCACCTGCCCGTGATTGCGGCCCATATAGGATCCGCGCGAGACCCTGTGCACTTGTCCCGAGGTGTCCCGCACGAGCGCCATGATGCGCCCGCGCTGCCGGATCATGCCAACCATTTCCAGCGTATTGATGGAAAATGCCTCCAGCGGCTCCCGGTTACGGGTCAGATCCGGCTGCACCATCCGTGGGCCCTCTCCATCCTCGTCGTCCGCCATCGCATGCGGCAACTCGAACGGGCTTCGCATCGAAGCGGCACTGTACGTGAAAGCCTCGTAGGGTTCGAATTCCGGCAGGGGCTCGATCTCTCCAGCGGGCTGTTCGGCGATGGCCCCCAGGCGCTGACGCAGCTCCGCTGTCTCACTCCCGGGGGAACAGCCGACCAACAGGGCGCTCAGAACAAGCGGCAGCCCCGCCATCGCACGGCGCGTCGGGAACAGATCATCGACTGGCATTCGCCACCTCCCCCGTGTCCACCTGTGGCTCCCGGTATCGATACGTACGCGCCGTGATCCGCATGTTCAGGCTGGAGCGGTCGGAACCCGCCTCGATCAGAAAATCATGCAATGTCACGATCCGGGGCAACGATGCCACACCGCTGACGAACGAGCCGAAGTCATGAAAGCCGCCAACCACCTCAAGTTCGATCGGCTGCTCGATATAGAACTCATGCACTACCTCGTCATTGAGTTCTATGCGTGAAAATGCCAACCCGCTGCCGAGTCCCGTCTCGGTGATGTCATCCACCAGATCAGGCACCTCGGTCTGACCGGGCAGCTGACGCAACAGCTCGGCGAACTCCTCTTCCATCCGGGCGGTCTGTTCCCGGTACGCTTCCAGATTGGATGCCATGAAGGCTTTCTGTTCGTATTCCTCCATCAGCCGGTTCTGTTCTCTCTCAGCCGCCGTCAATTGATCCTGCAGGTGCCGCACATCGAACCAGTACCCCGCGCCCAGGCAGATCACAAACACGACCAGCACGATCACCGCCTTGACGGGACCGGGCCAGACCCCGATGGCCTCGAAATCGCCCAGATTGTTCCAGTCGAAATCGCGAAGCTCGCGGATCATGCGGCGTCCCGCGCCGGGCTGATCCGGCCTTACCGGATCGGACTTGCTGTTACGCGACAGTAAAGCCATGTCACTCCGCCTCCGCCCGCCGGGCCATGCCATTGACGACCTGCCCCATCTGTTCCAGCTGCAACGTCAGCGAGAACTCATTGGCCCCGGTACTACCGAACCAGCTGGTCGAAGTCGCTGAAATCCTCTCCAGCCCCGGTTCCCGGAACCACCGGGATTCGTCCAGACGACGCATCAACTCGGACACACGGTTATTGGATTCGGCAACACCCTCGATGCTGAGCAGATCACCCTCACGGCTCACCGTGTCAAAATAGACACCGTCCGGCAGTGCACGGACGAGCTCGTCGAATACATAAACGATCAATGGACGCGTTCCCTGCAGATCCCTTATCACTTCCATGCGATCGAGAATGTCGGCACGCTGCTCACGCAAGCGGCTGATCTCGGCGAGGCGGGCGTCCATGACCGCGATCTGCGTGCTGACAATATTGTTGCGGGCCTCTTGCCCGTCCAGCTCTCCCCGGTAATAACGGTCAATCAGGAACACCAGTCCGGCCGCGATCACCACGATCCCACCCATCATGACCAGGAACTCGCGCTTGCGTTCCTCTCTGAGCCTTTCCCGCCAGGGTAACAGGTTGATTCCACGCATGACTCAGTACCGTTTCCGCATGGCCAGACCGCAGGCAATCATCAAGGCCGGCGCATCCGTCGCCAGGGCCGACCGATTGATCTTGTCGCCGGTATCCATATCACGGAACGGATCAGCGACCGTGACCGGAGTGCCAGCACTTTCCTCCAGCTTGTCGGACAGCCCCTCGAGAACGGCCACGCCACCTGCCAGCACGATCTGCTCCACCTCGTTATAGTGGCTGGAGGAGAAAAAGAACTGAAGCGCCCGATTGATCTGCCCCACCAGTTGTTCGCGAAAGCCGGTCAGCACCGTGTCACCGTACTCGTCAGGCAATTCGCCCCGGCGCAGGGCCCTGTCCGCCTCGTCCGGGGAAAGGGAAAACTGTTGCTGGATCTGTTCCAGCAGCTGCTTGCCGCCGAACAGCTGCTCACGGGTATACATCGTCTGCCCGTTGCGCAGCACATACAGTGTCAGGGCGCTGGCGCCGATATCCACCACCGCAAGCATCTCCGGCATACCATCCAGCTGGTGCTCCAGCAGGGCACAGGCCCGCTCCATGGCGAAAGCCTCGATATCCACCACATTCACATCCAGCCCGCCATCCTCCAGTGCCTGGACGCGACCATCCACGTTCTCGCGGCGACAGGCGGCCAGCAGCACATCCACCGTCTCCGCCTCCGGATCAGCACCGGGCTGACGCTCGAAATCGATGGCCACCTCGCTCAGCGGATAGGGAATGTACTGGTCGGCCTCGACGATGATCTGGTTCTCCAGTTCCGCATCATTAAGGCGGGCATTCATCTCGATCACCTTGGTGATCACGGCGGATCCGGCCACGGCCGCCGCACAGGTGCGCCCGGCCGGCTTCAATAATGTCAGCGCCTGGCTGACACAATCGGCCACGGCCCCCGCGTCCTGGATGTTTTTTTCCTGCACTGCCTTGTCGGGTAGCGGCCGGATCACATAGTTCTCAAGCCGCCAGCCTGCAGAGTCCGGCCGCAGGTCCACGATCTTCACCGCCGTCGAACTGACGTCAACGCCCAACAAAGTCTTTGATTTTTTTGCAAAAAGTTTCAAATTTTCCGTCCGGAACCCGTTCCACCCCGGTGGACCCGTTTCTTGTATTGTTTATAGAATGCCCACGGCGATTCCGCCACTTTCGCCATCCTTGATGATGCCCGTAACACCTGCCCTCAGGCGACACTTGGACAACTCAGTATGCATAAAACCAAACTTACATAGAACTTTCAATAAATTATCAAACTTTTTCAACAAACAACTTGACCTATAATGCACAAGCTGTGAGCCAGATACCGTTATGCGGGTCACGTTTGACACTCAGGCAGGGTATAATGCACCGGTGAACAAGACTTGGACCAGAATCATGACCCGGCTGGCCGGGATTGCTGTTTTCTGCATAAGCGGAGCCATCATGGTGGCATCGGCGG
>JAWLFN010000023.1:0-18447 GCA_041685555.1 Gammaproteobacteria bacterium | reverse complement strand
CTCGGTGTCCTCCAGGTCCGTCAGGTCCAGACGGATCGTCTCCCAGCGCAACGGGGCCAGAACCCACTGCTCCAGCGCCCGCAGACGACCCCCCTCGATCGTGAACAACCAGGGGCCATGATCTCCGGGCTCGCCGGGATCCATACCGCTGATACAGCCCAGATAGCCGGAGGGCCGATCCACGGACAGCGGATCCGGCGCATGAATGTGTCCCAGCATCCAGCCATCCAGGTCGGTGGCGGCCAGTTCGGAAGAGCGCACTGGTGCGTGCCGACTGCCGGTCTGATCGCGGTCACAGTGCAACAGGCCCAGATTCAGCCCCGGCCCACGGGACAACACCGCGCCGTCCAGCGGACTGTACGGCACCTGTGCCTTGGGAAATGACCAGCCATGCAGCGTGACGGATGTACCAGCCGCCTCCAGAGTCCAGCTCTCCCACTCGCCACCGGCACCCAACAGGTGGAACCCGGGTAGCTGCTCCGCCAGGCGGGGCAGCACTTTCACGTCGTGATTGCCGGCCACTCCCACCACCCGGATATCGGCATCGGTCAGGCGCTGCACGCCGCGCTGCAGGGAACGATAGGCCTCGAAAAAATCATCCTCGCGCTCGACCACATCGCCGGCCAGCGCCACGACATCCACGCCGGCCCTGATGGCGTGCTCCACGACCCGCTCCCAGGCACCCGCCGGCCCCAGGGCACGACGATCGGAAGCGAAAGCAGCGGGCAGTCGGGAGGGATAGCGGCCCAGGTGCATGTCACCGACGGCCAGAAGCTTCAACGGCATCTGTCTGGAGTCCTTTTCAGTAAGAAAGCGCCGTCAGTCTATCCCATCCGGCGCACCGAAAAGAACCGTCAGGGCATGCAACACCCGCGCATGCCAGCCCTATGTGCATGAAACACCCGGGCCGGGGTCAGGGCGATTCAGTACCGGCGGCATGCAGCATGACGTGGAACAGGTAATTCTGTTCCACCGTGCCATCCAGCAGGTGTGCGAACGGACCCTTGGCGTAGACCGGCACATCCTCGCCGGAGTGTGTCTCACCAGCCATCGGGATCAGCGCCTGTTGCATGTAGTCGAGACTGCCCAGCTCTTCCTCGGAAATCTGCGGGCGACCGTCCCGGGCCAGGTTCTCGTCCAGCAGAATGGAGCCGGCGCCATTCAGGTAGCCGGCCACCGTGTAGGGCTTGCCGTCGGCCGCTTCATTGGGCTGGCCGGTGTGCCAGTCCGCTGCCGGATCGATCCCCATGCACAGTCCCAGGATGTCGGAGCCACGACCGCAGTAACCATTGAATGCGATGGCGTGTTCATGGTCGGCGGTGACGATCAGCAATGTCTCGCGATCGTCCGTAAGCCGGTCGGCCACCGCCACGGCTTCGGCAAATGCCGCCGCATCATGCAGGGTTCGCGCCAGATTGCCGGCGTGGTGGGCATGATCCACCCGGCCCGCTTCCACCTGGAGAAAGAAGCCTTGCTCGTTGGCCGACAGCGCCCGGATCGCGGCCTCGGTCATTTCCGCCAGTGACGGCTCGTCCTCGCGATCGGCCTCGTACTGCATATGGCCGTCCTCGAACAGACCCAACGCGGGCGTGCCATCCAGCTGGAGGGCGGAGAACGTCTCCTGATTCCACGCGTATTGCACACCGGACTGCTGTGCCTCATTGATCAGATGGCGTTGATCCAGACGCACGCCGGTTCCATCCTCTTCCGTCGCCGCTCCCTCGGGAACGAAGTTACGCCGACCACCGCCCATGGCAATGTCCAGTTCACCGGCCTGCATCGCCTGCAGCAATTGTCGGGCAATATCCACCTGCCCCTCGCAGTCATCGGGTACACGGCTTTCCCAGTTGCGGTCCGCCGAGCTGGCATACACCGTTGCGGGAGTGGCATGGGTGATGCCGGCCGTGGAGACGGCACCGACCGACTTGCCCGCCTCCGACAGGATCCGTGACAGGGGAGTGAGCAGATTGCCGGACAGTGTACTGCAGTCTCCGCGCACCACATCCTGGCTGACGTTGATTACGCCGGCGCGCGTTTTCACGCCGCTCATGATCGCCGTGGCGGTGCCGGCCGAGTCCGGAGTCTGGGCATTGGTGTTGTAGGTCTTCACCAGTGCGCTGTAAAACGCCGGAGTCTCGAAGGGAAGCACGTGATCATCGCCACTGTCACCCTGCCGCTGACCGACAAACAGCCGGGTCGCGTAATTGGTGCCCACACCGTGGCCGTCGGAAATCATCAGGATGATATTGCGTGCCTGGCCGGTGTTGTGCTGGCGCTCCAGACGGGCCTGCAGCGCGGCCTCGCCATCAGCATACCAGTCGGTCCCGCCATCCGGCTCCGCCGCGTACAATGCCACAGCCCACAACTGACAGAGCAGCGTGAGAATGAATGCCATGCCTCGAAGAAATGCTGCGATGTTCATACTACCCTCTCGCGGAATATCCGTTTGTCCGCAGTATCGCGCAAGAACATGACAGTATGACAACAGAGCGCCCCTGATCACGCTGGGCGACCGCCGTCAGCGCGGCTTCGGCCCCAGCAGGAGCCACAGGATGAGACCGATCAGTGGCAGAAACAGCAACAGGAGAATCCACAATAACTTGGAGACACCGCCCGCCGGACTCTGCGCCACCTGGATGACCGCCCAGATGATGATGATCAGCCAGATCAGACCCAACAGGCCACTTACTTCCACGCCCATGACATATCCCCCTGTCCGTTGAAATCAGTGTCCCTGTGTACCACAAGAGATGAACGATTTCACCCTGAATCCGACGGGTTCACAGGTTAACTGCCCAACACGAACTTGCCGATCTCCGCTTCCAGCTCATCAGACAATGCCCTGACCTCATCCAGAACCCGTCGCACTTCATGGACCTGGGAGGCGCCCTCGCTGGACAGGCTGGCGATCTTCTCTACGGAACGGGCCACATCATCAGAGGCCTCGGACTGCTGACGGAGGGCATTGGAAATGTGATCGACGACACCGAGCACGCGATGCGCGCCTGCCTCGATTTCCCGGATTGCATCTCCCGCCCGATTGGCTTCCTCCACGCCGCGTCCCACCTGCTCGACCGTGGACTCCATCTCGGTAACAGCGGACTGGATGCCCGACTGCACTTCATTGATCATGCGGGAGATTTCCTGGGTCGATTCGGCGGCGCGCTGGGCCAGACCGCGCACTTCGTCGGCCACGACCGCGAACCCGCGACCATGCTCGCCGGCCCGGGCCGCTTCGATGGCCGCATTCAACGCCAGCAGGTTGGTCTGCTCCGAGACCGAATCGATGACACTGATGATGCTGGAGATTTCGTCGGACTGTCGACTCAACTGATTGATCCGACCGGCCGCGTGCTGCACGCGCTCGCTGATGGCCCGCATGGAAGACACGCTGCCGAGAATGATCTCGCTTCCTTCCCGGCTCATGGACTCGGAAGTGGAGGAAATGTCCCTGGCCTCCTCGGCACTTCGCGTCACTTCGGAGATGCTGACGGTCAGCTCTTCGGTGGTGGCCGCCATGCGCGACGAGAACTCGTTCTGCTCGTCCGACGATCGCCCCAGATACCGCACGGTGTCACCCAGCTTGCCGCCGGCACCCACCAGGCGCTCCGATCCGCCACGGATGGTGGCCAGCGTCGTCGCCAGGGTCTTCCGCATCCGATCGAACTCGGCCATAACCTCGGCCACTTCATCACTGCCGCTGGCATCGATGGGCCGACTGAAATCACCATCACCGATGGCATGGGCCATGTCCAGCAGAGTGCGGAAACGCCCCTGCATGTCCCGGGCCAGCCAGAGCACGATCAGGACAGCGAGCACCGAGGCGATGGCCGGGCCGAGCAGCAACAAAAGACCCACGCTGCCCAGAGTCGCGGTCATGGCCTCGTCACGTTCCAGCCGCAGGCGGTCCTCGACGGCAATGAACTCATCCATGAGGGTCCGCATGTCGGCCATGTAGGCGCGGCTTGTGCCTTCATTGGCCAGTTGGGACACACTGCTGAGGTCCGGTTCGGCCACGACCCCCGCCGCCGCGTCGACCTGGCGGCGCAACTCGATGATCGGTTCCACGCCTTCGGTCAGAAACCCCTGATACTGCCGGTCCAGCTCATCCAGCCGACGCATCTGCGCCGGGTCGTCCACCACCAGCTCCCGCAACCGGCCCATACGACGCTCGTACGCACGCAGTCCCTCTTCGTAGGGTTGAAGAAAGCGCTCATCGCCAGTCAGGGCGAACCCCCGCTCGCCACTCTCGATGTCCACCAGCGCCAGCAGCAGGGCATCTGCATCGGCCATGACATCGACGGTATGCAGAGTCTGCGTCGCGGCCTCGTCCACCGTGGTCATCTGCAGGCGTGTCAGCAGGTTCTGTGCGATGAACACGGTGACCACCGCGCCGAACGCGATGATCAGTTTCTGCACGAGGGTAAGACGGTTCAGCATGGGATTGATCTCCAGTCCTGGCGCCCATGGGGCGGGCGCCGTCAAATCCGGCAAGGCTGGCTGGCTTATCGGCCGCCAGAACTGGAGCTTGAGGTCACAGGGTGCCGGAGATCTTCAGGGCCACCACCCGGCCGGAGGTGGCGCACATGTCCTCGATTTCGGTGATGATGCCGGAGGTGATGCGGCCGTCGAACCGGGTGCGTTGCCGACACTGCACGTTGGAAGTCATGCTGCGGGCGTCAAGGCGGACACGGATGCCTTCAAAGGCGACGACCTCGGCAAAGGCGGTCACATTGGGCTCTCCCTCGTAGCGCTCGAGGTTGTCGACATCATAGCGTTTCATGTTGCCGTCGAACCGATTGTTCCAGTTCATGCCATAGCTGACGTTGCGCGTGGCCATGTCGTGACGGAAACCGAGCTGGAAACGGCCGCGCTCATAGCGCTCGAACCGGCGATCGATTCCCAGAAAAGGATCAGTGATTTCCGAGTCCTGCACGGTGAGCTGCGAGGTCAGCAGCAGTCCGGGCAGATTGAACCTCGTCATGCGGAGACTGCCATTCAGCGTGAACCCGTACATCGGTCCATCCCCGATATTTCCGGCCACCGAGGTCGGGGTCGGCTCATCCGGGGTGGCATCCATCCGCTCGATCACGTCATAGTGCTTCATCCAGAATAAACGCCCGTCCATCACACCCGCATCGCCGGGCAGGCGGTACTCGAACCGGAAGTCGTACAGGTGCACCTGTTCCTGAGACAGTTCACTGTTGCCGGCCAGGGTGGCGGCATCATCATCCCGGTCATCACGGGAGGCCACGAAGTCCGAGAAGCTCAGTTGCAACACCACCTTCTGGGCCGAGGCGCGCAGCTGCAGTGCCGGGCTCACGTTGAAGCGCCAGTCCACCTTGGGCTTGAGAAAACCGAAATCCCGCTTCTGGAACACATCTCCGCTCTGGGTGATTTCGGATGACTCGTAGAGCAACGTGCTCTCCAGGGACATGCGCGGACTGATCTGCCAGTTGTGGATCAGAAACGGTTCATACCGCACCTCCTCCACCATTGAATCGGCAATGGCCAGGTCGACTGGCGGCAATCCGCCGAAAACCGGCGACGGCTGACCGCCAGCCGAGGCGCTACCCACCCGGAGCGAGGAATCCAGCCCGGTCCAGGCCCGCTCGATGCCCGCCTCGATATCCTGACTGTCCGCGAACCCGGAAGTCCAGGAGGTGCGCACGATCCGCTCCTGTTCGATGGAGCGGCTGTCCACGAACAGATCCTTCTCCTCCGGTGCATCGCCGACGGCAGCATATCGCTCCCGCACGCTGTCCTGATTGGCGCGATTGACGATGAACAGCAGCTTGAAGCGGTCTCCGTTCATGAAGTCATACTGGTAGTCGCCCCCGATCTCCCAGTTGTCCCGCGATCCGGGAATGTCTTCGCGTTCCTGGATCTGTATGGGCGAAGGACCGGTCAGATCCGTGATTTCACGGTGCACCACGGTCGGGTCATCGTTCTGTCTGTACAGCAGATTCAGGCGGGTGCTGCTGGACTCGTTGATGGTGTACCCGAGATTGGTGGTCAGGCTGTAATCGGTCTGATCGCGGGTCCGGGTCTCATGGATGCGGTCATTGGGAGAGTAGTCACCCTGCACACTGCTTTCGTTGGTGATGCGATGGTCATGGCGGGGCTCGGCGGACAGACTGGACACGGCCGTCAGCGCCGGCCCCTGGTAGTTCCAGGCGAAGCGCCCACCGGGCTGCACATGGTCGTCCTGGTAGTGGTCGGCATTGACTTCCCAGGACAGGGTATGACTGGACAGGGCCTCGGTCAGCACCACGTTCACCACCTGATTGCTGCCCCGCACATCCAGCGCCGCGGAGGTGCCCCGGATGATCTCGAAGTGACTGACCTGATCGGCACTGATCCGGGACAACTGATCGGACGCTGCATTGTCCTTGCCGGCCACGCGCTTGCCGTTGATCAGCAACTGATCACCACCACCGCCACCCAGGCCGCGTCCGCCACCGCCGCCACCGAAACCGCCGCCGGTGGGTGAAACCAGTCCCGGAATGCGGTTGAGCATATCCTGGGCGGTCACCGGATTGTATTGTGTGAAGTACGCGGCATCGTACACAACGGTGGAATCATCAACATTCTGCTGTGCTTCGACCAGACCGACGGTCAATGGCATGGATAGCAGGACAGACAGCAACGAAACGGCCGGAAAGGCACGTCGCCGGGGGCGGAAAGCGGATTTCATGGGAGAGAAGCCTTTGTAATTCTTTTGCGGGAAGCGTAAGTTATTCAATTCCCGGTCATTATGCAAGGAGTTCGTCCATGAGAATCGGCTCGCCCGCTGAAACCAAGATTGAAGAATACCGGGTCGGCCTGACGCCGACGGCCGCGACCGACCTGGTGGCGCATGGCCATGAGGTGTTCATCGAATCAGGAGCCGGCAACGGGGCCGGTTTCGATGACGAGTCCTACCGGCGGGCGGGGGCGACCGTGGTCGCGGATGCCGCCTCCGTGTTCGAGGCCGCCGAACTGATCGTCAAGGTCAAGGAACCACAGCCGCCGGAAGTCGCCATGCTGCGGCCCGACCATATCCTGTTCACGTACCTGCACCTGGCCGCCGACGCGGCATTGACCGAAAGCCTCTGCCATAGCGAAGCCACGTGTATTGCCTATGAAACCGTCACCGATGATGCCGGGCGTCTGCCCCTGCTGATTCCCATGTCGCAGATCGCGGGCCGGCTTTCCGTGCAGGCCGGCGCGGCCCACCTCGAGCGACCGGCGGGCGGACGCGGCATTCTGCTGGGCGGCGCCACCGGCGTGGCCCCGGGCAAGGTCACGGTCATCGGCGGGGGCACTGTCGGTGGGGCCGCCATCCGCATCGCGCTGGGGATGGGCGCTGACGTGTGCGTGCTGGACAAGTCGATGAACCAGCTGGAGCGGCTCAGCCAGCGATTCGGCAGCCGCCTGACCACGATCCACGCGTCCGGCGAGAATATCCGCCGTCACGTCACCGAAGCCGATCTGGTGATCGGCGCCGTGCTGGTTCCCGGCGCCACGGCCGCCCGCATCATCACGGCCGAAATGGTCCGCGCCATGCAGCCCGGCTCGGTCCTGGTCGACGTGGCCGTGGACCAGGGCGGCTGCTGCGAGAACACCCGCCCGACCACGCACAGGGACCCGACATTCGTCGTGGACGGCGTTGTCCACTACTGTGTCGCCAACATGCCGGGCGCGGTGCCGGCCACCGCCTCCGAAGCACTGGGCAATGTCACACTGCCGTTTGTGCTCACCCTTGCGGAGAAGGGACTCGACCGGGCGCTGGAAGAGGACCACCACCTGGCCGCGGGCCTCAATATCCGCGATGGCCACGTGACACACTCGGCCGTGCGGGACAGCCTCGGAACGCCGTGAGGCCTCTCCCGCGCGGGCAAGTGACTCCGATTGGCGGAACCGATCTACTATGCTAGCGTGATCGCTGCCACCAATCAGACACGGGGAACGGCGTGTCAGGCCAGGAATAACGAGACAACAATGCATAATGATCGTATTCTGATTCTCGACGACGAGCCCCTGACCGGCCAGACCATCCGGAGCATCGCCGAGTTCGCCGGCTTTCAGGCCAGGCACACCACGGACCCGGAGACGTTCTTTGCCCTGCTGCGGGACTGGGATCCCGGTCACATCGCCCTGGACCTGATCATGCCGGACATGGATGGCGTGCAGGTCATGATCCGGCTCGCCGAACTGCAATGCCGTGCCAGGATCATCGTGACCAGTGGCGTCGGCACCCGCGTGCTGGATGCCGCGGCCCGCTCCGCCGCCGAGCACGGTCTGCGCATCGCCGGCGTACTGGCCAAGCCATTCTCGCCACCACGGCTGCGCGAACTGTTACTGCATGCGCCGGATGACGCGGACGTATGGGCGAAAGCGCGGACCACTGACCCGCCACCGGCGCGGGAAAAGGGCGCGCCTGACACGGGAGACCGCCAGCAACCCGGCATCACCCGGGAGCAGCTCCAGGAGGCACTGGAGAACGATGAACTGTTCGTGGTCTACCAGCCCAAGCTGCACTGCCGTACAGGCATTCTCACGGGCTTTGAGGCACTGGTGCGCTGGCAGAGCCCCCGACTCGGCCTCGTCCACCCGGACCGGTTCATCCCGCTGGCCGAACAGTGCGGGCTGATCGACCGGCTGACGGTCCGGGTGCTGGAAAAATCCCTGGCATGGTTGCAACGCCTGCCGGGGGAGGTCGCCGCCGACAACAACGATCAATACCTGTCGCAGCGCATGAAAGTGATCACCCTGTCGCTGAACATCTCGGCCGCCTCCCTCAACAACCTCACCCTGTTCGACCGGATGGATGCTCTCTGCGAGGACTGGGGCATCGAGCGGGAACGGGTGATACTCGAGTTGACCGAAACCAGCGCCATGGAAGACCCGGTCGCCTCCCTGGACATATTGACGCGGCTGCGCATGAGAGGGTATCAGCTTTCCATCGATGATTTCGGCACCGGCTATTCTTCCATGTTGCAACTGGCGCGGCTGCCGTTCTCCGAAATCAAGGTGGACAAATCTTTCGTCATGACCGCCGCGGAGTCCGAGGAATCCCGCACCGTGATCCGCTCCATCATCGATCTCGGTCATGGTCTGGGCCTGCAGGCCACCGCCGAAGGCATCGAGGACGAAAGCACGATGGATTACCTGACCAGCGTCGGTTGCGACCTGGCGCAGGGATTTTACATCGCACGCCCGATGCCCGAGCGACAGCTACTGGAGTGGTTGATTGCCCGAAGTCGCAACGATGAGGAATCACGCCTGCGCGTCCTGCACGCCCTGAACCTGCTCGACACGTCGGACGAGGAACGCTTTGACCGCGTCACTCGGCTGGCCCGGCGCCTGTTCGGCGTCCGGATCGCCCTGTTCTCGCTGGTGGACGCGGAACGCCAGTGGTTCAAGTCTTCACAGGGCCTGGATGTACGGGAAACGCCAAGGAATGTATCGTTCTGCAGCCACGCCATCGACCAGGACGAGACTCTGGTGGTCCATGATGCGCGCCAGGACGCCCGTTTTTCCGATAACAGCCTGGTCACCGGACCTCCGAGGATCGCATTCTATGCCGGCGCTCCGGTCCGCGCCACCAACGGCAGCAAGCTGGGCACGCTGTGCCTGATCGACAGCACACCCAGGGCCATGTCAACCGACGAAACACGTTTGCTGAAACATCTGGCACAGCTGATCGAAACGGAACTGGCCAACGACAGTAACACCGTCACCGACACATTGACCGGACTGCTGAATCGGCAGGGATTCGAGCAGCGGGCCAGCCAGCTGCTGCAGATCTGCAACCGGTTCAATCTGGCCGCGGACATGCTGTTTTTCGATATCGACCACTTCCGCGACTACAACAGGAAGTATGGCGAACCCGCCGGCGATCGTTGCCTGGCCTCATTCAGTCGCACATTACAGGAAACATTCCACCATGCCGACCTGATGACACGCTTTGGCAGCGATGAATTTGTCGTATTGCTGGTCGACCGCAGCCCTCATGAAGTCGAGGAGCTGCAACAACAGCTTCACCAGCGTTTCTCGACCTCCCTCGAGGCGCCGATGGACTATTCCAACGGTCATGCCGTCCTGACCGCGGGCGCGCATCATGACCTACAGAGATTGCTGGCCCAGGCCGATCAGGACATGTATGCCGATCGCGCCCGCACCAACGACAGGGAACGGGGTGGTGGGCATTGACAGGCGCCGGCGCGATGGATACCGGGTCCGTTCAGCCAGCGCCTCAGACCGGCCGGGGACACCACATCCCGGTGTCAGTCGTCCACGGCCAGCGCTTCCAGCGCCTCACCACTCAGACGATAGCCGATCCATTCATCCTGGGCGACCGCGCCCAGTGATTCATAGAAACGGATGGCCGGCATGTTCCAGTCCAGCACGCTCCACTCGAGCCGGCCACATCGTTGATTGACCGCCAACCGCGCCAGGTACTTCAGTATGGCGGTACCGGCACCGGCACCGCGACACTCCGGCGTCACATAGACATCTTCAAGATAGATGCCAGGCCGGCCCAGCCAAGTCGAAAAATTGTGGAAATACACGGCAAAACCGGCCTCTTTCCCTCCAACACTGCAGATCAGCGCACGGGCAGTGGCTTTTTCACCGAACAACGCTTCCCGTATATCATCGGCTGTTGCCTTGACTGCGTCCGGCGCTTTCTCGTAAACGGCCAGCTCGCGGATGAAACGCAGAATCTGGTCGGTATCGGCCGGTACGGCCTCTCTGATGCTCACTTCGCTCACGTCAGCGTGCCCCGATGTCCATTAATTGACGTTACGATACCGCTACAGTCTTCACGCTGCAATCGACAAACGGACGGCACTCCGGCTCCGATTCCGTTATAGTGCCCTGACCGCGTTATCGAGAGAGAAGAGGTACCCGACATGAAAAAGCTGCTGGTCACGACCACAATCATCGTACTGCTGGCCGGATCCGGATTGCTCTACCTGTTTTTCAATATGGACTCGCTCGCACGTCGCGTCATCGAGACCGCTGGCACGAGGGCCATGGGTACCGAGGTGACGGTGGCGGACGTCGACCTGGACATCACCAACGGCAATGCCCGGCTCACGGACTTCCGGGTCGCCAACCCGGAAGGGTTCAGTGATCAGGACATGATGCGATTCGACGCCCTCGACGTGGACATCGATCTGGGCAGCATCGGCTCGGAGGTGATCAGGATCAACAGCGTCACCTCCACCAGCCCCTATGTGCTCTACGAACTCCAGGGCACCACGGCCAACCTGGACGTGGTCCGGGAGCGACTTGTGTCCGGCAGACCGGCGGACACTGAGCCGCCGCCGGAACCGGCCCGGGAACAGGCATTCTCGGTCGGCGAAATCGCCATAGAGGAAATCCGGGGACGGCTGGAGTCGAACCTTCTGCCCGCCGCGGTCGACGTCGACCTGGGAACGATCACATTGCGCGACATGGAGGGCACACCCACCGACATTGCCATCCAGATCGCCCGACCATTGCTTACCCAGCTCTCTCGCAACGCCAGCGCGGCACTGGCTACCGCCGCACCCGGTCTGTTGCAGGATGAACTCACCGAGCGCGCGGAGGAACTGGGCGACCGGCTCCGGGACGCCCTGAACCGTTGATCATGTCTGCCCTTGCGTCCACGCCTACCGCCTTGATCCGCATTGACCTTGGTGTCATGCTGCTGCCGCGCGCAAGGACAAGAACCCAGGAGGATGCCGGCTGATGACCTTTTTCCGCTCATTGTTCTGGCGATTGTTGCTGGTCGTTGCTCTGCTTCCATTGCCCGGAAGCGGAGCACTGGCACAGGAACCCATCCGCATCGCCTTCATTGATCCGCTGACAGGCATTTTTGCCGCCCAGGGCGAAGGCGGACTGAACCAGCTGCGCTTCGCTGCCGATTACCTGGTCAACAACGAAGGCGGCATTCTCGGTGGCCGGCAGATCGAGATACTTGCCCTGGACAATCAGGCCAGCGCCCAGGAAAGTCAGATCCAGTTGCGCCGCGCCATCAGTCAGGGCGCCCGGTATGTATTTTCCGGCAACGGCTCGGCCGCCGCCGCCGCGCTGAGCTCAGCCATCGAGCGACACAATCGTCGCAATCCGGACGACAGTGTACTGTACCTGAACCACGCGGCCGTGGATCCTGCCCTGACCCAGCAGGACTGCAATTTCTGGCATTTCCGCTTCGATGCCCATGTCGACATGAAGCTGGACACGCTGACCAGTTTCATTGCTGAAAACCGGGACATCGAAAGAGTCTACATCATCGGTCAGAACTACTCTCTCGGCCGCGCGGTTGCGGAGTCGACAGTCGAGTGGCTCAATGAAAAACGTTCCGATATAGAGATCGTGGGCAACGAGCTGCATCCCATCGGTCAGGTCCGGGACTTCACACCGTATGTGACCAAGATCCTGTCCTCGGATGCCGACGCCGTGGTGACGGGCAACTGGGGCGCGGACATGGTCTCATTGGCGCGCAGCCTGATCAGTGCCGGCGCCGACATTCCCATCTACACGTTCTATGCCGCCTATGATGGCATCACGGAGACGCTGGGCGAAGAGGGTGTGGATCGCATTTACATGGTCCATGCGGTCCGCAGCAACAATGCGCTCACTGAGGCGCAGCGCCAGTACAACCGGCAATTCAAGGAGCGATTCCCCGAGCATGATCAGAGCCAGGCCCGTATTGCCAACGCCCTGCGTATGCTGGTGACGGCAATGAAGGAGGCCGGCGGCACTGATCCTCTGGACGTCGCCCTGGCCATGGAAGACATGCGCATCGAGTCCATCGGCGGCGAGACGGTGTGGATGCGCCCCGACGATCACCAGGCTCATCAACCACTGCATATCTCCGTCCACACGGATCAGGACGTGGAATTCGATGCGGACAATTCCGGTTTCGGACTCCGCACCGTTTTTACCACGCCGCTGGAGGAAACCATCCAGGACACGCAATGCCGGATGAGCCGACCACGTTGATCCTCGGACCGTCGACAGGGATGCACGACAATGGCTGAGTGGTTGATATTCGCCACGCTGAACGGACTGGTGACCGGCCTGCTGCTGTTCATGCTGGCCAGTGGTCTGACGCTGATCTTCAGCATGATGGGCGTGCTCAATTTTGCCCATGCCAGCTTCTATATGCTGGGCGCGTATTTCGCTTTCACCGTCAGTCAGTATCTGGGGTTCTGGCCGGCCCTGCTGATCGCTCCGATACTCGTCGGCTTGCTGGGCGCCACCATCGAGCGCTACGGGCTGAGACATGTCTATCAACAGGGCCATGTCGCCGAGCTGGTGTTCACGTTCGGACTGGCCTTTGTGATCGAGGAAGCCGTACAGCTGTTCTGGGGACGCACCACCCGCAACTACCAGGAGCCGGAGTTGCTGGACTTCCCGCTGTTCACTCTGTTCGGGCAGCAATTCCCCGCCTATCAGGCCTTCATGATCTTCATCTCGGTGTCCATCTTCATCGGCCTGTACTACGTACTGACCCGCACCCGTATCGGCATCATCATCCAGGCTGCGATCAGCCACCCTCACACCGTGGCCAGCCTGGGGCATAATGTGCCGTTGATCTTCATGGGGGTATTCGGCGTCGGCACCGGACTGGCCGGACTGGCCGGCGTCATCGCTGGTCCGTTCATGACGGTCAATCCCGGTATGGCCCTGGCACTGGGCAGCATCGTGTTCGTGATCGTGGTGATCGGCGGGCTGGGCTCGTTGATGGGCGCACTGGTGGCATCACTGCTGATCGGACTGCTGCAGTCCTATGCCGTAGCCTCGGATGCCGGCATGCAGGACCTGCTGAACCTGCTGGGGATCTCCTTCCCGGCGGACCACGCCCTGCGCGACCTGTGGGATATCCGGCTGCCCCAGATCGCTCCGGTGCTGCCCTTCCTGCTGCTGGTGCTGGTGCTGATTTTCCGCCCCACCGGCCTGTTCGGCAAGAGGGAAAGCTGATGCTGAGCCACCTGCTGGTCTGGGCCGGATTCGCGGTCACACTGATCGTGCTGCCGTTGGTGTTCAGCTCCGGTCTGGGGCTGTCCATCCTCAACCAGATGACCATCGCCGTGATCTTTGCCCTCAGCTACAACATGTTGCTGGGGCAGGGAGGCATGCTGTCATTCGGCCATGCCGTGTACTACGGCCTCGGCGGCTTCATCGCCATTCACCTGCTCAACATGGTCGAGTTCGGGACCCTGGCCCTGCCAGTGGTATTCGTCCCGCTGGCCGGTGGTGTGGGCGGCCTGCTGGTGGCCGTGCTGATCGGCAGTTTCTCTACAAGACGGGCCGGCACGGTATTCGCCATGATCTCACTGGGCATCGGCGAGCTGTTCGCCGCCAGTTCACTGATCTTCGAATCCTTCTTCGGTGGCGAAGGCGGCATCAGTGGATGGCGAGACGTCGGCCCCACGTTTTTCGGTGTCGATTTCGGCCAACAGATCGAGGTCTACTATCTGGCTGCCTTCTGGGTCTTCGTGGCCACCCTGTCTATGTACCTGTTCACACGCACGCCCGCCGGCCGTATGGCGAACGCCGTGCGGGACAATGCCGAACGCGCTGAATTCATCGGCTACAGCGCGCGCAAGGTGCGTTACATCTCGTTCTGCGCCGCCGGTCTGTTCGCGGGCATTGCCGGCGGGCTGTTCGCCATCAACTACGAGATCGTCACCGAGGAGAATCTGACCCTGGTGACCTCCGGCGAAGTCCTGTTGATGGCCTATATCGGCGGGCTGGGCTTCTTCATCGGCCCCATCATCGGCGCGGTGCTGCTGACCCTGATGGGCTCCGTGGTCAGTGACTGGACCGACATGTGGATGCTGTACCTCGGACTACTGTTCGTGCTCACCGTGATGTTCCTGCCACGCGGACTCAGCGGACTGATCATGATGCACGGCCCCGCCTGGCGACTGGGCCGGCTGCGGTGGCTGATCCTGCCATACACGATCACGTCCATTCCGGCGGCCCTGTTCGTGCTGTCCCTGATCGGCCTGATCGAGCTGGCGCACAGCAGCGCAGACACGTTCCATTATCTCGGCCTGCCACTGGCCACGAACAGTCTGATCAGCTGGCTGCTGCTGGGTGCTGTGGCAGCAGTGGCCTGGTACGGATTACGCCGACTGTCCCCATGGTTGCTGAAGGCCTGGGAGCGGGCCAATGCGCTGCCCGCCATGCGTGGCGAGGAGAGCCATTGATGCCCATTCTGTCCTTGCAACAGGTCAGCAAACAGTTCGGTGCCACGCCGATCATCCGGGCTGTGAATCTGGAGATCGAAGCCGGAGAGCGACATGCCATCATCGGACCCAACGGCGCCGGAAAATCCACGCTGTTTCATCTGATCACCGGCCGCCATCACCTCAGTGGCGGCGCGATCCGCTTCCGTGGCGAAGCAATCCACAACCGCCCGCCCTATGAAATCGCCCGACTGGGGCTGGCACGCAGCTTTCAGGTCACCAACATTTTTCATCACCTCAGCGTGTTCGAGAACATTCGCTGTGCACTGTTGTGGTCCATGGGCTATCGCTATTCATTCTGGCGGTTCGTCGCGCGAGAAAAAAGACTCAATGAACGGACCGACTCAACACTGGTTCAGCTCGGGCTGAGCGACCTGCGCCACTATCCGGCCGGCGAGCTGGCCTATGCGGACCAGCGCGCACTGGAACTGGGACTGGCCATCGCCAGTGGCGCGGAACTCATCCTGCTGGATGAACCGGTCGCCGGCATGAGCCTGAGCGAGGCCAGGCGCGCCGTGGCACTGATCCGGCGCGTGACGGAAGACCGCACCCTGTTGATGGTGGAACACGACATGAACATCGTGTTCGAGCTGGCCGACCGCATTTCCGTGCTGGTCTACGGCGAGATCATAGCCAGTGGCACGCCGGAGGCGATCCGCGGCAACCGGGCCGTGCAGGAGGCCTACCTGGGCGAGGTGATCGATGATGCTTGAAGTACGAGATCTGCAGGCCTGGTATGGCAAGAGCCACATCCTGAGAGGTGTCGATCTGGATGTGGGCGAGGGGGAAATCGTCAGCCTGCTGGGTCGCAATGGCGTGGGACGTTCCACCACGATCAAGGCGATCATGGGTGAAGTGCCACCGGTCGGCTCGATCCGCTTCCGTGGAGAACAGATTGCCGGCATGAAGAATTTCCAGATCGCCCACAAGGGAATCGGTCACATCCCCGAAGGGCGGGATATTTTCCCGACACTGACGGTGCGGCAGAACCTGTTACTGGGTCAGAAGCAGGCCCGCAAGACGGAAGGGCGCTGGACACTGGACGAGATGTTCCGTCTGTTCCCGAACCTGGCGGAACGGGCCGACGTGCCGGGCGGCGCGTTGAGCGGCGGGGAGCAACAGATGCTGTGCCTCTGCCGCACCCTGATGGGAGAACCGCGGCTGATCATGGTGGATGAACCCACTGAAGGCCTGGCACCGAAGGTGGTGCGGCAGATCAGCGATCTGCTGCGGGAAATCGCCCGTCGCGGCGTATCGATACTGCTGGTGGAGCAGAAACTGACCATCGCCATGCGACTGTCACACCGACTGTACATCATGGGCCATGGCCGGATCGTCTACGAGGGCACGCCGGATTCTCTGCGTGCCGACGAGGCAGTGCGCCGGGAATGGCTGGAAGTCTGAACGCCCGGCTCAGAGATCCCAGAAAGAATTCACCGCCCGCGTCAGGGCTTTCTCTTCCTCGCGTTCCAGTTGCTTCAGGTCCTGGAAAATGGCCTTGATTTCCGTGTTGAGCACAATCCGCTCGACATGATCCAACAGCGAGATCAGGAACTCATCGGCCTGCATCGCCAGCTCCCGCACCTCTTCGACCGTCAGATCCGCATCTGTTTTCAGCAGGTTGAGGAAATCATTGAGGTTCTCGGGACTCTGCACCTGGAACCAGGCATCCAGCAGCTTGGCGGGAGCATCTGATTCGTACAGATCGATCACCGCGGCCTGGGCCTGCTCCCGGCTCTTCATGTAATCCAGCAGCATCTGGGCGCGTGGCGCCGAGGCCTGCCTGGCCAGGTAGTCATATAATTCCGCCAGACTGCGGTGGAACCGCCCGATCTCATCCAGAACATGGCGTGTATTCTCGTATTGCTGTAAGTGGTTCACTATACTGGCTCCTTCTGTCGACAAAAGACTGCCCCTACTAACGGGAGCAGACCAGGACCCTGATTCGGAGAATAACACATGAGAATGCCCTTTTTCGCCACGCTGACGCTCGTGGCCGGCCTGTCATCGCCAACACTCGTCCAGGCCCAGGCGGACATCGAGACCGCACCTCCGGAATCAGTGGGACTGTCCGCCGCGGGTCTTTCCCGCGCCAGCGATGAACTCCAGGCCAGGATCAATCGTGGCGACATCGCCGGCGCCGTGGTGGCCGTGCTCCGCGACGACCGGCTTGTCTACAGTGAGGCACTGGGCTATCGGGACCTGGAGGCACGGGACCCCATGCCTTTCGATGCCTTGTTCCGCACTTACTCAATGACCCGGCCCGTCACGGCGCTGGGCATTCTGATGCTGCATGACGACGGCCTGCTCGACCTCAATGATCCGGTGCAGACCCACCTGCCGCAATTCGCGGATCAACCGGTGCTGGTTGATGCCGATGACCCGGACACCTCGCGGGTGCGGCCGCGCAACGGCGACATCACCCTGCTGCAGCTGCTGACGCACACATCGGGCCTGGGAAGCCGCAACTCCGCCCTGTACCGCAATCATGATGTTTTCAGCTACGACCAGACCCTGGAGCAGGTGGTGGACAATGCCGCCGCCCTGCCGCTGTTCGAGGATCCCGGTACCCGCTATCGATACGGCCTGCATGCCGAAGTGCTGGGACGGGTGATCGAGACGGTCTCCGGACAGTCACTGCCGGAGTTCCTGCAAGAGCGCATCTTCGACCCCCTGGGCATGACCGACACCGTGTTCCATGTGGATGAATCGCGGCGCGACCGATTGGCAACGGTATACCGACCGGACCAGGCAGGTGACCTGCAACCGCATCGCATGGAGGACATTGCGGTGACAGAGCCGCGCGCGCTGACCAGCGCCGGTGTCGGTCTGGTGTCCTCCACCGAGGACTTCCTGCGCTTCTCGCTGCTGTTCCTGCAGGATGGCGAGGTGGAAGGCAATCAGTTGCTCCGCCCCGAAACGGTCCGGCTGGCGGCAGAGAACGCCATCCCCGACGAGCTGCTGCCCATCGATGGCGGCAGCAGCCCGTACTGGCCCGGCTCTGGCTGGACCGCGGGCGGATTCGCCGTGGCAATGGATCCGTCCGTATACGGACACAGTGTCAGTCAGGGCGAGTTCTGGTGGGATGGATCGGCGGGCACCCGTTTCTGGATCGATCCCGTGGAGAACATGATCACCATCATCATGGCCCAGGTTTCGCCGGCCGGAGGCAACGGCTTCCGGGAAGCCTTCAAGAACGACGTCCACGACGCCA
>JAWLFN010000224.1:0-4541 GCA_041685555.1 Gammaproteobacteria bacterium | reverse complement strand
CCCTGGATTGGGTGGCGGCCGAGGAAATCGCCAACATCGAACTCATCACCGAAGATGGCAATGGCGAGAAAGGGGACACCGGCGCCGACCCGGAAAGCCCGAGTGCCTATGCGGATCTGACCCGCGACCGCGGGGAACAGCTGATCGGCGGTAGTATCTTTCTTGCCAACCTGGACCTGAGCCATCCCCTGGGCTACGGTTACAACCGCCCGGTGCTGCCGGTGTTCCGTAACAGCACGCGTTTCATGGCGCGGGCAGAGAACCCGTATGCCACTCCGCTGCACTACACCGAGGAGCCCCTGGCCAGCGGTTATGTCTCCGACGAGAACCTGGAGAAACTCGCCGATACCGCCGCCATCGTGGTCGGCGGTCAGGGCGACGGACGGGTGATTGCCATGACCGACAACCCGAATTTCCGGGCGTTCTGGTATGGCACCACACGGCTTTTCATGAATGCCGTGTTCTTTGGCCACACCATCGACGACGGGGCCGTCAACTGAGGCGGTCCGAAGACCGTTTCAGTTGGCGAGGTACGACTTCGCCACGGTGTTGAAAAAATCGACGATGCGGCGCATGTTCTCTGGTGTCTGCGAGACCACCAGGGAATGGTCCCCGCCGCTCACTTCGATGTACAGATGTGCCATTCCCAGTGCCTGCATCTCCCCGACCCAGCGCCGCGTCCGTTCCACCGGGACCACCTCGTCCTCATCCCCGTGAATCACCAGGATGGGCACCTGGCGGATTGCTTCCAGCATGCCCGGATCGAGATCGGCCCGCGGGGCCGGCGCGGCCACCGCCAGTCCGGCAAACAGATCGGGGTTGCGGGTGGCGATATGGTAGGTGCCGGCACCGCCCATGGAATGGCCCCACAGGTAGATCCGTCCGGGGTCGACATTGTATTCATCGCGGACCCGGCTCAGCACGTTCATCACATCCTCCTCGCTGCGCTCCCCGTCGACGGGATCCTCCGTCGGGCGCGAGCCGTACCAGCCGCGACGGATGTAGCCCAGCGGTGTCACGACGATATGACCACCAGCCTCCGCCTGATCGAGAAAGCCTTCATAACCCATCAGCCAGTCGTAGGTCCGGCCCAGGCCGTGCAGGGAGACGATCAGCGGCGCCGGCGTCTCGGGATCGTAACTTTCGGGCACGAACAGGGCGTAGGGAATCTGTTCCCCGGTCGCGGGAAAGGTGTAGCTGCGGTGCTGCACACGGGGGTCGTCGATCAGGCTTTCGTCATCACCGGGCTGGCGGTCTGCCAGGGCAACGCCTGTGCAGCTCATCAGTAGCAGAAGCCAGAGTGCCCGGAATTGGAGGCTGGTGTGTGCGGTATGCGGGAAGTTCATGGTCATCACCTTTCGATGGACGGGAAGATACGGCTGGATCAGTGATGACGACTCATGGAGCTGTGGCATACTGGTACAGCCTGTCCAGATTGTACCGCAAGCCACCGGGGGAATGCCCATGAGTGATGAAGAATGTTCAGTTCGACAGCCGGGCCGGCTCCAGGCCGCGTTGCGCCTGCTGTCCCTTATGGGCATCGCCCTGCTCGTATCCTGCTCGGAGCCACCGCCCGGCACCGGCACCGCCATCGAGAACGTCACGGTCATCGATGCCGTGAACGGGGTGCGCGAAAACCGGACTGTGGTTTTTGACGGGGATGAAATTCTCGCCGTGCAGCCGGCGGGTGAGGGAGTCAGCGCCGCCCAGACCATTGATGGTACCGGCAGATACCTGATTCCCGGTCTCTGGGATTTTCACGTCCACCTGAGTTACGACGACCGTCTCACCGCGGCCATGCCGGAGCTGTTCCTGTCCTGGGGCATCACCAGTGTACGCGACACCGGTGGGCTGCTGGACCGGGTGCTGCCCGTGGTGGAAGAGATGGAAGCCCCCGGAGCGGTGGCGCCGCGCGTCTTTTTTGCCGGACCCCTGCTCGACGGGGAGTCCGTCGTCTACGACGGTGAGGGTCGTCCGGAAATCGGGGTGTCCGTGCCCACGCCGGAAGCCGCCGAACGCACGGTGAACGAGCTGGATGCCGCCGGCGTGGATTTCATCAAGATCTACGAGATGGTCAGCCCGGATGTCTTCGAGGCGCTGGTGGCCGCCGCGGAACAGCGTGGACTGCCGATCGACTCTCATGTACCGCTGGCGCTGCGCGCACGCAATGCCGGACCGCTGGTGGATTCCATCGAGCATCTGCGCAATATTGAACTCGACTGCGCTGCCGATGCCGCGGCGTTACATCAGACACGCCTGCGTCGTCTGCAGAATCCGGAGGGCCTATCCGGCGCCGAACTGCGGGCTTCACTTCACTCGCTGCAACGCATTCCCGCCATCGAGAATCATGACGAGGCCGAATGCGACCGGGTCATCGCGGCCATGGAGTCCACGGTCATGGTCCCCACCCTGCGACTGAATGCGTTCGCCCTGGCTCCGCCGTATGAGCGTGCGGACTGGGAGGAGGCACTGTCGCGGCTGCCGGCCGACGTCGCGGCGGACTGGCGTGAGCAGAGCGCCAGCCGTGCATCGCAGCCGGGCGGTGATACCCGGTTTGCGGAGTGGAGTGTGTTTCTCACCGACCGCATGCACCGGGCGGGTGTTCCAGTAGGCGCGGGGACGGACACACCGATTTCGCTGTCCATTCCCGGCTACAGCCTGCACTCGGAGCTGCAAATGCTGGTCCGCGCCGGGCTGTCGCCGCTGGAAGCCATCGAGGCGGCCACCGTGGAGCCGGCGCGCTATTTCTCGCTGGAAAATGAAATGGGTTCGATCGGGGTCGGCATGAAGGCGGACATGGTCCTGCTCGACGCGGATCCTCTGGCGGATATCAGTAACACAAAGCGTATTACACGCGTAATCAGCCAGGGGCGCCAGATCGTGCCCGGGGAGTAGCCTCCCGGGCTGATCCGCATGGCCCCATAACCAGTGGCCACCCCGGGCGTCGTCTCAGCTCTCCCGGGATTCAGTGGCCGGGTCCAGGCGCAGGAACCGGCGGGGCGGAAAGCCGGTGCGGAAGCGGAACCCGAGGCTCACGTCATACTCCTCGCGCAGCATTTCTTCTTCCTCGCCTTCCAGCGGTACGGCAACATAGGGCTCGAATTCATCCCCCATGTTCACCTCCACCCTCGGGTTCTCCAGCGCCTGGCGATACCAGGCGCGAGGCCAGTGGTTGGCGGCCACGTAGGCGTTGCCGTCGATTTGCTCCAGTCGCACGACCCGTTCATGGCGACTGCCCTCGTCATCGAAGGTGGCGATGACGATGGTGGACTGGTTCTCCGGCTGGTTCATGCCGAGTCGTATTTCGAAAAGCGCGACCCGGCCCACATAGAGAACCAGTAACACGGCGATAATGATGCCGCCCCATTTGCCGATCTTCTTTCTGCTCATTTCCATGGTTGAAGCACTCCTGGCCGGGAAATCGGACCCATAATGCCAGCGTCCGGGCGCTGTGGTCAGCGCACAATCTCGCTGACCATCTCGCCTTCGATGACCACGCCGACCACGTGGCTTGTGTACTCGAAGGGATCGCCGTCAAACAGGGCGACGTCGCCGTCCTTGCCGACCTCCAGGGAACCGACGCGTTCATCGATGCCGAGGATGCGCGCGGGGCCCATGGTGACGAGCTCCAGCGCCTGCTCCGGTGACAGGCCATAGCCGAGGCCGAGCGCCGCTTCGAACAACACCACCCGGGTCTTCGGTACATAACCTTCATAGCCGGATTGCAGCGAGGTTGGCACGCCGGCCTCGAGCAGCTCCGCCGGCGTCGTGAAGGATACATTCTGACGCTCCCCGTGGACGCTGCCACGGACCATGAACGGGTGGATGATCACCGGCACGTCCGCCGCGATGATCTCGTCGAGCACGAGCGTCGCGTCCGCGGCGCCCGAGAGCAGCAGCCGGAAGCCGAACTCTTCCGCCAGGCGCAGGGCCGTGATGATGTCCTGATGCCGGTTGGCCTCGACCATCAGCGGTACCTCGCCCCGGAGCACGGCGGCGAGGGACTCCAGCGCCAGGTTGTGGGCCGGCGGCTCTTCGGCCTCCTGTTTCGCGAGGTACTCCTGTGTCTCGATCAGTTTCGCACGCAGCATGGCCACCGCCTTGGCACGCGTCCCGGGGGAGTTGCGTGGCTCGCCGTCGACGAGAGCGCCGTCACCCAGCGTCGCCGCCACGGCGGCGAAGGGGACAAACACGGCATCGTCGACCGTCTCGCCACGGGTCTTGGCAATCAGGGTCTGTCCGGAAATCACCTCGCCCGGCCCGTGGCCTGTATGCACGGTGGTGACGCCATGCTGGCGCAGCCATTCGACGAGCGTCTCGCGCGGGTTGTAGGCGTCGATGGCGCGCAGCTCCGGCTGAATGGCCGCGGAGCGCTCCAGCTGGTCCTGGTCGTTGGTCTGATTGAGGGCGCCGGCGAGGCCGACCACGGAGCGGCCGTCGACCAGGCCCGGAGTTGCCACGGCGGCGTGGCGCACGGGGACGTCGTCCGGTATGCGCACGCTTCCGGCGGGACCGACGGCGCTGATGCGGCCATCCTCGAT
>JAWLFN010000223.1:0-4541 GCA_041685555.1 Gammaproteobacteria bacterium | reverse complement strand
GCTTCGAGGCCGCGGGTGTCCAGTGGAATCGACAGATCAAACGGAACCAGCGCCTGGGTACAGGCAACGCCATCCGGGTCTCGCAGCCACTCGTTCATGGCGTAGTAGACGAACAGCTCGATAGTATCTCCCTCCACGCGTTGGGTGACCCGACCGATTTCCGGGCAACCATTCGGGAACGTGCCCGAGAGGTTGACGTTACGCTGGACAATGGGGTGTCCCGTCGCTGACATGCCGAACGACTCCACATACTCACTGTCCAGCAGAACCCCTTCGTCCAACCGGGCGACGATCCAGCCTCCATTACCGTCCGGTTCCAGCACGACATCCTGGAAGCGCCCGGGTTGGCCGTCCACCTCCACCACCGGCACCGTCAGCGTCCGGGTCAGCTCGTCGTAGACCGGGGTATCCGCCCACCCAGTGCTCGCCCATAACACGAACAGGCAGCCATACAGGAAACAGGCACAGGTTTTCATATCGGCATCCTCGCCAGGTTGTTCCACTTTCCTGCCAATCGTACCGGACACTTGCAGCGGGGTGGAGTCTGTCGCGACAGACGACCCACCCCATCCGATAAACAGGCCCGATTGGCTCCACACCCCGGTCACATTGCATAATAATACCCCTGTTGTAACCCAAACGGACCGGTCATGCGAATCCCCCGCGTTTTCATTGCACAGCCCCTGCATCCGCGCCAACCCCTGGAACTGTCCGGTGACAGCGCCCATTATATCGGCACCGTGCTGCGTCTGAAGGCGGGCAGTACGGTGGCCCTGTTCAACGGGGACGACGGTGAATACCTGGCCGACCTGCAGGAGGTCTCGAAAAAACGCGCCCTGCTGCTACCCACCGAAGCCGTCGACAACCGCGCCGATCCGGTCCTGCCCATCCACATCGGCATCGGCCTGTCGCGTGGCGACCGCATGGATATCGTCATCCAGAAGAGCACGGAACTCGGCGCCAGTCGAGTGACACCACTGTTCACGGAACGCTGCGAGGTGAAACTGGACGACAGGCGGGCCGCGAAACGCCAGGCCCACTGGCAGAAGGTCGCGATCTCCGCCACCGAGCAGAGTGGACGCTGCCGGGCCCCGGTCATCGATGCGCCACTTCCTCTGAATGAGTGGCTGCGGCAGCCGCATGACGGTTGCCGTCTGGTGCTGGACCCGTATGCCGAAGCGCGCCTGACTCTGCCACCGGGTCACGACAAGAGCCCGGTGACGCTGCTCAGCGGGCCGGAAGGCGGGCTCACGGAAGAGGAAGTCCGGGCCGCCGCCGGGCAGGGATTCACGCCCATGACACTGGGGCCGCGCATCCTGCGTACGGAGACGGCGCCGCTGGCGGCGGTCAGCA
This sequence comes from Gammaproteobacteria bacterium, assembly GCA_041685555.1. GTDB lineage: Bacteria > Pseudomonadota > Gammaproteobacteria > Pseudomonadales > Pseudohongiellaceae > PWQG01. Next base: position 3,188 of record JAWLFN010000223.1, on the reverse strand, counting down.
TATTGCAGTATCTGGTCGGGGACTTCTGACTCGCACCGGTGTGTCTTGACCGATTCACGAATCTGGCCTATCGTATATACAAACGTATCTACATTATGCTGAGTACGCCATGCAACAGGAAATCAAACAATGGGGCAACAGTGCCGCTATCCGACTGTCCCGCAGGATTCTTGCCCAGGCCAAACTGGACATCGCCAGTCCAGTTGAAATTGAAGTCAGCGAAGGCAGGATCATCATACAGGCATACAGGCCTGATAGCGGTCGCTTGAAACTTCCGTTTTCGGAGAGTGAATTGCTACAGGGTCTGGACCCGCACACCGCACACGCCGATGAAGTGGCCATGCCGGACGATCATGAATGGGGAGACTGATGGATCAGTATATACCGCAAAGGAATGACATCATCTGGCTCGATTTCGAGCCAGTAAAAGGTAAGGAAATCGGCAAGTACAGGCCGGCACTCGTACTTTCCTCCGAGCAATACAACCGACAGACAGGCTTGCTGATCTGCTGCCCGGTCAGCACCAGCATTCGCGGGAACAGCACCGAGGTTCCAATCAACAACCTGACACAGCCATCCGTTGTCGCATCCAATCTTATTCAGACACTATCCTGGCAACACCGGAAAGCGCAGCGGATCATCCCGGCCGATGCGGGCGTATTCGAGCAGGTGATCGCAAGACTGCTGCCGCTGATTGGTGCGTCGGAAGTGCTGGAAAAGTTGATACAGGAAAACTGATCCATGGCAGCAGAACCGGGAACACGAAGGGACGCCGATGTATGGGGCAGGCAGGCCACCCGGCTGGCCCGGCGCGGTGACTGGGACAATGCCGCCCGGGCATTCGAGCGCGTGATCGCACTGGCTCCGGAAGACCGTCGCGGCTGGGAAGGACTGGCCCGCGCGCGCTTCGCACAGCAGGATCTGGAGAATGGCCGCCGACTGGCTGGCGAAATGCAATCCCGATTTCCGGACAGTGCTTTTCCGTATCTGCTCGCCGGTCATCTGCACAAGGCGTACGGGGAAACCGATGCCGCCATCAAGGCCTACCGCGAAGCCCTGGAGCGAGAACCCGGCCACGGCGAAGCCCTGTTCGGGCTGGTCGAGCTGGCGGTGCCGGAGCCGCATGATCCGCTGGCGCGGCAAGCCATAAAGACAGCCGATGACAACAATGCGGCAGTGACCGACCGGATCAACACCGGATTCGCGGCCGGCCGCATTCTGGATCGCGCCGGGCAGTACGAGGAGGCGTTCGCCCGGTTCCGTCACGCCAACGAGCTCGCCCGGGAGGATCTCGCACGACAGGACATCGTCTACCGGCCGGAACAACGCGAACGGGAAATCGACCGCCGGATCGATCGGTATTCCGCCTCATCATTCAAAACGCACCTTCCGCCCCTACCGATCGACCTGACCCCGATCTTCGTGATCGGCATGCCACGCTCCGGCACCACCCTGATCGAACAGATTCTGGCCAGCCATCCGGATGTCGAAGCCGCCGGCGAGCTCAGCGCGGCTCATGAATGTGAGACCCGTTTCCTTGAATCCCGTAAGAAGGCCGGCCTCGGCGGCCCGATCGATCCGGCTAATTCAGAGGAGGCGTCCTTGCTGGAGGATGCCCGCGAGCAGTACCTGGACGCGCTGTTCGAGCGCGACCTGGACGGTCCGTGGGTCGTCGACAAGATGCCCGCCAACTTCGAACTTGCCGGCTTCCTGCGCCTGCTGTTCCCTGATGCCCCCATCCTGCACAGTGTCCGCGACCCGCGCGCCACGGGATTCTCCCTGTACAGCGCCAACTTCGGCGGTCACGAACCTTACTACCACAATCTGGATCACCTGGCGCACTATTATCGCCAGTACCAGCGTATCATGGCGCACTGGCAGACCCTGTTGCCCGGCTCTCTGACCGACATCATCTACGAAGAACTGGTCTCCAGCCCGGAAGCAAGGATTCCGGCATTGCTGGAAGTGGCGGGACTCCCTCCACATGATGAATGCCTGGAATTTCACCGGACCCAGCGCCCGGTGCTGACCGCCAGCCACGCCCAGGTCCGCCAACCCGTCTACCGAGCGGCGATTGACCACTGGAAGCACTACGAAGCCTGGTTGGGGCTGCTGGTCACACTGAATGACCGAGCGCATCAGTAACCTGCCTGTTGCGACCCAACGTATCCGGTGCCACTACCCGTCAAGAATCGGGGAAAGCACCTCCACCAATGGCTGCAGCTGACTTTCATAATTCCGCCACCGCTGCATCGAGCCCCGGTATATGGGCTGCCGCACCTGCCACCGGCTCGGTGTCCGTACCGCCCGCTGCGTTTCATGGAACGACAGACAGGCGTCTTCCCACGGCAGGCCACAGTGCTCGATCAGTGCCCGCACCGTCGGCTCGGTGTCCTCGATCAGGGTCTCGTACTGCAGATCAAAAATCTCCACCGGCAATACCTCATGCCAGTGCTTCATCAGACGGTGGTAGTCGAGATAGTAGCGACCCAGGGTATCCAGGCGGTTGGCGAAACGGATCTTATCGGCAAAGCTGGTGAAGTAACAGGACAGGCAGTTGTCCAGCGGATGGCGTCGACAGTGAATGATGCGTGCCTTGGGAAACAGCAACGCGATCACCCCCAGGTGCATGAAATTGAACGGCAGCTTGTCCGTGACACGTGATGCGGTCTTGGATACCCGTTCCAGGTCTTCCAGATAACGATTCGCCATGGTTGCCAATCCCTGCTGGTCCATCGACTTCAATCCGCGCGGATACGGCTCACCCGTGGCGGACAGTTCCTGTGTCTGGTAGCTGACCTTCAATAGCGAAGACAGCTCACCACCGGCGGCCACCCGCGAGTGACTGGCCAGAATCTGCTCGGTCAGCGTCGTTCCGGACCGGGGCATGCCCACCACAAAGATCGGACGTTCCGAGTCAAGCCCGGAATCCGGGTCGGAAGCAAAGAACTCGTGGGTCAACTCTTCGATCAGGGCATCGATGGCACGCGTGTAGCCATCACTGTCAAAAGGCTCGCGCCGGGCCAGTACTTCATAGCCACGCTGCAGGCGCCCGAAAGCCTCGTCGTACTGCTTCTGGCGGTCATGGAAATAGCCCAGGGCGATGTTGAGCCGCACGCGGCCGTCCTCTTTCGTGGAGGGACTGTCTGCCAGCTTCCGCGAGCGCTCGATCTGCTCCGGTTCCGGGC
>JAWLFN010000222.1:0-4566 GCA_041685555.1 Gammaproteobacteria bacterium | reverse complement strand
GATCCACCCCAGATCAATGCCGCTGATGCTTCCGGTCGAGGACACCGCCACGCTGGATGCCTGGCTGGATCCGGAAGTTCAGGATGTGAAGCGCTTCGAGACCCTGCTCCAGCCGCGAATTCCAGTGGACCAGTTATTGACGCCGATTGATCGACCGAGTCGATGGAACGAGCAGGGCCGAACGTTCAAAATAGCGGCGCGGACTCACAACAATTCCCGGCCCGGTAATGGTTGATCCATCCTTTTATGTTTGTACAATGGAGGTGAAATTCAGGATCGAGACAGACAGGAGCGGTTTCAATTATGTACCGACAGTTTTTTTCTCTGATCTTTGTGGCCATGACGGGCCTGAGTCTGAATGCCTCGGCGCAGGAACTCAGCGTCCGTGGCGGCTTTTCCGGTTACTGGTTCAACGCCGACAACGAGCAGCAGGCGGTGCAGATCGAGGTGATCGATCCGCGCAGTGCGGCGGTGAGCTGGCTCACCTATGACTCCGCCGGAGAGCCTGTATGGCTGGCCGGGTTCGGCAACGTGCGGGGCGATACCATCGAGGCCACGCTGAGCCGTTTCAGCGGCGGGCGCTTCCCGACTGCCTCCGAAACGGGTGCGGCCAGTCTAGACATCCTCGGCCTGGCGGAAATCGAGTTCACCGATTGTCAGTCGGCGGAGCTGCGCTGGACCACCAACAATGTCGACTTCCCGGGCGGAATCCTGCCGTTGAGTCGTCTCACAAGTGGTGTCGAAGGGACGCGCTGCGGCGAAGCGGAGCGATTTCAGCGCACCATCCAATTCAGTTTCGAGCAGGGCGCCGGCCCATGGAGCGCGGTATTCGGTGACTTCACCGAAGCCACGGAAGACTCCATCGACACTGAAAGCGGATGGACGCAACTGCCGCAACCACTCGAGGACCGCAACGGGTTTGGTCTGGCCGGGACCAACGCGCCGGACGACCTGGCCATGTTCCTCAAGGCTCCGCTTGACGGGCTGCGGCCGGATACGGAATACCGGGTGGAACTGGCCATGACTTTCGCCACGCAGGTACCGCAGAATTGTGCCGGCATCGGAGGATCACCCGGAGGGTCAGTGGGCATCAAGCTGGGCGCGTCCGGCACCGAACCCGAGGTGGTGGCAGAAAACGAGGACTCTTTCCGGTTCAATATTGACAAGGGCGGCGGCCCCGTCGATGGTGGCGAGGATGCGCTGCGCGTCGGCGACATGACCAACTTCCAGGAAGAGTGTGTTCCCATGGAGGAGCAGATCTGGCAACTCAAGACTGTCTCCAGCCAGGGAGAGGAATTCAGCGCCACCACGGATTCGGACGGCAAGCTCTGGGTCTACGGCGGTTCTGATTCCGGGTTCGAGGGTCGCACAACATTCTTCGTGACCGACTTCACTGTGCGACTGGCTCCCTCGTCATAGGGAGCCTTTGACGGCGTGACGATGTGTGTACTTCACCGAGCCCGGTACAACGCCGCCCCCAATACGATCCAGACAAGGATGATCAACCATTCCTGCGGCCATACCAGCGCCGCGGGACTGCCGGGCAGGTACAGGAAGATCAGGCCGATAGAGAGCACGACGGCAATATAGCCAATGGCCGTGCCAAAAGGTGCGCGATACGGCCGCGGCAGTTCCGGCTCGCGGCGACGCAGCACCAGGAATGAGATCGCCACCATCAGGTAGGCGATGACGATGCCGAACCCGCCGGCATTGACCAGCCACACCAGTGCCGGTCGACCGAAAAATGGACTGATGATGGACAGTGCGCCGATCAACAGAATGGCGTTGACCGGTGTGTTATAGCGTGGGTGCAGCCGGCCCAGCGCGGCTGGCAGCATGCCGGCTCTGGCCAGCGCATAGATCGCCCGGGAGGCACCGACAATGAAGGCATTCCAGCTGGTCATAATGCCGGCCAGGCCGGTAAGCAACAGCAGGGTCGCGCCGGTGTCGCCATAGACCAGGCGATTGGCCTCGGCGGTGGCGACTCCGGAAGTGAGGACATCCCCCTCCTGCACCAGGCCGACGCCAATGATGATCAGGCTGTACCAGCCGATGGCCAACACCACCGACAGCACGAGGGCGGCGCCGATGTCATGGAACGGCAGATCGATTTCCTCGGCGGCCTGGGGAATGACGTCAAAACCGACAAACATGAACGGCACCATCACCAGTACGGTGGCGATGCCGCCGAGTCCATTGTTGAACAGCGGCTGCATGTTCGCGGCGGCGCCGGTCACCGCTGCGCCGCCGATGAATACGCCACCCATGGCCAGAATCAGCAGCACGACCGTGGCCTGCACCACCGCGACGGACTTGACCCCGATGATGTTGAGAAAGGTGACCAGCACGGCGCCCGCAATACCGGTCAGCACCCAGGTGAGGTAGACATCCCAGCCGGCGATCCGCCACAGATATCCGATCTCCAGGCCGGGCACCAGCGGACTGAGCACCGTCGGCAGGGCCACGGCCTCGAAGGCGATGACGGACATATAACCGAGAATGATCGCCCAGGTGCAGACGAAAGATGCCGTGTTACCCAGTGCGCGCTGACTGTAGACATGCTCGCCACCGGCGAACGGCAGGGCCGAGGCCAGTTCGGCATAGGTCAGCCCCACCAGCAGAATGGCACCGCCGCCAATCAGGAACGCCAGCACGGCGCCGAGGGTGCCGGCGCCCATGATCCAGGTGCCAGTGAGAACCACCCAGCTCCAGCCGATCATGGCGCCGAAGGCCAGGGCAATGACATCGCCGCGACCCAGCACGCGCAGAAAACTGGATTGCCGGTTCGCCGCACTCATGCACCTTCTTCCTTACTCGCTCCAGTGTATCTATTCGTTTTGCCCTTCGTGGTGGCCCAGCGTTGCCCTCCCGTTCCAGGGTCAATCTATCGCTTTCAACACCTCTCTTGTCAGGTCCCAGCGATCGAAACCCTGGCCGCCCCAATCCAGTCCCCGCCGTACGATGACCATATCGTGGGACGGAACGACAATGGTGTACTGGCCCCGGTTGCCGGCGGTGGAATAGGCATCCGACGGCACGTCATCCCGGTCGTCGGGGACCAGCCACCATTGACCACCGTAGAAGTTGCCGCGCCCCGAGGTCGCCGGAGCCGGGGTGCGCACGAAGTCTATCCATTCCTCGGAGAGTATGCGCTCGCCGTTCCACAGTCCCCTGTTGAGATGAAGCAGTCCCAGACGTGCCAGGTCGCGCGCATTGGTGTAAACCTGACTGCTGAGAACGAAGTCACCGAAGCGGTCGGTGCTTACCAGCGTATTGCGCATGCCGATCCGGTCGAGCAATGCGCTTCTTGGAAACTCGGCGTACGCCCTTTCATCGCCAAGGGCCTGTTTCAAGGCATACACCGCCAGCAGTGTGTCGTAGTTCTCGTAGTCCCAATAACTGCCGGGATCACGGATCAGGCCGCGACCGCGGGCACCGTCGACGGAGCTGGCGCCGGCCCAGTATGACAGCCCGGAACCGGTGGCATATTCCAGTCCGTTGTTGTCCACGGTCTGCAGGCCGCTCGACATGTTGAGGACGTGACGCAGGGTGATGTGATCGCGCGGGTCGGATTCCCGTGACGGCACCGAGGGCAGCCATTCGATATCCAGAGGCTCGTCCAGCGCCATCCGGCCTTCATCCACCTGCGTGCCGATCAACGTCGCGGCAATGCTCTTGGCCGTGGACCAGGTGCGGGTACGGGTGGAGACATCAACGCCCGGCGCATAGCGCTCATGGATGATCTCGCCCTGGTACACGACCAGCAGACTCAGGGTATCCTGCTCCGGTGTGTCCCGATCGAAGGCCCAGTCGGAAGCGGCCTCCAGGGCGGATGCATCGATGGCGTCAGGCAGTGGCCGATCTTCCACCCGGTCACCGTCGGGCCAGGGAATGTCGTCCGGGTCTCCAGGTGGCGGCGGCAGGTCCAGCTCGGGCAATCTGTCGATATCGGCCAGGGTCTGGTCCGGCGGCAGGATGATACAGCCGATGCCGTCACGAAAGGCGGCCCGCATCACCGGCACGGCACCGGGGACACCAATCTCCACGGCGCGCCGCTCCCGGTCCACGTTGTAATCACCGCCCTCGGCCGTGCCCACGGGGTCAGGCAGGAAGGCCAGTTCCTGCTCGAACACCTGCTCCAGCGTGCGTTCGGAGGTGAACAGGCCGTTGCACATGAACACGGCCTGCTGGCCACGGCGGATCATTTCCCGCTGGGGCTGCCAGTAGTCGTGGTTTTCTTCCTGTTGGGCCAACGCTCCCGTGGGCAGGAGCATTGCGGTTGTGAGAATTGTGGACAGTGACCAGGCGGTCAGGCGGGTCGGTACGATATTCTGCATTTTGGCGCCTCCAGCGTTTACAGGCTGAGAATAGAGGCAATGATTCCAGAAGTCCAATCTGAAAGCATGCAGAAACGTCGGGCAGGACTGAAAATCGTGTTCAGGCCACCTCTAGTGGGCCATGCGGGAAATAAGGTAATGATCAGCCGCGTCACAAGCGCCGTGAGCGGCGTTGCACTCGCTTGAATTGGCGACCGCCAGTCCCGCGCTCGCGCGCCTTGCCCACGGC
>JAWLFN010000221.1:0-4574 GCA_041685555.1 Gammaproteobacteria bacterium | reverse complement strand
CGGCATGGGTGGAATGGGAGGCATGGGCGGCATGATGTGATGCGCCCGGCCTTCTGAGTGCGTCAACTGGTGCGCGCCAGAGATGCATACCCAATAAAAGCCCCGTCAGCGGTTACCCGCTGACGGGGCTTTTATTTGGTCGGGTGTACGGTTTGGCAACAGTGGCATTGTTTCACGTGGCGATTGAAGGCATTATCGTCCCTGAAGCGCGGGATCAGCATGTCGAAGCCGCCGTGATCGGTATCCCCGACGAGACCGTGGGTGGAGTGGTCAAGGTCTGCACAGCGGGTGTGCGTGGTCCCCGACCTGGATCCCGATACCACCGGCTTCAGGTTGCCACACCGGCCCAGGCCGTGCAGTATTTCCGCGGGGCGCTGTCCTGAATCCACCGCACTGTCGAGGACGACCGGCATGTTGAATCGAACCGACATCAGGCGTCGCTCATTGCGTTCATGCCTGCTAAGTAGCGTGCTGCGCTGGCGGCTGAAGCCGAAACTGACCAGTGAGGCGTTCGACCCGCCGCGCTTTCGGCGTTGGCTGGACCGGAAGATGGGTGGCCAGCGAACGGCAAAAGGGGTGGAAATCGAGCGCCTGACGCTCGACAGCGACATGGGAGGAACCCGGATCGAGGTGCCCGCTGAATGGTGCATTCCGGAAGATGCGCCGACCGATCAGGCCATGCTGTACCTGCATGGTGGTGGTTACCTGTTCGGCTCGCCACTGAGTTATCGTCCGTTCACCACGGCACTGGCACGCAAGGCCGGGATGCGGATACTGGTACCGGATTACCGGCTGGCACCAGAGCATCCCTTTCCCGCCGCGGTGGACGATGCACTGGCCGCTTACCGTTGGCTGCTGGACAATCAGGGACTGGAGTCCCGTCGCATCACGCTGGCCGGCGATTCCGCCGGGGGCGGTCTGGCCCTGGCGCTGGTGCATGCGCTGAAGGCGGAAGGATTGCCGCTGCCGGTCGTTATCATGACCCTGTCCCCTTATACAGACCTGGCCGCTACGGGAGCTTCACTGGAAGAGAACAGCGCCCGTTGCGCCATGTTCACGGGAGACGCCATCGAGCGTGCGGCGAATCTCTACCTGGCAGGCGCCGAGGAGCAGATTCCCCTGGCGTCGCCGCTGTATGGCGACTTCACTGGCTTTCCGCCATTGTTCATCATGCTCAGTGAAACCGAGGTGTTGCGCGATGATGGTCTACGTGTCGCGGAGAAGGCGGATGCCGCCGGAGTTGATGTACAATTGCAGGTATGGCGTGATCAGCCACATGTCTGGCCGATCTTCTACCCGCTGATACCGGAAGCCTCGCGCAGCATCGGAGATCTGGCCGGGTTCGCGCGACAGCACAGCCGATAGACCGCAGTACAGGTGAGTTGCCCATGAGCACGACCGCACGGACAGGACAGAACACACAGCTGGTACCCAGGGAGCGGGCCGTCCTGGACGTCAAGGGCAGTGAGAGCACCCACGAGGTGCGCTACCTGATCATCGGTGCCGGCCTGTCCGGTCTGGGCATGGCCATGCAATTGAAAGCCACGGGCCGGCGCGATTTTCTGGTGCTGGAGAAAGGCAGTGAGCCAGGCGGATACTGGCGCCAGAGCGGCTGGCCGGGCAGCGCCAGTGCAACCCCGTCCCAGCTCAGTGCGTTCTCGTTCGCCCCCTTCAACGACTGGGCACACCGCTTTCCCACCCGCGAGGACATGCTGGCCTATATCGATCATCTCGTGAACCGCCACGGTCTGGCTCCCTGTATTGAATTCAATGTGGAGGTGATCAGCCTGCGTTACCTCACCGAGTTGGAGCGCTGGCAGGTGGAACTGCGGGATGGCCGCTATCTTCGCGCCGAGTTCATCATGATGGGCACCGGTGCGCTGGGCGGTCCGGAAAGGCCCGACATCAGTGGCATGGACGGTTTCAGTGGTGCCAGTTTCCATGCCAGTGAATGGGATCCAGCGCTCGACCTGACCGGACGCCACGTGGCGGTCATCGGTACCGGCGAAAGCGCGGTACAGGCGGTGCCCCATGTGACCGAGCGGGCCGCCTCGGTGACGTTGTTCCAGGAAGAGCCGATGTGGATCCTGCCGCAGGCCAATCGCACCATTTCCGCGGCGGAAAAAGCGCTGACCGGTGGTACGCCCTGGTTGCTGCAGCGACAGCGTCAGCGCATCTTCAAGCGCCAGGAGGCACAATTTTCCACCATGGTGCCCGGTTCACGTCCGCATCAGCAGGCTCAGAAAAGAGCCAGGAATCACATAAAGCGTTCAGTGCCCAATATGCAGAAACGCCGGCAACTGACGCCGGGTTACCCGATAGGAAGCCGGCCGATACACTATGCGGATGATTTCTACAAGGCGGTCAATCGCAAGCACGTGCGGATCGTGGATGCCGGTGTGCGGGAGGTGACTGAACACCATGTGATCGGTGAGGATGGCAGCCGGTGTGAAGTCGACACGCTGATCTTCGCCACCCCCTGGCGCTGGCCGGACGCCCTGGTGCCGCCGGGCATGATCATCGGGCCTGGCGGCAGTGACCTGGGGCGCCGGTGGCAGGCCAATGGCATCGAGAGTTATCGGGGACTGTGTGTGCCGGGCATGCCCAACCTGTTCATGCTCAATGGTCCGTATACTGCATTGCGACACAATTCGCCCACATTGATGCTGGAGGCGCAGTACGGCGCCATCATGGATTGTCTGTCCCACATGGAGCAGCAGGGGCTGAAGCAGCTCGAACCACGGCCTGAGGCGGCCGCCGATTTTGCCCGGGACATGCGCCAGGCTTCAGTGCAGCGGGTGTGGGGCAGTACCTGGCAGGGCACGCTGCCCAGCAGCCGGCGTCGTGGCAGCGAATCGGTGGCTCTGTGGCCGCACGACGTGCAGGCCTATCAGACCCTGATGCGGGCCTTCGACCGCGACGCCTTCATCTGGCGTTGACTGATCCCGCGCCCTGGCGCGGCCATCAAGGATCACTCAACAACAGTTCCACCCGCCGGTTCGCCGCGCGGCCGCTGGCGGTGGTGTTGGTCTCCAGCGGACGGGTGGCGGCATAACCGACCGCCCGCAGGCGCTCCTCGGGTACATCGCTATCGGCCAGGAAGCTCACCACGGCCAGGGCGCGCGAAGTGGACAGTTCCCAGTTGGAGGCAAACCGGCGGGTACGGATGGGCTGATTGTCGGTGTGTCCTTCCACGGAGACCTGACCCCGGAACAACAACAGAAACTCGCGCAGTTCATCCAGTAACAGCAGTCCGTCCGCGTTCAGTTCAGCGGCGCCGCTGTCGAACAGCAGACCTTCGGGCAGACGCAGGGTGATGTTCTCGCGGCCGGCAATGACCTCCACGCCCTGTTCGCGCAGTGCGTCCAGCATGTCCGCCATCCGTGTATCGGCGGCACGGGTCGCGCCAGCGGCACCGCCGACACTGTTGCCATCACCTTCGGGGGCATCCAGGCCACCCTCGCCGTCCAGCAGCTCCAGCCCTTGCCCCTCGACCAGGGTATTGCCACCCGTCGTGCGGCCCTGTTCCACCGGCGCCTCGTCGACCACCTGTTGCGGCTGCGTCAATGCCATCACCAGAACAAAGAAGGCGATGATCAGCGTCAGCACGTCCAGATAGCTGATCATCCAGGTTTCATCGTTCTGCTCCGGGTCGCCCGCCGGATCGTCCCCGATCAGCCCGGTGTCGAAACGGTCCATCATGTCAGGTCCCCCGGGGCGCCGGTATGCCGGTGTCGCGGATCTCGTCCTCGTAGGTGGCCAGGAAGGACTGCAGGGTCTCTTCGATGACGGACGGCGGGCGCCGCTTGCTCATCAGCGCCACGCCTTCCAGGATCATGTTCATGGCGATCAGCCGGTCCTCGGTGCGCCGCTCCAGTTTTACCGCGATCGGCTTGAACAGCACGTTGGCCAGCAGGATGCCGTAGAACGTGGTCAGCAGGGCCACCGACATCTGCGGACCGATAAGGTCCAGACTGTTGGCGTCCATCACCGCCAGCATGTTGACCAGTCCGACCAGGGTGCCGATCATGCCGAACGCGGAGGAGTAGGTGGCCATGGTGCGGAAGATCTGCGCCTCGGCCCGCTCCCGCGCCTTCAGCCGTGCAATGCGCCAGCGCATGATGTCGATGATCTCGTCCTCGCGGGTGTTGGCGATGACCAGCTGGATGCCCGTGCGCAGAAACGGATTGCGGGCCCGCGACAGTTGTTCGTCCACCTTCCGGATGTCGCCCTGGAACCACAGCCGCGACATCCGCACCAGCTCCCGGATGTCATCGCGTGTGTAGGTGTTCTCGCGTCGGAACACGATGCCGACCAGGCGCACGACCCGCACCACCTCCTGCAGCGGGTAGCTGATGAAGGTGGCCGCCAGCGTGCCGGTAACGACGATGGCCAGTCCAGGCAGATTGAAGAAGCTCTGTCCGGACTCGGCGGAGAAGAACAGCACACTGCCCAGTAGGGCGATACTGGCCAGCATGCCGATCAGGGTGGATGGATTCATGGGGCGCCCTGCAAACGAATGTCAGCGGGGATAGCGGCCGGCGCGGCCGGGACTTGAGCGTGCGGTGGCTGGC
>JAWLFN010000220.1:0-4578 GCA_041685555.1 Gammaproteobacteria bacterium | reverse complement strand
GAACCATCCGTGCGCTGGGTGCATGCCACCAGTGCCGGAGTGGACGCCCTGATGTTCCCGGCCCTCCGTGACAGCGGTATCCCTGTCACCAATGCGCGCGGCGTGTTCGACCGGGGTATTGCCGAGTACGTGCTCGGCGGTGTCCTGCTCGCGGCCAAGGATATGCTGGGGAACCTGCGGTTCCAGCAGGAACGACGCTGGGTGCACAGGGACACCGCACTGATCCGCGACCAGCGGGTGCTGGTGGTGGGGGCGGGCTCCATAGGCACCGAGGTGGGGCAGTTGTTGTCGGCCGTCGGCATGCGCGTTACGGGTATCGCCAGAACCGCGCGGCAGGCTTCCGGCTTCGTGGCAGTCCATGCAGGGGACAGGCTGCATGAGTGCCTTGAGGACAGCGATCACGTAGTCATCACGGCGCCGTTGACTCCCGAAACCGAAGGGCTGTTCAACGATGAGGCATTTGCCAACATGAAAGACGGCGCCAGTCTGATCAATGTCGGCCGTGGTCCCATCGTGGATACCGGCGCCCTGTTGAAGGCACTTGACAGCGGTCGCCTTGGCACCGCGATACTGGATGTTTTCGAAGAGGAGCCCTTGCCCGAAGATCACGCCCTGTGGCGCTATCCGAATGTAATGATCTCGGCCCACATGGCGGGTGATTTCATCGGCTGGAGGCGGGCGCTGGGAGAACAGTTCGTCGGTAACTTTCTGCACTGGCAGGCCGGAGAACCCCTGCGGAACAGAGTACAGTGAAGGTAATGGGAGTCAGGAGCAACAGATGAGTCAGGAAATCCTGCGTATGACAGCGGTACAGCTGATGCAACGGTTCCGTGCCCGGGAACTGTCGCCGGTCACAGTGGCACGCGCGGTGCTGGAGCAGATCGAACGTTGTGACGCACAGACCAACGGATTCTGTCTGGTGGATCCGGACACTACACTGGCCGCGGCACGCGAATCAGAGTTGCGCCACCAGAATGGCGCCACACAGGGGCTGCTGGACGGTGTGCCCGTGGCGATCAAGGATGTGTTCCTGACACCGATGTGGCCGACCCGCAACGGATCCCGTACCGTCAATCCGGAGGCCACGCTGGGCAAGAGCGCTCCCGCAACAGCGGCACTGGACCGTCACGGCTATGTGCCGGTCGGCAAGACCACTACATCGGAACTCGGCTGGAAAGCCGTCACTGATAACCCCCTGGACGGAGTGACCAATAATCCCTGGGATCCTGACAAGACCGCGGGTGGCTCCAGCGGGGGCAGTGCTGTTGCTGTAGCGATGGGGATGGCGCCCCTGGCGCTGGGCACGGACGCCGGAGGCTCGATCCGTGTACCCGCCTCACTGTGCGGGATCGTGGGTCTGAAGCCGTCCTTCGGCGAGGTGCCGCACTGGCCGGCCAGTCCCTTGGGCAATCTGTTCCATGCCGGGCCGATGGCCAGCACGGTGGAGGACTGTGCCCTGATGATGAATGTACTGACCGAGCCGGATCCGCGCGATGCGCAGGCGATACCCCGGCGCCATATTGACTACCTGGCCGAGCTGGAAGGCGGCGTGCAGGGGTTGCGCATCGCCTACAGCCCCAATCTCGGTTACGTGGACGTCTCGCCCGAGGTGGAGCAGGCCCTCAATGATGTGGCCGAGCGTTTCCGGGAGCTGGGTGCACAGGTGATCCGGACGGATCCCAGTTTCAATGATCCGCTGGGCTCTTTCGGTCATCTGTTCTACGGAGGTCTGGCCAACGCCATGCGGGACCTGTCTACCCGAAAGCGGTCGATGATGGATCCTGAACTGGTCAAGGTAGGGGAGAAAGCTTCACGCCTGAGTATGCTCGGATACCTGGGCGCGGTGACCGAGGCCACCACGCTGAAGGAGCGGATGGCGGGCTTCCACCGCAAGTACGATCTGCTCCTTACTCCGACATTGCCGATCACCGCTTTCCGTGCCGGCCGGGAGGTGCCGGAGGACTGGCCCAGCACACGCTGGCCCACCTGGACGCCGTTCACCTATCCGTTCAACATGACGGGACAGCCGGCACTGTCCGTGCCCTGTGGTTTTGATGGAGAAGGCCTGCCGATCGGCATGCAGCTGGTGGGCGCGCGCTACAATGACGCACTGGTATTGCGCGCTGGCCATTCGTACCAGCAGGGCTGGCCATTGACGGACCGCAGACCCCGACTGTTCTCATGAACCCATTCGATCACTGAAGCCAGGAGCCGCGCATGACACTGAACAACATGGATTTCGAGTTCTATGAGTCCGAGGACCCGATCTGGAATCCTGCCCTGTTGTCCATGCCCATTCCGGGCATCCGCCGAATGATCAATCTGGCGGCCCACATGGAGGATGTCATCCATCTTTCGATCGGTCAGCCCGACCTGCCGGTACCGGAGAACGTCGTCAATGCCGCCAAGGAGGCACTGGAGCGGGGACAGACCGGGTATACCATGGATGCCGGCCTTCCGGAACTGCTGGAGTCGCTGGCGATCTACTACGGAGATCGTTACAACAGAACGCTGACGCCGGACAACATCCTGATCACCACCGGTGCGACTGAAGCGCTGTATCTGGCACTGACTGCGGTTTCGGCACCCGGGCGGCATTTTATCGTGCCGGATCCGGCCTTCATGCTCTATGCGCCCCTGATCCGGATGAACGGAGGCGAAGTCACGGAAATCCCGACGCGGGCGGAGAACAACCACCAGCTTGATCCACAGGAAGTCATTGACGCGATCGAGCCACACACCTATGGCATCGTATTGAACTCACCCAGCAATCCCACCGGCACCCTGTACCCACGGGAAACACTGGAAGCCATCGTGGAGGAGGCTGCCTACCACAATATCCAGGTGATCAGTGACGAGGTCTACGACCACCTCATCTATGACGGCAAGGAATACCCTTCGGTATTGTCCTGCTGCAGTGATCTTGACCATGTCATGGTGATCAGCAGCTTTTCCAAGACCTACAGCATGGCCGGCATGCGCATTGGCTGGTTGATCGGCAGCCAGGGCGCGATCAAGAAGCTGCGGCGCTATCACATGTTCACAACCACGGTGGCCAATACGCCTTGCCAGTGGGCCGGTGTCGAAGCCCTGCATGGCAGCAGCCAGTTCATCCAGGGGATGCGGGCTGAATACACCAGGCGTCGGGATCGACTGGTGGAACTGGTGGAGCAGACACCACATCTGACCGGATATGTGCCCGAGGGCGCCTTCTATCTGTTCCCGGCCCTGCCTGAAGGCGTCAATGGTACCAATGTG
The DNA here is from genome assembly GCA_041685555.1 of Gammaproteobacteria bacterium. Classification (GTDB taxonomy): domain Bacteria; phylum Pseudomonadota; class Gammaproteobacteria; order Pseudomonadales; family Pseudohongiellaceae; genus PWQG01. The sequence goes on along the minus strand of JAWLFN010000220.1, from coordinate 1,320 downwards.
GCACTGCGGCTGCTGAAGGAGACCGGGGTCTGCACCATTCCTGGGGAGACCTTTGGCAGCAACTGCAGCAATGCTTTGCGCCTGAGCTATTCGATTTCTCTGGAGCAGATCGAGGCCGCGTTTGAACGGATCATTCCCTGGATGCATGAACAGGATTTCAGTTGACAGGATGCATACCACTGCTCGTGATTGTCGAGACGCAGGAACAGCTGCGATTGCGACGGCTGACAAGGAGGCAGGCGCGTGTGGATTGAACTACTGGTGGCGCTGGCCGTGGGCCTGCTGATCGGGCTGGAGCGGGGCTGGCAGAAAAGACAGGCACCGGAAGGAGCGCGTTTCGCCGGACTGCGTACGTTCGGACTGCTGGCGGTTCTGGGGGCGGTGCTGAGTCTGCTGGCTAGCGATCTTGGAACGGTGCTATTGGCGGCAGGTTTGCTCTCCGTCACGGCACTGATCATAGTGGCGCATATCCTGGAGTCGCGACAGGATGGCGATTACGGCATCACCACACCGGTCGCCGCGCTGTTGACGTTCACTCTCGGCGCCGCCGCCGGTGGCGGGTACACCACATTGGCCTCGATCATAGCCGTGATCGCCACCATTCTTCTGGCCATGAAGCCCGCATTGCATCACTGGGTTGATCGTCTGCGGCAGCAGGAACTGTATGCCGTGCTCAAGATGTTGCTGATTTCGGTGGTGGTCCTGCCTGTGCTGCCCGATCAGGGCTATGGACCCTGGCAGGCGCTGAATCCGTACGAGATCTGGTGGATGGTGGTATTGATCGCTGGCATTTCCTTCGTCGGCTACTTCGCCATACGGATTGTCGGTCACCGCCGGGGCATACTCGCGACGGGGCTGTTCGGTGGCCTGGCCTCCTCCACGGCACTCACGCTCAGTCTGTCGCGACTGGCGGGCCGCGACCGGGACCTGTCTCCCTTGTTGGCTGCTGGTGTCCTGCTGGCGGCCGGCACGATGTTCCCACGAATCCTGGTGGAGATCATGGTAGTGAATCCGGCCCTGCTGTCCGCCACCGCGCCGGCGATGCTGGTGATGATGGGCATCAGCTATGCCGGCGTACCTTTGTTGGTCCGTCGGGGTATGCGCGGCAACCCCACCAGGGACGTGTCGGTGAACAATCCATTCGAACTGCTGCCCGCGTTGAAATTCGCCGCACTGCTCATTGTGGTCATGCTGGCCGCCGAACTGGCGCTGCAATGGTTCAGCGATGAGGGAATATACGCAGTGGCCGCGCTGTCCGGGCTCACGGATGTCGATGCGATCACATTGTCGTTGTCACGCATGGCCCGTGACCGCATCAGC
>JAWLFN010000219.1:0-4590 GCA_041685555.1 Gammaproteobacteria bacterium | reverse complement strand
GTTGCAATGTTCCTCGACAAATTCTGGCAACCATTGTTGCAACATTCATCATCCGGATGCGGAGATCAACATCCACCTGCCACGACGCGATCGCAGTATACGTTTCATCCCGTCTCAACTGCAGCAGGTGCTGGCCAATCTCATCGACAACGGACTGCGATACAGCCAGCGGTCGACAGGTCGAGAAACATTGACGCTGATCTGCAGTGACCGACCCGACATGCCGGGAGACGGCTCCGTGCGACTGGACATCATTGATGCCGGAGCGGGAGTGCCCGTCGAAGCGGAAGAGCGTCTGTTCGAGCCATTCCATACCACGGAACCCGACGGCACCGGCCTCGGCCTTTATATCTCTCGGCAACTGTGCGAAGCTAATCAGGCAAGGCTGATCTACGGTCGATCACCAAAGGGCGAAAGCTGTTTCAGTCTGTACTTCAACCCTCCCGGGCGGGATATTATCTGACAGATACTCTGCAGACAGACTGGCTGCCGCAATGAACAGAAATGTACTGATTGTTGACGACGAGGCGGATATCCGGGAACTACTTCACCTGACGCTGTCGCGTATGTCATTGCGTCCGATCTGCGTGGGCACCCTGCATGATGCTCGCCGTCAGTTACAGAACACAGCTTTTGATCTCTGCCTGACGGATATGCGCCTGCCTGACGGCAACGGCATCGACCTGGTCGAAGAGATGCAACAGTCCGGTCGCGCCATTCCCATCGCCGTGATCACAGCGCATGGTAACGCGGAAGCCGCCATCCGCTCCCTGAAAGCGGGAGCCTTCGACTTTGTCTCCAAGCCGGTTGACCTGCAGAAGCTGCGGGATCTGGTGGACTATGGACTACAGATATCGGCACTCGATGACAATCATCAGGTACAGAAAGGTCGTAACGCACCACCGATCGGAGAAAACAGCCCCACCATCACTGGTGACTCGCCGGCCATTCGCTACCTGAGAGACCAGATCGACCGCCTCGCCCGCAGCCAGGCTCCGGTATTCATCCGCGGTGAGTCGGGCAGCGGCAAGGAGCTGGCCGCGCGGGCCATCCACGAACTGGGACCACGGCGGAACGGCCCGTTTGTCGCCGTCAACTGTGGCGCCATTCCCGCCGAGTTGATGGAAAGTGAACTGTTCGGCCATGCCAGAGGCAGTTTCACGGGCGCTGACCGCGACAAGGCCGGACTGTTCGAAACCGCATCTGGTGGCACGCTATTTCTTGATGAAGTCGCCGATCTCCCATTACACATGCAGGTCAAACTGCTGCGGGTGATCCAGGAAAAATCCATGCGTCGCGTCGGATCCGAACGAGAGATCCCGACCAATGTACGGATCCTCAGTGCCAGCCACCGGGAACTGGCCGGTGAACTCGCCGCAGGCCGGTTCCGTCAGGATCTGTACTACCGCATCAATGTGATCGAGCTGCAGGTACCGGCCCTTCGTGATCGACAGGAGGACATCCCCGAACTGGCCAATGACATCTTGCACCATATCCTTGACGAAGACCCCCCGCCACGAATTGCCCGGTCGGCACTCCGGGCCCTGCGGGACTACCACTTCCCCGGCAACGTCCGGGAGCTCGAGAACATATTGCAGAGAGCCGTGACCATCTGTGATGGTGGTCCGATCACCGAGGCGCACCTGGAACTGGGAGCGGACCCGGCCCTGGCTCCTGATCAGCGGGGCCGCGAAGCTGATGACCATATGGACTCCCGGGGTCTGCCCAGACTGGCACCGGGATTCAGTCTGGAAAAACACCTCGAAACCCAGGAGAAGCTGCTGATCGAGGCGGCCCTGGCCCAGACACGATGGAACAAGACCGCGGCGGCCAGTCGACTCGGGTTGACATTCCGCTCGTTGCGCTATCGAATGAAGAAACTCGATCTGGACTGACTGCCGGCCGACGCCAGTCGCTGACCCGGATCATACGGGGCAGCGGGCACAATCGGGTCTTGCCCTGTCATCAGGTCAACCAACAACCTGGCCGAAGCCGGAGCCAGCACCAGACCATTCCTGTAGTGACCGGCATTGACCCACGCGTTGTCCAGCTCCGGCAACACACCGATGAAAGGGACGCCTGCCGGCGCGCCCGGACGCAGCCCGGCCCAATGCTGTTTTACTGTCATACCGGCAAGCGCCGGCATCATGGACTCAGCCGAGGACTTCAGTGACGCCAGCGCCTCTGCCGTGGTCTGTTTGTCAAAGCCGGCATGCTCCAATGTGCTACCCACCAGCACATGACGATCCCTTCGGGGAATCAGGTAGCGACCACCGTGCAATACCATCTCGTTCAACCACCTCTGCGGCAGCTCATACAGCAGCATCTGCCCTTTTACCGGTTCAACGGGAACCGCCAGCTGCATTGACTGCAGCAATCGCCCGGTCCATGCACCGGTGCAGAAGACGTAATGATCAGCCACCATTTCCGACGCGGTGTCCCCGCGCTGGCATAGCTGCAGCGCCTGCACATGGCCACCGGAGTGGGTCACTGCCTGAAGCCGGGTGTATTCGCGGATATCGGCGCCCGATCGGATCAGGGACTTCCGCAACGCTCGGACCAGACGCGGATTGCGTATATTCGCCACATCCGGCATCCACAGCCCGCGTTCGAACTTTCCAGCGAGAGCGGGCTGTCGGCGACGTATGAAATCACCATCCACTTCGACCATGCGTCGGCCACTCGAACCAGCCCAGGCAAGGGCTTGCTCCTCGTCGTCCGCCTCCAGCATCAGCAGCCCACAGCGCTGCAGCTCAGGATCGATACCGGTCTCATCCAGCAACCGCCGTGACAATTCCGGATAGTAGTCCTGGGCCCAGCAGGAAAGCGCGGTCACCGCTGCGTTATAGCGCCATGGGTACAATGGAGAGACTATACCACCGCCGGCCCAGCTGGCCTCGCCGCCACACGGCCCCTGCTCAATGAGCGTGACCCGATGACCAGCCGCGGTCAGCTCCCTGGCCACCAACAGCCCAATGACACCGCCACCGACGATGGCCACATCCATATTCATCACTCCTCATGCTGGCATTGTTCCGTTCCGCAGGCAAAACTGACCATTGACCACTACACTGATCAGTGAACGAATCACACGGAAGTGATGCCATGATCCGAAGCATATGGGGTCTGTCGCTGACAGAACTACTGTTCGCGCTGACCATTATATCAGTCCTGGCTGTGACGGCCCTGCCCGCCTGGCAACCACTGCTTGGCCGGGAACAGGGTCGACAGGTGATCACGGAACTGGCGGGGCTGCTCAATGCGGCACGCACCACGGCGATCAGGGAGAGCACCCGGGTCACCATCTGTCCGGCCGCGCCGGAGTCGTTGCAGTGCGGTGGCCCGTGGCAGCAGGGCGCGATTGCCTTCCAGGATCGCGACGGTACCCGACGCGCAGCCGCCTCCAGGCTCATTCACCGCCTGCACTGGCCGGATGTGCGGGGCACGTTGCGTTGGCGGGCCTTCGGTAACCGACAATACCTGATCATCAACAGTCGTGGGCAGATCCGTCATCAGAGTGGCAATTTCACCTGGTGTCCCCTGAGTGGTATCGACGACCAGGCGCGTCAACTGGTGATCAATGCGGCCGGCAGGATCCGACGGGCCAGGGACAGCGATGGTGATGGCATCAGGGAAAACAGCGGGGGACAGCCGCTGGACTGCTCATGAAACGCCCGGCGGCACACTACCGCCAGCAGTTGTCAACCGTATCGCCGGTTGCGCCCTTGCGACCTGTGTGATCGATGGTCAAGGTGGTGCAGCTATCGTTGACCTGATCACCCCGCGGTGTGGCGGTCGCTACGAAACAGTCACTGATACTGCCACCATCGCAGGCTGCAACAGAGACCTCGTACAGTCCGGTTTCCGACAGCCGGTCAGCCACGGGGGGATCAGACATCGGGCCCGCATTGGCGGAATAGCTGTTGTTGAGTGAATAGAATCGTTCCTGATCCGCGGCCACTTCCATCAACAGGCGCTGGGCCTCCGCCCTCCCGCTATCGCGCACGAACTGCCGGTAGGAAGGCAATGCCACGGCCAGCAGCACACCAATGATGGTGACAACGATCAACAGCTCCACCAGGCTGAACCCGGTCTGCCGCGACCGGTATTGATCATGCGTACTCTGCATCCACTGCAAACCGTTCACCTCAATGCTGATCCAGTTCACGTAACCTGTCCGCTGGCCCCAGCAGCTCAATCCGCAACAGGGTGCCCGCACCATCCGTGCTGTACGCCACCACCATGCCGATATCCAGATGGTGGAGACGCAGCTGACGCTGCTCCAGAGAAACCCGCGTGCGCTCTTCATCCACCGTATATCGCCTGCCGGATATGTCGATGGTACCTGAATCCTGCTGCAATGCCTCGATCGTTCCAGTCTGCCGGGACGAAGTCTGCGGCGAACGGTCAGCCTCACGCTCCGGTTGCGCCGTGGCCACCGCCGCCATCAAACCAAGCTGTAACAGTCCCGACAGGATGCCGATTCTGATCAGGCCCATACCCACTACTCCAGTTGTCGCCACGATTGACGCCCCGTGGCGGTGATACCGATATTCAGATCGATGACGTCCAGATCTCCGCTACTGCCAC
>JAWLFN010000218.1:0-4607 GCA_041685555.1 Gammaproteobacteria bacterium | reverse complement strand
ACTGCGTCCAGCAGTCGGTCACGCCACAACACCGGCACCTGAGCGGTCCAGCGAGCGTCCGGAAACGCCTGGAAGCGGATGCCGTCGGTACTCAGCAGGATACGGTTGCCACCCAATGCGTCGCTGGTGTCGGGGCGGGCCAGCCGCAATCCCTCCGCGAAAATGCTGCCCTCCCCGGCAGAGTCCAGCGAGGGGGCTGGCAGGCTGTACAGATCGACGGGCTGACGTTCGGGCAGTACATTGCAGCCGATCAGCGTGCCGCAGAAGATGATGCCGATGATCACTCTCATGGTTGATACTCCCGGATGGGTTCCTCGCCGAACAGCAGGCCGCCCGGATTGTTTTCCAGCCCCTCGCTGACGGTGCGCAGGGAATCGATCAGCTGGCGCAGATCGCGGATGGCCGGACCGATCTGTTCCAGATCTTCCAGTCCGCCACTGACGGCCGGGCCGTTCTCTTCCACCAGCGCCCGCAGCTGTTCCGCCGCGTTGCGGATCTGCGTCATGGTGTCGTTGGCATTGTCCAGCAACGGGCCACCACGCTCCACAATCTGTTGATCCACGCGTTGCAGCAGCGTACCGAGCTGCGCGCCGCTGTCAGCCAGGGTCTCCAGGCCTTCGCCAAGCGTTTCCTGCTGCTCGACCAGACGGGTGGACATGGAATCCAGGTTGTCGAGGATGCGCACCAGACGTTCGGCATTGTCCTCGGAGAGAATGCGGTTGGCGTTCTCCAGCAGTGTGGTGACCTGCACCAGCAGCTCGTCGGTGTTGATCCGCAGTCGCGCCAATGGCGAGGGCTCGGCTTCGATGACCGGAATGCCGTCCGTCTGTCCGGCCAGGCGCGGACTCCCCGGGGAGCCTTCACTGAGGGAGATGCCAGCGGATCCGGTGACGTTGAGCAAGGTCAGTGTTGCCTCGGTGTCCGTGCGGATCGGTGCCGTGGCCGAGACACTGATCCGGGCCCAGACCCGCCGGGGGTCTTCCGGATCCAGTCGCAGTCTCTGCACTTCTCCGACCCGTATGCCGGAATACTGCACCGGGCTGCCCACGGACAGTCCCGACACCGGTTCTCGGAAAAGCACGTCATACGCCTGCGTCTCGCGGTCGCTGCCATAACGCGCCAGCCACAGCGCGAACAGCAGCGCCGCGAGCGCACCCAGCAGAGTGAAAGTGCCGACCAACAGGTAGTGGGCTCGTGTTTCCATGTCTTTCCTTCAGTCAGTCCGGCCGGAACGCCGTTCCGCCATGGCGGCCCGGCCTCTCGGTCCATGGAAGTAGCGTTGTATCCATTCGTCGTCGGTGGCGGCCACCGCCGTCAGCGTATCATTGACCAGCACTTTTTTCCGCGACAGCACCGCCACCCGGTCGCAGGCCGTATACAGTGTGTCCAGATCGTGCGTGACCAGGAACACCGTCAACCCGAACGCATTGCGCAGGGTGAGCAGCAGCTGATCGAAGGCGGCCGCGCCGATCGGATCCAGGCCCGCGGTCGGCTCGTCCAGGAACAGGATGTCGGGATCCAGGACCAGCGCCCGGGCCAGTGCCGCGCGTTTGATCATGCCGCCTGACAGGTCCGCGGGATAGAGCCCGGCGGCGTGGTCGGCCAGGCCGGTCAATGCCAGCCTGACACAGGCCAGCTCGTTGGCCTCTTCGCGCGACAGTCCGGCATGTTCGATCAATGGCAGGGCAACATTCTCCAGCACGGTCAGCGATGAAAACAGCGCGCCCTGCTGGAACAGGACGCCGACCCGGCGCTCCAGCGCCTGACGGTCACCGGAGTCCAGTGACAACAGATCCTCGCCCAGCAGACGGATCTCGCCGGCGGAGGGGCGCAGCAGGCCCACAATGGAGCGCAGCAGCACGGATTTGCCGGTCCCCGAGCCGCCCACCACGCCCATGATCTCGCCACGCTGCACATCCAGGTCCAGGTGCTCGTGCACAACGTGCTCACCGAAGCGGTTGCAGAGTCCTCGGACTCGGATGACGGTATCGGTGCTCACCATCCCATCTCCATGTAAAACAGCGCGGCCACCGCGTCCAGCACGATGACCACAAAGATCGACTGCACCACGGCCGCAGTCGTGTGATCGCCCACGGAGCGGGCGCTGCCGCTGACCTTGAACCCCTCGAGACAACCGATCAACGCGATCATCAGGGCAAAAACCGGCGCTTTCGCCAACCCCAGCAACAGGTGTTGCACTGGAATGTCATGCACGATACCGATGAACTGCGTCACCGATATGTCCAGGGACAGCAGGGCCACCATCGCGCCGCCGGTCATGCCTGACAGCACCGCCACGAAAGCCAGCAGTGGCAAGGTAATGACCATAGCCAGCAGCCGCGGCAATACCAGCAGTTCGACCGGATCCAGACCCTGCACCCGCAATGCATCCAGTTCCTCGTTCACTTTCATGGAGCCGATTTGCGCGGTAAAGGCGCTGGCGGTGCGCCCGGCCAGCAGGATCGCGGCCAGCAGCACCCCCAGTTCGCGCATGAACGCATAGGCGACCAGATCCACGGTATAGATGTCGGCGCCAAACTGCTGCAATACGGTGGCACCGAGAAACGCAACCACCGCGCCCACCAGGAAGTTGAGCAGGGCGACGATGGGCAATGCATTGAACCCTGCCTGGTGCATCTGGGCCACGGTCGCTGTCACCCGCCAGCGGTCCGGGCGCGGCAGGACGCGGAACAGGGTCACCAGACTCATGCCGAGAAAATCCAGGAACTGCAGCAGGTGTTGCAGGTGAATCCAGGTGAGTCGGCCGGTGGCTTCTACCATGTCGGTCAGGCGCCAGGGTTCGATGTCCTCCGGCGGCTGCGGCTTGTGTTGCATGGCATCGGCCACCGACAGCAGCAGCGCCCTGCGCTCCTCGGACAGCCCCTCGGCCCGGGGCAGCAGCTCCCGGATCTGTGCGCTCCCCAGCAGGTTGATCAACAAGGTCGCACCCGCGGTGTCGATGCCGGTCAGCCCACTGGCATCCATACGGATCGGTCGCAGCGCGGGGCGCTGCACCTGTCTCCGCAGCTTGGCGTAATGGGTCAGGGTCCAGTCGCCGTGAAGATGCAGGCAGGGCTGCGCGTTGTCATCGATGCTCAGGGGTGATTCCATGCGCTGATGATACTGCAAGTCGCGATACTCTACATACGGATGCGGGCGGGAAGATGGTAGAATAGGGCTTTTGGCAGAGCCAATAGCCTGCCTGACACAACAAGCAGGAATCGGAGAGGAGTTTGCCATGGCTGTTCGTAGCCGTTTTCACACCCTGTTACCCATCGCCATGCTGGCCGGTGTTTCGCCCGTGATGGCACAGACGCAGATGGAAGAGATTATCGTCATCGGCACCCGCAATGCACAGCAGCTGGGCGAGATTCCCATGGCGGTCAGTCGCGTCAGCATGGATGACATCCAGCTGGGCCGACAGGAACTGAGTCTGGATGAGTCTCTGAACCGCGTGCCTGGCCTGTTCATGCAGAACCGCTACAATTTCACACAGGATCTTCGCGTGTCCATCCGAGGCTTTGGCTCCCGCGCCAGCTTCGGTATACGGGGCATCAAGGTGTTCGCCGATGGTATTCCGGTCACCTTGCCGGATGGACAGAGTGGTACCGACGACCTGGATATCGGTTCAGCCGAAAGTATCGAGATCATCCGCGGGCCATCAGCCTCGCTATACGGGACCGCCTCCGGCGGGGTGATCAGTCTGAATACCGAGACGCCCACCGGTGCGCCGTTTGTGGAGGCCGGCCTGACTTTTGGTGAGTATGGCCACGAGAAGTATCAGCTCAAGGCGGGCGGTCGCTCCGGCCGCCTGACCTATCTGCTCAATGGCTCGTACATGGAGATGGAAGGCTACCGGGACCATTCGGAGGTCCAGCATGGCCTGATCAATTCCAAGTTCGTGTACGAAATCGACGACACCTCCGACCTGACCGCCATTTTCAATGCCGTGGATTCGCCGACCGCCAACGACCCGGGTGGCATCACGCGCGCGGATGTCAGCGAGGACCGCCGCCAGGCGCAGCCGCGCAATACCAGTTCCAACGCGGGTGAGGAGTTTGATCAGCAGCGCGTGGGGCTGGTCTACACCAAGCGTTATGGGGACAAGCACGAGATCAGTGTGCGTGGCTATTCCATGTGGAAGGATTTCGAGACATTCATTCCGATCGGCTCGCACATCCCGTTTGTCGGCGACGACGGCGTGGTGGCCTATGACCGTGAATACTTCGGCGGCGGTGCGCGCTACACCTATACCGATGTCATCAATGGCATGCCCAATGTATTCACGGTCGGTGCCGACCTCGATTACCAGCGTGATGACCGACAGCGTTTCATCAACAATGCCGGCATCAAGGGAATGCGGGTATTCGATCAGATGGAGGAAGCCGATTCCTCCGGCCTGTACTTCCGTAATGAAACCACCATCATCCCCTCGGTGACCCTGAGCCTCGGTGGTCGCATCGACAATCTGAATCTGTCCGTCGACGACCGCTATCTGGCCAACGGCGATCAGAGCGGAGAGCTCGATTTCGATGAAGTCAGCCCCGCGGTCGGCCTGATGTGGTCTGCCTCCCCGGCGCTGAACCTGTATACCAACTACGCGTCCT
>JAWLFN010000217.1:0-4688 GCA_041685555.1 Gammaproteobacteria bacterium | reverse complement strand
ACGGCATCCGCTTCCAGGCGTTTCCGGACGCTCGCTGGACCGCTCAGGTGCCGATGCTGTGGCGTGACCGACTGCTGGACGCATTGTGGCAGGATGGCCGCTTCCCTCATATCAGTCTGAGTAGTGACAGCCTTCAGGCCTCCCATGAACTGGGCGGCCTGTTGCGCGCCCTGCACATCGAGAATGGTCCTTCCGGCAACACCGCCCTGGTCCGGTTCGATGCGGTGGTGACCGACCTGGACCAGCGCACGATCGTTGCCTCGCGACGCTTCGAGGCCCGACAACCGGCCCGGGGCACCTCGGCCATTGAGGGCGTGCGGGCATTGGGCAGCGCGGCGGACCGGGTGACCGCTGACCTGATCGACTGGCTGGCGTCGCTTCAGTAGTCCAGGTAACGCGGTCGACGCGGCTTCAACGGGGCCAGCAGGAAGTAGAAAATCCATGCGAACCAGGACAGGAAGATGATGGCCAGGATCCACGCGGCCTTCTCTCCACCGCTGGTTTCATCGGAAGCGGCAATGATGAGAATCGGCAACAGCCAGATGAAGAATATGCCGCCGAGCAACACCACGACCAGGCCCGCGGTCAGCACCGGGAGCAGGGCCACACCGGCCACGGCGACAAGAAACAGGACAAACAGGGTGGTCAGGGCATTCATGGCAATCTCCGATTGTTGGTCCACAAGACAGTAGCGAAATCCATGCCAGCCTGACAATTTCTTTACTATCAAAAGGATACAAAAAAGGAGGATCGAAAAACCAGCACGCATCATTCGGCAACCACCAAAAAGTGGCGAATTTCACCACCTCCAATCCGGACTCAATTCCCGTATACTGCGCCACTGATGTCCAACCGACCGCAGGAGTCGCACCATGTCCGAGATCACGCTCTATACTCGTCGTATCTGCGCGTATTGCACCGCCGCCAAGCAGCTGCTGAAGAGCCGCGGGTATTCTTTCCGGGAGGTGAGTCTGGACCAGCACCCGGACCTGATGGCGGATGTGATGCAACGCTCGGGACAACGCACCGTGCCCCAGATCTTCGTTGGCGAAAAATCCGTGGGCGGCTTCACGGAACTGAACGCCGCGGTGCGCTCGGGTGAGTTTGAACAGCTGGCCGGTGCTCCGGACGGGGCCTGATGGGTCTAATTCTGGCCGCGTGACTCGCGGATCAGGTCGTAGGCACTGGCGATCTCGGCGGTCTTGCGCTGCGCCATTTCCTTCATGCTCTCGGGCAATCCCTGGCTGGCCAGCTTGTCGGGGTGGTTCTCGTTCATCAGCCGGCGGTAGGCCTTCTTGAGCTCGGCGTCACTGGCCGAGGCATCGACGCCCAGCACGCGATAGGCATCCGCCAGCCGCTGATCCCCGGATGGGCCCGCTCGACCACCACCCGCGGCTCCGCCACGGCCACCACGCAGCATCGCCTCCAGTTGATCGACCTGCGCCTCCGGCAGCCCCAGTCCGCGAGCGATGTGCAGTAACATCCGGTGTTCGTCGGGATGCACCTGGCCGTCGGCGGCCACCGCCGACACCTGGATCTGCAGGAACAGGCTGAGCAGGGCCGGATGTCCGCGGCTCATCTGACGGAATCGGCGCAGTTCCGCGTCGAGATCGAAGCCGGATTTCTTGCCGCGATCAAAAGCGGCAATGGCCTGCTCGCGCTGTGATCCGGACAGCCGCAGCTGGTCGAAGACCCGCTCGGCGGCGCGGATCTCGTCCCGGCTCACCACCCCGTCGGCCTTGCACAGCGCCCCCATCACCGCGAACATGCTGTCCAGGAATCCCGACTGGAGATTGCCCAGCCCCTGGCGGGTCCGCTGCCGGAGGTACTCATACAACGCGGCACCGGCCAGCCCGCCGATGATGAACCCGGCCGGGCCTCCCATCAGGGAACCGATAAAACCGCCCAGTAATATGGCTATCAACATGAAATCCGATCCTGTTCTCTGCAATGCATCAACCGAGGATTATCGCAACTACGGCGTCAATCGACCATGCCGGGTGACCGGACCGGCATCGGCGGGCGAGGCCTTCCGCAGCAGTCCGATACCCAGGGCCGCCATGGTGATGGACAGCAGAGGATTGAAGTAATTGAAAAAGGCGAATGGCGCGTAGTGCCATACCGGCACTCCCAACGTGGCCGCATAGAACACACCCGCGGTGGTCCAGATCAGGCAGAAAAACAGCAGGATGTGCAGACTCACATCCAGCGCGAACAGACCCACGGAAATGATCGCCAGATTGCCCGCGAAGCACAGCACCGCCCGGACCAGTCCGGGATGACGGCCGCCCGGCTCCGTGGCCGACCCGTCAGCCATCGTTCAGCTGTTGCCTCAGCCGCTCGATGCGCTGCCGGTTGGCGCCCAGGTCGCTGTAACCGACGCGGGAAGCCGAACGCACATGAGTCACCCCCTCTTCCGGCTGGTACAGGAACTCGACGTCATCCACGAAACCGATGATCCGGGTGGTGAACTCCGCGCGGAGGTAGCGCCCGTCGTCATCCGATTCGACCACATCGGCGTGATTCATTTCGCCGATCAGTGCCCGTATCGCCGACAGATCAGCCGGCAGCGGATCGATGGCATGTCGCTCCCCTTCCTCGAAGCTCGATACACAGTTCGGGGAATCGGGACAGGGACGCAGCTGCCCGTCCGAGGTGGGCCCGAGGTTCTGTGGCGGTTCACCCGCACAGGCGGACAACAGCGGCAGACAGGCCAGCGTGAATGGTCGCTTCTTCATGATTCAGACTCCTCCGTGACCACCCGCCGGGAGGCCCGTTCCGTTCCCCACCAGGCCGCCAGACCCAGTACGATGACGACACCGGCCACGATGGCCTCCTGCGGCCGGTTCATCGTGATGAAGGCCAGCGTCCACAGCATGATGGCACTGTAGATCACGGGCGGCAATGGATAGGCCCAGGTGCGGTAGCGGTTGTCACCCTCGTTGTGATCAGCGCCGTGCCGGAAACGCAGCACAAACACGCCCAGCACCGTGGCCAGGGAACTCAGCCCCAGTATGAAGCCGGAGAAGACCAGCACGGACTCGAAGGTGGAGGTGATGATGAACAGGATGGCCAGGCCGCCCTGCAGATAGATCGCGGTGCGGGGCACCCCATCGGCGCGCCGCCTGGACAACCAGTGGAACAGCCGGAAGTCCTCCCCCATGACCTGCAATACCCGGGGGCCGGCCATGATCATCGCGCTGACGGTGGAGATCAGCAACAGCGACAGGATACCGCCCATGACCAGGGCGCCGGTCTGCCCGAAGGCGTGCTCGGCCACCACCACGCCGATTTCGACACGCCCTTCCAGCACCTCCATGGGCGCGGCATACAGAAACACCGCATTCAGCGCCATGTACAACAGAATGACGAGGGATGTGCCGGCAATCAACACGAAGGGCACGGAGCGACCCGGATTGTCGATCTCTCCGGTGATGTAGGTAGCCGCATTCCAGCCCGTGTAGGCGTAGTTGACGTAGATCAGCGCGACCGCGAACGCGCCACTGGTCAGTAATGCTCCGTCCCCCGCCGACGGCAGAAAAGCCACCGGCTGTGGCGCCGGAGCAAACAGCGCGACCACGGCGATGAAGCCGATGATCAACACCACCTTGATGATCGTGAACCAGTTCTGCAGCCCGCCACTGGCCTTGTGATTGCGGCCATGCACCAGGGTGACGATGCCGACCAGCAACACCGCCGCCAGTGTCCGGTTGACTTCCACGAACGGGGCCACGGATGAACCCAGGTAGGCGGCGAATGTCATGGCGGCCAGTGCCGTGGGCGCGGCGAAGCCCACGGTCAGGGACACCCAGCCGGAAATGAAGCCCAGCGCCGGATGGTAGATGCGGCTGAGGAAATTGTATTCCCCACCGGAACGCGGCAGGCGGCTGGCCAGTTCGGCATAGGTCAACGCGCCGCAGAGGGCGGCAATGCCCCCGACCAGCCACAGCATTAACAGGACGAAGCTGGATTTGATGTCGACGATCTGGAAACCGATGCTGGTGAACACCCCGGTGCCGATCATGTTGGCCACCACCACGGCAATGGCGGTCGCCGGTGTATATTTTCCGTATGTCTGCAGTTTCACCGGACCTCTCCGTCCAACGCGGTTGATTCATTACCGGCTTTTCCTGCCTCGTCCACCAGTACGGTCAGTGCGCCATCACAGGTCACATTGCAGGCGGTGCCCAGGCTGTCCTGCGCCATGTACAGGGCGATCATCAGCGCCACCGCCGCCTCACCGAAACCCAGCATGTCCCCCAGCAGGCCCACGGCCGAGATCACCGCCCCGCCCGGGACGCCGGGGGCGGCCAGCATCACCAGCCCCAGCATCATGATAAAGGGGAACATGGTGAACAGGGACGGAATCGCCAGCCCCTCCTGCATCACCATCACAGCCACGGCGCAGCTGACGATGGTGATGGTGGAGCCGGCCAGGTGCACGGTGGCGAACAGTGGGATGGCAAAATCGGCGACTTCGGTTCGCACGCCATTGCGACGGGCACACTGCAGCGTGACCGGAATGGTGGCCGCGCTGGACATGGTGCCCAGCGCGGTGAAATAGGCCGGCAGCATGTTCCTGAGCAATGCCAGCGGCGAGTGTCCGGAGCGCAGACCGGCCAGGACATAGACCAGCGTGATCCAGCACCAGTGCAACATCACCGCCAGCAGCAGCACGATACCGAAGG
>JAWLFN010000216.1:0-4701 GCA_041685555.1 Gammaproteobacteria bacterium | reverse complement strand
GCAAGATCCGGGGGAGCCGTCGGAAAAAGTATGGCAGAATGAGCGATATGCTACGCTTCGGCCTCCTATACAGTCTCGCGATCACCCTGCTGGTGAGTTTGCCGATGTCCCACACCAGGTCCGCCGACAACAGTCTCCCGCCCGAACCCGGCGTGTCCCGCGCGCTGGCCGAGGAACGGGGCGTCACGCTGGACGATGTGCATTATTCTGTCCAGCTGCGTCTACCGGAAACACGCGACGACCCGGTCACCGGGACCGTCATCGTGCAGTTTGAACGCGCCGGAGATGCCGGTCCGCTGGTGCTGGATTTCCGCGCGCCCGCCGACCATGTGCACCGGGTCCTGCTGGACGGCGAGCCGGTCGACCACAGCGTGCCGGCCGACCACATCGTGATCCCGGCCGGGGAGCTGGCCGCCGGCGTGCAGACCGTCACCGTGGACTTCCGCGCCACCGATGCCGCGCTCAACCGCCGCGACGATTTCCTGTACGCCCTGTTCGTGCCGGACCGTGCCTCGACCGCCTTCCCGCTGTTCGAACAACCCGACCTGAAGGCGCGGTACCGGCTGGAACTGACGGTACCAGCGCACTGGCAGGCCCTGTCCAACGCGGAGCTGCTGTCGCGCGACACCGCTCCCGGGAACCGTCCGATGGAGCGGCTTGTCTTCGCCGAAACCCTGCCCATCAGTTCCTATCTGTTCGCCTTCGCGGCCGGAGAACTGCAGGTGGAAACCGCCGAACGCGGTGGACGTACCTGGCGCCTGTTCCACCGCGAGACGGACCCGGAGCGCGTGGAGCGCAACCGCGACGCCATCTTCGACCTGCATGTCACCGCCCTGGACTGGCTGGAGGACTATACCGGCATCGACTACCCGTTCGGCAAGTTCGATTTCTTTGCCGTGCCTTCTTTCCAGTTTGGCGGCATGGAGCATCCGGGCGCCATCTGGTACCGGGCAGACAGCCTTTTCCTGGACGAGGGCGCCACGCGGGCACGCGAACTGGGCCGGGCCAGCCTGATCGCCCACGAGACCGCCCACATGTGGTTCGGTGACCTGGTGACCATGCGCTGGTTCAACGACGTGTGGATGAAGGAAGTGTTCGCCAACTTCCTGGCCGCGAAGATCGCCGGCCCCGCCTTCCCGGAGCTGAACCTGGACCTGCGCTTCTTCCAGGCCCACCACCCCGCCGCCTATGCCGTGGATCGCACGGCCGGCACCAATGCCATCCGCCAGCCGCTGGAGAACCAGCGCGATGCCGGCTCCCTGTACGGCGCCATCATCTACCAGAAGGCGCCGGTGGTCATGCGTCAGCTGGAACAGTTGATCAGCGAGCAAACCATGCGGGAAGGCCTGCGACGCTATCTGTCCGACCACCGCTTCGGCAATGCCGGCTGGCCGGAGCTGATCGCGATACTGGATGGACTGACGACGGAAGACCTGTCCGCCTGGAACGCGGCCTGGGTGGAGTCGCCCGGCCGGCCCCGGGTGCGCGCGCGATGGACCGGCGACGGCATCACGATTTCGCAGAGCGATGATGAAACCGATCGCGGCCTGCGCTGGCCGCAGACCCTGGTGGTGGCCGTGGGCCACGATGGCGAGGTCACCGAGCACTCGTTGACGCTGCGAGGCGACAGTACGCGGCTGCACCTGCCAGACGTCACTGAACCCGACTTCATCCTGACCGGTGCCGCCGGCATCGGCTATGGACGCTTCATGCTGGACGGGCGCAGCCGCCGCCACCTGCTCGAGAATGTTCACGGGCTGGCAACGCCGTTGCACCGCGCCGTGACGTGGCAACACCTGCGCGAGGACCTGCTGGAAGACGAACTGCAGGCCCTGCCGCTGTTCGAGGCCTTGCTCACCGGTGTGCGCCGGGAAGACGATGAACTGCTGGCCCAGCAGATCCTGGGCCTGCTGCAGGGTGTCTGGTGGCGCCATCTGTCCGCCGATCAACGCGAGGCCCGTGCCGGGGAACTGGAGTCCACGCTCTGGCAGGCCCTGGAGAATGCAGGGTCGGCCGGCCGCAAGCGAGCGTACTTCGACACCCTGGTCAACGTCACCCTGTCGGCGCAGGGCGTCCAGCGCCTGTGGCGGATCTGGGAGCAGGAGGAGACGGTGACCGGACTGCCGCTGCGGGAACCGCAATTCATTGACCTGGCCGAAGCACTGGCATTACGGGAGATACCGGACGCGGAGTCCATACTGGACCGTCAGGCCCAACGCATCGGCAACCCGGACCGGCTGGCCCGCTTCCGCTTTGTGCGCCCCGCCTTCAGCCGCAACCCGGAAACGCGGGAAGCCTTGTTCCGCTCGTTCTCGGACCCGGCCAACCGCCGGCAGGAAGCCTGGGTGCTGGCCGCCATGCGCGCCATCCACCATCCACTGCGCGCGGAGGCCTCGGTGTCGCTGATCCGGCCGGCGCTGGAGCAACTGGAATCGATTCGAGACACCGGGGACATCTTCTTTCCGCTGCGCTGGCTGCATGCCACACTGGACGGCCATCACTCCCGGGCGGCGGCGGAGATCGCACAGCGCTTCATCGACGAGCATGGGGACATGGAACCGAAGCTGCGTGGCAAGCTTCTGCAGGCCGCCGACGGACTGATCCGCGCGGCGCGCTGACCGATCGACCCGCCCCTGCGTTCACAGACTCCCCAGGACCTGCAGGATTGCCCGCCAGCCCAGGGCCACGGTGATCATGAAGATCAGTCCGCCCGCAATATTATGGGACTTGCGGTTTCTGTGGACACCCAGCAATGCCTCGCGATTCATCAGCCACAGCAGGATTGCCACCACGACCGGCAACGCGATGCCATTCGCCACCTGCGCGAAACGGATGATCTCGATGGGGCTGATGCCCAGCGACGAGAACAGCACGCCCAGCGCCAGGACGCCCATCCACACCGCGCGGAAGCCGGGGTGTCTCAGATCCCCGCCCCACCCCAGGCAGCCACTGGCCACATAGGCCGCCGCCAGTGGCGCGGTGATGGCCGAGGTGATACCGGCCGCGAACAGACCGATGCTCAACAGATAACGGGCCATGCCGCCGAACAGCGGCTCCAGGCCACGTGCCAGATCCGCTGCGTTCCGGACGCCTTCACCGTCGACAGCCGCGGCGGAAATGATGATGGACAGGGAGACCAGTCCGCCCATGCCAATGGCGACGACCGTGTCCCGCCGCGCATCCCGCAGATGCTCGACGCCCCGCCACTTGGCCTGCACAAGCGAGGCATGCAGGAACAGGTTGTAGGGCACCACCGTGGTCCCGATCAGACCCACCACCGTGAGCAGGCTGGCGTCGCTGAAGGTGGGCACCAGCAGGCCGCGCAACAGGGCTCCCGGGTCGGGCCGGGTCAGCGCCGCTGTGATCAGGAAGGACAGACTCATCAACACCACGAGAATCACCAGCACCCGTTCCAGTACCCGGTAGCGGCCCTGATACAGCAACCAGAACGCCGCCGCGCCGATGACCAGACTCAGGTACCGCGCACCATCACGACCCTCCAGTGCCAGCAGCGTTTCCAGTCCCAGGCGACCGCCGCTGATATTGCCGGCCTCATAGGCGGCATTGCCCACCACCACGGCGCACAGCACCAACAGCAACACAATGGCCCTGGACCAGGGACGGTGGCGGAGCTCCTCGCGCAGCACGTCGGTCAGCCCCCGGCCGGTGACCAGACCGACACGAGCGGACATTTCCTGCAGGATCATGGTGGCGAGCACCGACAGCAACATGGCCCACAGCAGTTCATGGCCGAAGTCGACACCGGCCAGGGTGCAGACCGTGACGGTACCCGGACCGATGAAGGCAGCGGCCACCAGGACACCGGGGCCGGAATGTCGGAATCCGGAACGGGACATTGTCAGTGCCTGTCAGATCAGTATGATCCGGGATGATGCGGCAGCGGCCCGATCCCGTCAAACGCCAGGCAGAAACAACCGTCGACCGGAGACGTCCGGTCGGGATACCTGCAACTCGATCTGCACGGAACAGCTCTCCGGTGCGAATGATCAGACAGACCATCGGCAGCCGACTGGCCCGAGTCGCCATCCATGAACTGTCGCAGCAAACAATGGGTAATGATCACCTGATTCTGTTCCTGCTCCGGATAATAATGCTGTTGAAAGTATGGACGGAGATCCATACGTGTCAGATACGCAGCAAAGAAATTTCGAGATTGGAGAGCAATCATGGTGACCGATGTTTCCGCGCCCCTGAGCCAGGCCAACGAGCCACTGCGCCAGGGCGATGCGCTGCTGATCGTGGACGTACAGAACGACTTCTGTCCCGGCGGCGCCCTGGCCGTCCCGGATGGCGATGCAGTGGTGCCGGTACTCAACCACTGGATCACGGTGGCCCGCGAGGTCGGCATCCCGATCTTCGCTTCACGGGACTGGCATCCGGTAGACCACATCTCGTTCGAGCAGCAGGGCGGCCCCTGGCCGGTGCACTGCCTGCAGGACAGCGAAGGCGCCCGTTTCCATCCCGCCCTGGAACTGCCCGATGACGCCATCCGCGTCAGCAAGGCCACGGCCTTTGACGCCGATGCCTATTCCGCTTTCGACGGCACGGGTCTCGCGGGGTATCTGCGCCAGCGTGAAGTGAAGCGCCTGTGGATCGGCGGTCTGGCCGAGGACGTCTGCGTACTGGCCACGGTGAAGCACGCCTGCTCCGAAGGCTTCGAAACTCACCTGATTGCCGACG
>JAWLFN010000215.1:0-4703 GCA_041685555.1 Gammaproteobacteria bacterium | reverse complement strand
AGAATCCAGTCGTACAGGGGGCGGTGGTCCTCGAACTCCAGGGTGCACAGGGAATGGGTGACATGCTCGATGGCATCCGAGATGCCGTGCGCATAGTCATACATCGGATACACGAACCACCGGTCACCGGTCTGGTGGTGCGGCACCCGGCGGATCCGGTAGATCACCGGGTCTCGCAGATTGATATTGGGCGAGGCCATGTCGATCTTCAGCCGCAGACTGTGGCTGCCGTCCGGAAACTCGCCCTGACGCATGCGCTCGAACAGATTCAGGTTCTCGTCCACCCCGCGCTCTCGATAGGGGCTGTCTCGCCCCGGTTCCGTCAGCGTGCCACGATATTCGCGGGCCTCGTCCGGACCGAGACTGCAGACATAGGCGTCCCCCTGGCGGATCAGCTGCAACGCGAATCCGTACAGGGCATCGAAGTAACCGGAGGTATAACGCACTTCGCCCTGCCACCGGAATCCCAGCCAACGGATATCCTCCATGATGGCATCGATGTAGGTCTGATCCTCTTTTTCCGGATTGGTATCGTCAAACCGCAACGTACACTGGCCATCGTACTGCTCGGCCAGACCAAAGTTCAGACAGATGGATTTGGCGTGACCGATATGGAGATACCCATTGGGCTCGGGAGGAAAACGCGTCTGCACACGCCCTCCATGACGACCGGCGGCCAGGTCTTCCTCGATCATGTGACGGATGAAATTGGACGGCCCGTGGCCGGATTCGTGCTCGGGTGATGAACTCATAGTCCCTGATCTGCTTTCTCATGGGCGACAAAAACCGTATTATACCTGCTGAGCCGCCTCTCCAGTAAGAGGCAGTCCCACACACAGTTGACAGGCAGTGACTCATGATCGTCTTCACCACGACCTTTGGTGACATCCACATTGAGCTGGATTTCGACCGGGCGCCCGAAACGGCGCGCAATTTCCTGCAGTATGCCCGCGATGATTTCTATACCGGCACCATTTTCCACCGTGTCATCGACGGCTTCATGGTGCAGGGCGGCGGTTTCGAGCCTGGCATGAAGCAGAAGGACAATGGCGAACCGATCCGCAACGAAGCGGACAACGGCCTGAGCAACGATACCGGTACACTGGCCATGGCGCGTACAGCCGATCCGCACTCGGCCACCTCGCAGTTCTTCATCAATGTCGCCGACAACCATTTCCTGAATCATCGCGACCAGTCCATGCAGGGATGGGGCTATGCGGTGTTCGGTCGCGTGGTGGATGGCATGGATGTGGTAGATCGCATCCGCAAGACGCCGAAGGGCAGCCGGGCCGGCCACCAGGATGTGCCCACGGAAGACATCCTCATCACGGCCACCACGGTCAGCTATCCGGACGATCAGTAACATCGCGGACGCATGGACTGAAAGGATCTCATGAGCGAAAACAATAATAAGACATCAGCCGCACGCACGCTGTTCATTTCCGACCTGCATCTGGACAGCAACACGCCCGTCATCACCCGCACCTTCCTGCACTTTCTCGAGCAACAGGCAGCGGGAGCGCGGGCCCTGTATATTCTGGGCGACCTGTTCGAGGCGTGGGTCGGTGATGATGATCGCAGCGAGCTCAGTGACAGCGTGGCCGAGGCACTCTCCGCGCTCGCCGAGGGGGGCACCGCCGTCTACCTGATGCACGGCAACCGCGACTTTCTGATCGGTCAGGACTATGCCGATCGCTGCCGCGCCACCCTGCTTGATGACCCCACCATCCTCGACTGCCACGGACAGCGCCTCGCCATCATGCACGGAGACAGCCTCTGTACCCGGGACACCGAGTACATGCAGTTCCGTGAGCAGGTCCGATCAACGGAGTGGCAGGAAGCCTTCCTGTCCAAATCCCTGATGGAGCGCTACATGATTGCCCAGCAGGCCCGTGAGCAGAGCCGGGAAGCCAACAGCAACAAGACCTCGGAAATCATGGATGTCACATACAGCGAAGTGATCCGCATATTGCACGAACTTGATGTGCCGATGCTGATACACGGCCACACTCATCGTCCGGCCGTTCACACCATCACACTGGAACAACCCATCAGGGACGAGGCCACAGCAGTCAGGATCGTGCTCGGAGACTGGCACAGCAAGGGCTGGGTGCTGGAATTCAACGATCAAGGCTATGAATTGCGCAACTTCCCGCTACTGCGCGACTGATCACACGGCGCTGAAATAGCGTTGCTGATGGGCTTCGCACAGCATCAACAATTCGCTGTCGGCCTGTTCCCACACCTCTGATAGCAACAGATCCGCATACTCTGCCCGCAGGGCCGCCCCATAGGGTGACAGGTCTCTGATCCGACCATGCCGTTTCTTGAGCAGCGCATGTAACCAGCCGTACGCGGACAACTCTGGATTGACTGGCACTCCCTGCTGCCGCATGCCCTGTTGCAACTGCTCGCGGGACAGGATCACAAAGCGCGGCTCCATGATCTGGTTGACCAGTTTGTCGATCCGCAGCAGCACAGCACGCTTCTCGGCCGGACTGTAGCCATTCCAGTCAATCACCTCGAAGGCGAAACGCTTGCAACCCCGGCACAGGTTGTCACCCACGGAAGTGGTCGAACAAATGCCGATACAGGGCGTCTTGACGGGTGCCACTGACGGATCAGGTGGACTTTGCATACCGTAAAACCTCATGAAGGTCGCCCCCCTGGGAGGGTTCAACTGGAAATCCCGGTCATTCTACACTAGAATGCGCACCCGATTCAGGGAGACCTGAAGGGTCCCGATGCCTTCAGACACTCCAGCTGGCTGACCCTTACCCTTCCGCCACAACGGGTCATGACCAATCCGCAAACACCTTCACAAAGGGGACAGTTGTGTTAGAAGCCTATCGAAAGCATGCAGACGAGAGAGCCGAACAGGGCATCGTGCCCAAGCCGCTGGACGCCGCCCAGGTCGCCGAGTTGGTCGAGTTGCTGAAGAACCCGCCGGCCGGCGAGGAAGACTTCCTGGTGGAGCTGATATCCAATCGCGTCCCCGCCGGCGTCGACGAGGCTGCTTATGTGAAGGCCGGCTTCCTGTCTGCCCTGGCGAAAGGCGAAGCGGAGTCCCCCCTGATCGACCGCAAGCAGGCGGTCACGCTGCTGGGCAGCATGCTGGGTGGCTACAACATCGGTACCCTGGTCGAGCTGCTGAAGGATGAAGAGCTCGCCGCGGAGGCCGCCACCGAGTTGAAACATACCCTGCTGATGTTCGATGCCTTCCATGACGTGGAAGAGCTTATGAAAGATGGCAACGCGCACGCGAAGGCGGTCATCGAGAGCTGGGCCGAGGCCGAGTGGTTCGTCAACCGCCCCGCCGTTCCCGATGTCATGACCGTCACCGTCTTCAAGGTGCCGGGTGAAACCAATACCGATGATCTCTCGCCAGCCCAGGATGCCTGGTCTCGCCCGGATATTCCCCTGCATGCCCTGGCCATGTACAAAGAGCCGCGTGAAGGCGTCACTAACGCCCCCGCGCAGATCGCAGAGCTGAAAGAGAAAGGCCACCCCGTCGCGCTGGTGGGCGATGTGGTCGGTACCGGCTCCTCACGCAAGTCCGCCACCAACTCCGTGCTCTGGCATATCGGGGACGACATTCCCTATATCCCGAACAAGCGCAATGGCGGCGTGGTGCTGGGCGGCAAGATCGCCCCGATTTTTTTCAATACCATGGAAGACGCGGGTGCCCTGCCCATCGAATGTGACGTGGACGCGCTGGACAGCGGCGAAGTCATCGACATTCACGTGTACGAAGGCAGAATCACGAAGCATGGCAGCAATGAAGAGCTGACCACCTTTGAACTGAAGACCGAGATCATGCTGGACGAAGTGCGTGCCGGTGGCCGTATTCCGCTGATCATCGGCCGTGGCCTGACCACCAAGGCGCGCGAGGCACTGGGTCTGGAACCATCCACTGTGTTCCGCCTGCCCTTCACGGTAGCCGACAGTGACAAGGGCTTCACGCTGGCTCAGAAAATGGTCGGCAGAGCCTGCGGCGCGGAGGGTGTGCGCCCCGGCAGCTATTGCGAACCGAAGATCACCACCGTCGGCTCCCAGGACACCACCGGTCCTATGACGCGCGACGAACTCAAGGACCTGGCCTGCCTTGGCTTCAATGCCGACCTGGTCATGCAATCCTTCTGTCATACCGCCGCCTATCCCAAGCCAGTGGATATCGACACGCAGCATACCCTGCCCGACTTCATCCAGACACGAGGTGGCGTTTCCCTGCGTCCGGGTGACGGCATCATCCACTCCTGGCTCAACCGCATGCTGCTGCCCGACACGGTCGGCACCGGCGGCGACTCCCACACCCGCTTCCCGCTGGGCATCTCCTTCCCGGCCGGCTCCGGCCTGGTAGCCTTCGCGGCCGCCACCGGGGTCATGCCGCTGGATATGCCGGAATCGGTACTGGTGCGCTTCAAGGGTGAAATGCAGCCGGGGATCACACTCCGTGACCTGGTCAACGCCATTCCCTACGCAGCCATCCAGTCAGGCGATCTGACCGTCGCCAAGAAAGGCAAGAAGAACATTTTCTCGGGCCGCATCCTGGAAATCGAGGGACTGCCGGACCTGAAGGTCGAGCAGGCCTTCGAACTGTCCGACGCCTCCGCCGAGCGCTCCGCCGCCGGCTGCACCATCAACCTGGGCAAGGAACCGATCATCGAGTACTTCAAGTCCAACGTGACGCTGCTGCGCTGGAT
>JAWLFN010000022.1:0-19277 GCA_041685555.1 Gammaproteobacteria bacterium | reverse complement strand
ATGAAAAGCGAGGCAGGACTCCACAGTCATCATATTTCCCAGCAGTTCAATCTGGAGCTGGACGAGATCAAGAGCAATCTGCTGGAAATGGGCGGCCTGGTGGAGCAACAGGTCAGTGATGCGATCACCTGCGTGGTATCCGTGGATATGCCCCTGGCGCGACGGGTCAGGGAAACCGATCATACGGTCAATGAGATGGAGATTTCCATCGACGAGGCCTGCAACCGGATCCTGGCCCGTCGGCAGCCCGCTGCCAGTGATCTGCGGCTGGTTCTGGGCATTATCAAGGCGGTCAATGATCTGGAGCGTACCGGGGATGAAGCCGCCAAGATCGCGGGATTTGCGGAGGAACTGGAGGGCGAGGGCAGCAATTCCAAAGGGCTGGTCGAGATCCGGCACATCGGAGAGCGGGTTCGCAAGATGGTAAACATCGCGTTGGACGCCTTCGCGCGCTATGACGCGGAAGCGGCGCTGGAGGTGGCGCGGGAAGATGTCAATGTAGACATGGAATATGGCACGGCAATGCGTGAAATGATCACTTACATGATCGAGGATCCGCGCAGTATCAGCCGGGTTCTGAACATCATCTGGGCATTGCGTTCCCTGGAGCGCATTGGCGATCACGCCAAGAACATCGCCGAGCACGTAGTCTACATGGTCATGGGTACCGACGTCCGACATGTCGGCCTCAGCAATATGGAGCGGGAGGTCAAGTCAGAGGAGTGATACCGCGCCCTCAGGACAGCATGCGCAGCGCAGGAAAGTGGCAGATGAAGCGGCTGCCCTCGCCGGGTGTGCTCTCGATTTCCAGGGTAGCGTTATGGCGCGCCAGCACATGCTTGACAATCGCCAGTCCAAGTCCCGTGCCGCCGGTGTCGGTCGAGCGGCTTTCATCGACGCGATAGAAGCGTTCCGTCAGCCGGGGTATATGACGTGCCTCGATACCCGGCCCGTTGTCCTCCACGGCGATGGACAGGCCGCCAGCAGCTTCCTCGCTACAATGTATCGTGATGTTGCCTTTCTCCTGTGTATATTTCGCCGCGTTGAACACCAGATTGGACAGGGCGCTGTAGAGTTCGTTCCGATTGCCCTGTAGGTGATGGGCAATATGGCAGTCAACAGCCAGTGTCTGTTTCTTGTCCGCGAACAGCTGTTCGGCGTCACTGCGGATTTCCTGTAGCAGCGCGTCGATATCGATAGCCGTGCGTTGCCGTGATACCGATTTGGTCTCCAGCTGCGTCAGCGTCAACAGGTCGCGGATGATGTTCTCCATGCGCCGGGATTGCTGGTACATCTGCTGCAGTGGGCGCTCCCAGCGCGCGGGCAGGTCGTCCGTGTTGTCGAGCAGAGTTTCCAGGTAACCGGTGATCACTGTGATCGGGGTACGCAGTTCATGGGAGACATTGCCAGCGAAATCGCGACGCATGGTTTCCAGTCGGTGCAACTGGGTGATGTCGCGAACCAGCATCAGGCGCTCGCCATCGCCGAACCAGGTGATCTGGTATTCCAGCGTACGGTCTCTGGTGAGCGGGGAGTTCAGGTTCAGTGGGCGGTTGTAGTCTCCGGACTCGAAGTAATCGACAAATTCCGGCTGACGCAGCAGATTCACTACCGGCTGGTTACGGTCATGGTCCCGGTGCAGTCCCAGCAGTCTCTCCGCGGCCGGGTTCCACCATTCCAGATGACCGCGACGATTGATCATGATGACCGCCATCTCCAGCGCTGCCGTGGATTCCTGGGCACGATCGATAATGCTTTTCAGGTAGTTGGTGGCGTCACGCTCGCGGCGCTGAAGCTGATAGATGCCGTCGAATACGTCGCCCCACAGCCCCAGGCTCTCCGGGGGCTGTCCGGATTGACTGGCGTCCGGTGAATACAACCACCTGTGTAGACGCCGCAGCTGCAGCATGGTGTAGACCAGGTAGGAAAACAGGCCGGCAGCGATGACCCAGGCTGTCTGTCCGCTCACCAGTCCTGCCAGTAACAGGCCTCCGAGCAACAGGAGAAGCTTCTTCATTGCGGATCGCCAGTCGCGTAACAAGGGAATGCCTCTGTACTGGTGAGCAGAAGGCGGCAATATACCCAATCGGAATCGGGAAATAAACGGCAGTCGTGATCCCGGGGTCATGTGCCGTACACCCGGGACGGGCGGCCTGGCCGGTCACTCCGAACGTGTCGAGAACCGGTACCCGGTGCCTCTGACCGTCTGAATGAGTGTGGCATAGTTGATACCGGCATCGGAGGCCCTGGTCAGTGCCTTGCGCAGGCGACCGATGTGGACGTCCACTGTGCGTTCCTCGAGATAGATGTTGGCGCCCCAGACCTGGTCTTGAATGTGGTCCCGCGTAAAAACCTTTTCGGGATGGGTCATGAAGAAATTCAGCAGCCTGAATTCGGTCGGCCCCATTTCCACCGGTCGTTCCTCGATGCTGACCCGGTGACTGGAAGGGTCGAGTTCCAGATCGAAATAACGGATCGTCTTGTCCTGGTGTCGGCCACTGGTGCGACGTAACACAGCGCGGATGCGTGCCACCAGTTCTCTGGGGGAGAATGGCTTGGTGACATAGTCATCGACGCCCACATCCAGCCCTTGTACCTTGTTATCCTCACTGGTCTTGGCGGTCAGCATGATGATGGGCAGTTCGGCTGTAAGCTCATCCTTCTTCAATCGGCGCGCCAGTTCAATGCCACTGCCGCCGGGCAGCATCCAATCCAATAGCACCAGATCGGGACGATTGTCCACGATCGAGACGTGGGCCGTGTGGGCATCCTCTGCCGTGAGCACATCAAATCCGGCCGTATCCAGTGCCACCGTGATCATGTCCCGGATCGCCGCTTCATCGTCGACAATCAGTATACTCGCTTCATCTGTCATGTTGCGGACCTCATCGTTATCACGGAGGGCATTACAGCAGCGAAATATTACAACTTTATGACGGTTCTGTGTTCGAGCTCCCGAAATCAGGGAGTTATTGCGTCTGATCAATGGGTAGCGCTTGGGTAATGACACCGTATATGAGGTATACTGAAGGCCACTTTCAGGTAATGGGTCCGGATGACCGGTTGCCGAGATCGAAAGGATTGAAGGTGAACCCACAATCTTTCAGGAGAGACCAATGAACAAACGATTCAGGCAAGTGGCTGCCGGCAGCGCGCTGCTGGCCGCGGGGCTCATGGCCGGAGCGGGCCAGAGCATGGCCGACGAGGGGCGTTTCTACATTGCTCCGGGTCTGCAGTGGATGGACTTTGGAGGCGAGCGCGAATCTGGCGACGATGTGGGGCCGGCGCTGGGATTGGGCTACGGGCTTACCGATCGTGTGAGTCTCGAGTTCAACATGGCGCGCACGGAGCCGCACTACCTGACCATGCCGGGTCGTGACCGGGTCAGTCACCTGCGATTCGATATGCTGTATGATCTGCAGGAAACGGAAGTGGGGAGTATCACTCCGTTTGTGGTGGGTGGCGTTGCGGACAACGAGTTCCGCATCAACCGGGATGACACCACAGTCAGCGTGGGCGGTGGTTTTCGCTGGCGCCTTTCAGACGACGTGGAGTTGCGTGGCGCGGCCCGTTCCTTCACCAGTCTGGATGAGAGCACGACCGATTTCGGTGTGGATACGGCACTGGTCATCCATATCAACGAAGGCCGCAGCCCGGAAAGAGTGCCGCCGACGCCCGAACCCGAACCACAGACGCAGGTGATTGACAGTGATGGTGACGGAGTTCCCGATGACCGTGACGACTGTCCGGACACGCCGTCCACGCATGCAGTGGACGAGAATGGCTGCACCATCCTCATCGAGGAAGTGGAACGCATTGAGCTGGCCGTCCGTTTCGAGTTCGACAGTGACGAGGTGCGATCGGAGTTCTATGACGAAATCCGTGAAGTGGCCGATTTCCTCGAGGAGCACGAAGATACAGTGGCCGAACTGGAAGGGCACACGGATTCCATTGGACCCGAGGAATACAATCAGGATCTGTCGGAGCGTCGCGCCAATGCCGTCCGTGACGTATTGATCGAGCAATTCGATGTGCATCCGGGCCGGGTTACAGCGACCGGTTACGGCGAGTCCCGTCCTGTGGCAAGCAATGATACTGAGGAAGGTCGTCAGCAGAATCGACGTACGGTCACTGTGTTGTCCACCACCGAACAGCGCCCGCAACTCCGCAACGAGTGATTGGGCGTTGTCACTGGGACCTCGGAAGGCTCCCCGCCGAAAGGCCGGGAGCCTTCTGCGTTGAGGGAGTGCCTCTGCCATGAAGGTGACAGCACATCAACGATTGCGGGCTGACAGTGAGCTGGGCTGGATGCCGGAGGACAGGGGGCTACTGAAATCCGATCCGGTGCTGCGGCGCTGGCTACGGGATCGGGGTTCTCTGACCCGCCGTCTGCAGCAGCTCAGTTCGGGCCGCTTCGAAGTCCTGGTCCAGGAGGAAGGCTGGCAACGCTGTCATTCGCCCACCCTCTCGGCCTGTCTGTCGCCGCGTTGCCAGTCACGCATGATGTGGTCCCGGCAGGTGGTGTTGACCGGTAATGATGAACCCTGGGTGGTGGCCCATACACTCATACCGGTGGACAGTCTGCGTGGTGATCTGCGTCGGCTGACCGTGCTCCAGGATACGCCGCTTGGTGCCATTCTGTTTCGCCACAGACAGATCCGGCGTGGCGCCATGGAAGTGGCCCGTTCCAGTGACGGAATATGGGGCCGTCGTTCCCTGTTCTTTCGGCAGAACAGACCGTTGCTGGTAGCCGAATTTTTTCTGCCGGCCTTAAGGAAATGCATACGAGAACGTGAATCAAGGCAGCGGATGGACGAGGGAGCATGATGGACAGACATTCCACCGGCAAGGGCACACTGGACGGTATACGCGTGGTCGACCTGTCCCGCGTGCTGGGGGGGCCGTATTGTACCCAGGTACTGGGTGATCACGGCGCCGAAATCATCAAGATTGAACCGCCCCGGGGCGACGAGGTCCGTGACTGGGGCCCGCCGTTCCACGAGGAAGATGCGGCGTATTTCATCGGTGTGAACCGCAACAAGCGTTCCATGGGTCTCGATCTGGGTACCAGTGAAGGCCGTGGGCTGTTGCTGGAGTTGCTGGAGAACGCGGATGTATTGCTCGAGAACTATAAACCCGGTGCCATGGAAAAGTGGGGGCTGGGCTACGAGCAGGTATTGAAAAAGCGTTTTCCGAAGCTGGTACATTGTCGGATCAGCGGGTTCGGCGCCGATGGGCCGCTGGGCGGTTTCCCGGGTTATGATGCCATCGTGCAGGCCATGGCCGGCTGGTTCAGCGTCAACGGCGCCGAAGGCGGCGACCCGACCCGGCTGGGTGTGGCCATGGTGGACATGGGGACAGGGCTATATTCGGCCATTGCCATACTGATGGCGCTGCAGGAACGTCATCGGTCGGGTCGCGGACAGTACATCGACATGACCCTGTACGATTGCGCGGTTTCATTGATGCATCCGCATGTCGTCAACTATGGTTTGTCGGGCAATGTGCCGGAACCCTCCGGTAACGCGCACCCGAACATCAGCCCGTACGACACCTTCCGCACTGCGACGGTGGACATATTCATCGGGGCTGGCAACGATCGCGCCTTCAGCAGGCTTTGTGATGTCCTGGCCGCGCCAGAACTGACCGCGGACGAGCGTTTCGCCAGCAACGCTGATCGAGTGCGGAATCGTGGCGCGTTGAAGCAGGAGCTGGAATCGCGACTGATGAAGCACGATGGCACCACGTTCTGTGAAGAGCTTCTTGCCCAGGGGCTGCCGGCAGGACCCATCAATGACACCGGGCAGGTGTACAGTCATCCGCATACACGTCACAGAAACATGGTGCTGGAGCAGGACTGGTACCGGATGACAGGGGTACCGATCAAGTTCTCACGGACGCCGGGAGGAATGAGGCGACTGCCACCCCGGTACGGAGAGCACACGAGGGAGTTGCTGAGCGAAGCCGGTCTGGATGATGAGCGGATCGATGCGCTGCTTCAGGCTGGCGTGGTCCTTGAGTCCCGACGCCGCTGAGCTGCCGTCCTGGACGATATCAGTTGTCGGCTTCCAGCTGCATCACCATGAGCAGATTTTCCGTGCGGGTGGCGCCGCCGTCCGGCTCCAGTGCCGGGCGAAACTGAAGATTGGCCATCAGTCGGCGGATTTCGGCTCGATGAGCGGCCTCTTCGGGGAATGCCTCGACCACATCGCTGTTGGCGATCTGGCCGTTGTGCCCGATGTCGACGGCAAAGGTACCCGTGGCAATGTCCGATTGCCGCTCTCCGGGCAGCATGGGGAGTTCGTACGAGAAGCCGGGCAATTTACTGCCGAGCAGGGGAGCATCCGTTGCCAGTTGTGGATCACCCTCCTCGTTACGCGCGCATACCGGGTAGTCCTGCAGTTTCAGGAACAGTGTATCCATGGGCAGCAGTGACGGGCAGCCAAAACGCTCCATCAGGCTCTGATTGTCATGACCCAGGGCGCGGAGTTGTTCGAAGGCGTCACGGTAGTGCGTCACCGCTGTGCCCAGAGAGCCTCTCCCGCGCTGTGGTCCCGCGAGTCTTCCGGTGCGGTGTTCGTATTGTTGTCGCATCAATGTGGCGTCTCCCCGATACACCGTCAGCATGGCATGCGCTTCAGCGTCGTCATTGGCTTCGGCAATCTCTCGCATCCGGTCCAGCATCGAGGAATGATCGCGCATATACCGCCTGAATGACCGCTCGGCCACCGTGTCCACCTTGGAGCCATACGCCGCTTCCAGTTCCGCGACGGAAGTGATGGTATAACCCGGTCGGATCGGTCGGCTGCGGATGCCTTCCATGCGTTCGAGCAGCGCCTGCCCTGTCAGCGGGTTCTGCATGATGGTGAGGGCGATGGCCAGGTCTGCGCGGCTGGCCTCGAACAGATAGGGCAGCTGGCGCATATCGTTCTCGTCAAACCGCTCCTCGGTCAGCCGCTGCATCTGCTCGGAGACCTTCCGATACATCAACAGGTGTCGCGCCTCCCGGTCCGTGGCATCACGTTGCAGCAACAACATCAGCCAGGCACGGGCTCGTTGCATGCCCGCCAGCTGCTCCCCCGCATTGATATCATCGGTCCGTGTATGGATCCATACCAGATTGCTGATGGAATCCCGCGCGCCTTCCCAGTCACGGCGTGCGATCTGGATGCGGATCAGTGATTCCAGCACCGGAATCTGTGCGGCGCTATGCAGGCCACCGTTGACGCGCTGGATCTCCAGCTGCCGGTTCAGTAGCGACTCGGCGGTGTTCAGGCGGCCAGCACTCAGGTGCAGTTCTGCCAGGCTGCGCAGTGGCTCGATCAGTGCGAGGTCCAAGGGGTTTGTGCTTCGTTCCCGCTCCTGCAGCAGCGCTTCGGCATCCTCGATGCTACGCAGCATCGAGCGCTGGTCGCCGGCGGGTTGTGCCACCGTGGTCACGGAAAGCAGCAGGCCGAGAAGCCATGAGGACAAGACAAGGGGCCGTCGCCGGCCGTTGGTGATCCCTGTGACGGCCGGGGGGCGGGTCGGCGAAGTGGGAGGTGACCTGTATCGAAGCGCCATGATCATCCACCATTATCGAGTGAGGGGTACGGGCAGTATACCCAAAAAGGCAGCGTGGCGTGAGTTTGTGGCCCGCTTGCGTGACGGGGTATCGCTTGTCGCTGCACAGCCCACTGGGCTAGTATGGACCATAATCCGTTCTTTCAACAAAGGAATATGTAACTTCATGAAAAACAAAAAGATAGTGATGGCAAGGCGACCTGTCGGAGAGCCAGATGACAGCTGCTTCGAATGGCAGGAAGTCGAGCTGCCGCCATTGCAGGACGGCGAGATCCTGGTGCGGGTGCTGTGGCTGTCTCTGGATCCCTACATGCGTGGACGCATGAATGACATGAAATCCTATGCCGCTCCGATGGAGATCGGTGATGTGATGGTGGGCGAGTCCGCCGGTGTGGTCATCGAATCGCGCTCGGACAGATGGAAGGAGGGCGACTACCTGACCGCGCACATGGGCTGGCAGACAATGCTGGTGGCTGACGGGGACGACCCCCGCCTGATGCGGGTCAATCCGGATAATGGACCGCTATCCGCCCACCTGGGCGTGATCGGAATGCCCGGGCGAACCGCCTGGTTCGGTCTGACGGAAGTCGGCAAGCCCCGATCCGGCGAGACGCTGGTGGTGGCCGCGGCCTCCGGAGCCGTGGGATCCGTGGTCGGTCAACTGGCAAAGATCAAGGGCTTACGGGTAGTCGGCATCGCTGGAGGCGAGGAAAAATGCCGATTCGTGAAGCAGGAGCTGGGCTTCGATGACTGCATCGACTATAAGTCCGGTGACCTCCCTGCCAAGCTGCAAAAGGCCTGCCCGGACGGCATCGATGTATATTTCGAGAATGTCGGGGGGGATGTCACGCGTGCCGTGGCGCCATTGCTGAACCACGGGGCCCGCGTCCCGATCTGCGGTTTTGTGTCCAACTATAATGACGAGGATCTGAGCAAGGCGGAGACGCCTTTCCATATTCTCGGTGCTTTGGAGGATACGCCTGAACATCGGTTTTTCGTGGTGACTGAATGGCAGGACCGCTGGCGGGAGGCCACGGAGCAATTGGGTGCATGGGTCCGGGAGGGCCGTATCCGGTATCGCGAATCGATTGGCGAGGGGCTGGAGAACGCACCGGAACTGTTCCGGGGATTGTTGCGTGGCCGTAACTTCGGCAAGCAGCTGGTGAAGATCGCGGACGAGGCCGATCATGAGTGAGGCAGGAAAGCTGGAGCTGGACGGACTGTTCTCTCTGCAGGGCAAGACGGCGCTGGTCACTGGTGGCAGCAGTGGTCTGGGCTTGATCATGGCGGAGACGCTGTTACGCAGTGGGGTCCGCGTCACCATCGCCTCCCGTCGGCAGGAAAAATGCGATCGTGCCCTGTCCCACCTGTCAGTTTTCGGGGATTGTACGGCGGTGGCTGCCGATATCACCGTCGCCGAGGACCGGGCACGAGTCGTGGCCCATCTGGTGGAGCGTTATGATGGTCTGTCCATTCTGGTGAATAATGCCGGGGCCAACTGGGGCGCGAAGCTGGAGGAATATCCCGATGCCGGTTTCGACAAGGTCATGCGCACCAATGTGGATGCAGTTTTCTCCCTGACCCGGGATACCGTGGATCTGCTGCAGCGGGCCGCGACCCCGGGTGATCCGGCCCGGGTCATCAATATCGGCTCCATGGATGGTCTGCATGTGCCGATCGTGCAGCGGGTGCCGACGTTCGCCTACTCCGCCAGCAAGGCTGCGGTGCATCACCTGACCCGGACGCTGGCCGTGGACCTTGGGCCGCGTGGCATTACCGTCAACGCCATGGCGCCGGGCTTTTTCCATTCCAGGATGGCCGATTTCGTGATCCGGGAGTATGGAGATGATATCCGGAATGATTGTCCCCTGGGCCGGATCGGACAGCCTGAAGAAATTGCCGGCCTGCTGATCTATCTGACATCACGTGCTGGTGCCTACACCAATGGCGCGGTCATTCCGGTCGACGGAGGCACCAGCATCAGCAAGGGCAGGCGGGACTGGATGAACCCGGATCCCGCTGAAGGCTGAGGAATCGGGCAGACAATGGGATTCTGGTGCTGTTATAATGAAGACTCTTATTATTCATCGTATTTATGATTGTGAAGGCGGGCGCTGAATGGCGCAGGGAGGACCCAGTGAATCTGTTTGATCTGACGGGCAAGGTGGCACTGATCACCGGCTCCACGAAGGGAATCGGCAGGGCCATCGCCGAGCGGATGGCTGATGCGGGCGCACGAGTGGTGGTTTCCAGTCGCCGGCAGGAGGCTTGTGAGGAAGTTGCTGGCGGAATCCGGGAGAACGGTGGCAAAGCGTTGCCGGTGGCCTGCAATATCAATTATCGCGAGCAGCTGCAGGCGTTGGTGGACACAACCAGGGAGCATTTCGGCAAGATCGACGTCCTCGTGATCAACGCGGCCCTGAACCCGTACTATGGCCCTTCACAGGATATCCCCGACGAGGCTTTCGACAAGATCATGCATGCCAACATCGGAAGTGCACACCGTCTTTGCCAGATGGTGCTGCCGGGCATGGCAGAGAAGGGTGGAGGTGCCGTGGTCATCGTATCCTCCATTGCCGGATTGAAAGGGACCGACGTGTTGGGGGCGTACGGAATCTCCAAGGCCGCTGATATGCAGATTGCCCGCAACCTGGCGGTGGAGTGGGGGCCGAAAAATATCCGTGTCAACTGTATCGCCCCGGGGCTGATCCGGACAGACTTCGCCAGGGCATTATGGGAAAACCCGGAGACCTACAAGGCAACTGTGTCGAAATATCCGCTGCGCAGAATCGGCGAACCCGACGAGATCGCGGGTGCGGCCATCTATCTGGCTTCGAATGCCGGCAGTTTTGTGACTGGACAGACCCTGGTCGTCGATGGCGGCGGCACCATCACAGGCTGACCTGGCGGCTTACCCTACGATCATCACCGAAGAAGAGGATTGGTACATGGAACTCGGATTATCAGAAAGCATGCAGGAGATCAGGGAAAAGATCCGCACTTTCGTGGAAGTTGAGGTCGCGGCGGTGGAGCCCGAGTATCAGCGAGAAGTGGCGGCAGGAGATCGCTGGTCGCATACCCCCCGCCAGGAGGAAATACTGGAAGGGTTGAAGGACAAGGCCCGTTCACTGGGGTTGTGGAATTTTTTCCTGCCCAAGAGTCAGGGGGGTGCCGGTATATCCAATCTCGAATATGCACACCTGGCGGAGATCATGGGTCGCAGTCGACTGGCGGCGGAATCTTTCAACTGTAGCGCACCGGACACCGGCAATATGGAAGTGCTGGAGCGCTACGGTTCGGACGAGCAGAAAAAACAGTGGCTGGAACCGTTGTTGGCTGGAAAGATCCGCTCCGCCTTTGCCATGACCGAGCCGGATGTCGCCTCCTCGGATGCCACCAATATCAGCACCAGCGCCGTGCTGGAAAATGGTGAATGGGTCATCAACGGAGAGAAATTCTATATCTCCGGTGCCGGGGACGCACGCTGCGAAATCATGATCGTGATGGTGGTGACCGATGCCGAGGCGCCCAAACACCAGCGTCAGTCACAGATTCTGGTGCCGATGGACGCACCCGGAGTCGAGGTGGTGCGGCCGATGTGTGTTTTCGGCCACGACGATGCGCCACATGGACACATGCATATCCGTTTCAATAACGTACGAGTGCCAGAGTCCAATATCATCCTCGGGCGCGGCCGCGGATTCGAGATCTCCCAGGGGCGCCTTGGGCCGGGTCGCATCCATCACTGCATGCGGTCCATCGGCGCCGCCGAGAAGGCGCTGGAGCTGATGTGTCAGCGTTCGCTGAGCCGCAAGGCCTTCGGCAGGCCGCTGGCTGAACTCGGCGGCAACTACGATGTCATCGCCGACAGCCGTATCGAGATCGAGATGTGCCGTCTGCTGGTGCTGAAAGCCGCCTATCTGATGGACACCATCGGCAACAAGGCCGCCAGGGATGCGATTTCGCAGATCAAAGTGGCGGTGCCGAACATGGCGCTCCGGGTCATCGACCGGGCCATACAGATTCATGGTGCGGCCGGCGTATCGCAGGACTTCCCCCTGGCCGGTCTGTGGACCAGTCAGCGCACACTGCGGCTGGCGGATGGTCCCGATGAGGTGCATCGTCGAGTGGTGGCCCGCAAGGAACTGGCGAAGTACGACCAGTAATCACGGAGTGATTGAATGTGAGAATTGCTATTGTCGGCACTGGTGTTTCGGGACTGGTGGCAGCCTACCGGCTGCACCGCCACCACGAGATCACTGTATTCGAGGCATCCGACCGTCCGGGCGGGCACACCGCCACCATTGATATTCAGTTCGAGGGGCAGAGTGTCCGGGTCGATACCGGGTTCATTGTCTATAACGACTGGACCTACCCGCAGTTCATCCGCTTGATGGAGGAGCTGGGCGTTGAATCGCGACCCTCCGACATGAGCTTCGGGGTCAGCGACGCCGTCAGTGGGATGGAGTACGCAGGCAGGCAGGGTGCCCGGGAACTCTTTGACGGACTGTTTGCGCAGCGTCATCGTCTGGCATCGGTCCGCCATCTGGGTATGCTGGTAGACATACTGCGTTTCAATCGGCTGGCCACGGCCGATGTGGTCCGTGACCGTTTGCCGGCCGATCTCACGCTGCAGGAGTATGTTCAGCAAAAGCGGTTGGGTCGCGCTTTTCGTGACTTCTACCTGGTCCCCATGACATCGGCGATCTGGTCGACTTCGTTCGCGGACATGCTGGAATTTCCCGTGCGTTTCCTGCTGCCATTCCTCTACCATCACGGACTGTTGAATGCGGTCCGGCGTCCACAGTGGCGCACACTGGTGGGTGGTTCCGATCGTTACATCGAACCGATGACCGCCGGTTTCCGCGATCGTATCCGCCTCAACACGCCCGTGAGACAGGTAAGGCGGTTTGCCGACCATGCACTGATCCGCACCGATGCCGGTGAGCAGTCCTTTGATCAGGTTATTCTGGCCTGTCACAGTGATCAGGCTCTGGAGCTGTTGGCCGATCCCGGATCGGTCGAGCGAGAAATTCTTTCCGCCATACAGTATCGTGACAACGATGTGGTGTTGCATACCGACATGAGCGTGATGCCGGCCAATCCGCGCGCCCACGCGAGCTGGAATTATGCCTTGACGGAGCAGCGTGACGCGCCGCCCCGCGTCACCTACGACATGAACCGGTTAATGGGGCTGGAGGGACCAGAGCGTTTCCTGGTGAGCCTGAATGACAGCGACCGGATCGATCCTGCCAGAATATTGGGACGCTACTGCTACGCGCACCCGGTGTTCACGGTGGAGGCTGCCATGGCGCAGCAGCGCTGGCAGGACATCAATGGCCGGCACTGTACGTGGTACTGTGGCGCCTGGTGGGGCAAGGGCTTTCACGAGGACGGAGTGGCCAGCGCACAGCGTGTCACCGACGCCCTGCTGGCCGGTCGAGGTTCAGGCGCCCTTGCCAGACGTTGAGCCGGGGCGTGCTCAGGTAATATTCAGCGCGTCGTTAAAGCGGTCTGGCGTTTCGCCCGCCTCGTCGTCGCTTCGGTAGACTTCCCGCAGCGACAGCTCCCGAAGATCGAACAACATCAGGCGACCGGTTTCCGCTTCACCCAATGCGGCGTGGCTCACTGTGGGCAGTACAGAGAACAGCAGGGCGCTACCGATCGGAGACCACTGCAGATGAGCGATACGGTGGCGGGTGGTGTATACCTGAAGCGGGTCCGTGGTGTCCAGGGTCGAGCCGATCATCAGGGTAGAGCCTTCGTCGGTCCGACGGGTGAAAGCCATGAGTTCCCCACCGGGTGAGACGGCTGCCCTGTCGGCATCCTGGTCGTTCCCCGTGGTTCTGGTGATGGCAGGGAGCGGAGAGCGTGTTGTGTCCTGATGGAGGATGCCACTCCCGGGGTTTGTCAATGGGTCGGTGGCTGCCATCCAGTCGGTGATCGGTGCAACAGGGGGCGAGGGAGCGGGACCGGTCAGCAGGACCGGTACCAGTGCCAACAGCAGAATCAGTGTCAGCGCGGTATTGGCGACCGCCAGTCCCGCCGAGTTGCGTCGAATCCATCTCCAGCGTCCACCAGGCACCCGCTCCAGTGGTTCCACCTTGACGGTTCCTGGCTCGACGGGGATCGTAGCCTCCGTGACCGGAGCCACCAGTTTGTAACCCCGTTTCGGGACGGTCTCGATATGGCAGGCGGTCTGACTGTCCTGGAGAGACCGGCGCAGGTCGGAGACAGCCCGTGTCAGGGAGTTCTCGTTGACGATGGTATCCGGCCATAGCGCATCCATCAGTGTCTGACGGCCGACGACTTCTCCCGGGTGTGTGGCGAGCAGGCATAACAACTTCATGAGCCGGGGCTCGAGCTGACGTTCCTTTTCTTCCCCGGAGACCTGGCTGATCAGATTGTGGGTCGGGCGCACCAGCCAACGGCCTACACGGAATTCCTGTGTGCGGCCCGTCATCTCGGATGCACCGGGTTCCGGATGATGGCTGTATTTGTGTGTACCTGTTGTCTTCATGTCAATGCACCCACTGGCCAAAAACCTCATCCTGTCAAAATATACTATTGATGCACCAGCGGCCGTTTTCAAGTGTATCCGTCTCTTCGACGTCACGGAGCGCGATTCAGTTCCCTGTTGACGATGAATCGATGGTTGTGGGCGACGTATTCACGAGAACAGGACATTATCTTCATCTTTTCCTCAGGATATTCGGCTCTGGCGAGCGCAATATCGCTTTCACGATCGAATTCAATGAATGCAATCGAGGAGGTGGCCATGAGCCTTTTCCAGATCGAGAAAGTCAGCCGCCTGCGGCAGTTGGTGACAGTGCTGGCTCTTTGCTGCATGGCAATGGCAGCCGCGTTCACCCATGCCCAGACCGGCTCCAACCCCAGCGGTCGGCCTTCACTGGCGCCAATGTTGGAAGAAACCACTCCGGCGGTGGTCAATATTGCCGTGATCAGGGAGCAGCGGGTCCCTGAAGCCATGCGATTCTTTAATGAGCGTGACCTTCGGCGGTTCTTTGAGGGGCGCCCCCCGGAGGGCGGTGATGACGAAGAGCCGCCGGTGCGGCGCTCACGCGGCGCTGGTTCGGGTGTGATCATCGATGCCGACAAGGGGTATATCATCACCAATCACCACGTGGTCAATGAGGCTGATACCGTTACCGTGGGCCTCCAGGACGGGCGCGAGCTTGAGGCCGAGCTGGTCGGCAGTGACGCGCGTACCGATATCGCGTTGTTGCAGGTCGAGGCCGACAATCTTTCAGACCTCGAGTTTGCTGATATCAGTGACCTGCGGGTGGGTGACTACGTTGCTGCCATTGGCAATCCCTTCGGTCTCGGCCAGACCGTCACTACCGGTATTGTCAGTGCCCTGGGCCGGGCCGGCATCAATCGGGAAAATTATGAAGACTTCATCCAGACCGATGCGGCCATCAATGTGGGCAACTCGGGCGGTGCGCTGGTCGACCTGAACGGACGACTTATCGGGATCAACACGGCCATCATTTCGGGTAGTGGCTCCAGTGCCGGTGTCGGTTTCGCGGTGCCTGTGGACATGGTGGAGACAGTGGTCCGACACCTTGAACGTGACGGTGTTGTTCAGCGGGGACAGCTCGGTGTGCTGATCCGGGACTACACCCAGCAGATGGAAGAGACGCTCCAGCTGGGCACCGACGACGGCGCTTTGATTACCCAGGTGATGGAAGACAGTGCGGCGGAGGAAGCCGGGCTGGAGGTCTCCGACGTGGTCGTACAGATCAATGGGGCGCCGGTGCGCAGTAGCCGTGATCTCCGAAATACCGTGGGACTGATGCGTGTCGGAGAGGATGTCGAACTGGTCGTCTATCGCGACGGTGAGCGTCTCGAGATCAGCGCGACCATCAAAGGGGATGGCGACGAGGTGGCCGCCAACACGGGGCAGGAGCCCGAGGACGAACCCGAACCCCGCGCCACGCGCTTCCATGGCGCGCAACTGCAGAATGATGACAGCGAGGGAATCCGGGTAGCCGGCGTGAGGCAGAACAGCCGGGCCTGGGCCGGTGGTCTGCGTCCGGATGATCTCATTGTGGCGGTCAACCGTAACCCGGTCAGTAACCTGCAGGAGTTTAATGAAATGGTCAGTGACAACAGCGGAGTATCCGCGCTGAGCGTAGTCCGTGACGGGCGCCGCCTGCTGATCGTCCTGCCATGATGTGTTTTTGATGGGCCTCCAAGCTGTGCCTGTTCCGCCGACCCGTTCCGGGTCGGCTTTTTTTTGCGTGTTTATTGCTGTTGCCGGCCGGGTCACTGATCACCACGAGCGTGGTGATTCATAAAGTCTCTGAATGCCGCTTTGCAAATGTCTGATAGAATGCTATTTTTGTTAACCACATGAAGTGATTTCCCGGGTCGGCATCAGGACGGAGCAATGGACAAGGAATGAACTGGACACGCTATTTCGCGACATTGACCAGTCTGGTGCTGGCGCTGGGAGTCGTAGTACTGTACCCCTTTTATGAAGACGCAGCCGGCAATACCATACCGGACATACCGGAGCCTGCGCAGGTAACCGGAGAGGCAGATCCGCTCCAGGCCGAAACCCTGCAGACCAGCGATGTTGTCGGTGACAGGCCGACCGCTGCCGTGGGAGCGGCCATGGTCGAGTACCGGGTTGCTCCCGATCCGGAGATACTGGAGTCCTCCGAGGGACTGGATTTCACCTCGTACCGCAATTGGCTGCGCGGTGAGATGAACGAACAGGAAATACCCGGAGTGGCCATGGCCATCGTCTCGTCACGGGGTATTCTGGATCTGCGCACATGGGGTGTGCGCAGCGTGAAGAGCCGACAGCCCGTGGGGCCCGAGACGGTTTTCCGGATTGCGTCGGTCTCCAAGACCTTTGCGGGTACCGTCGCCTCCCAGCTTGTGGCCGAGGATGTGCAGAGTTGGGATCAGCCCATCATGCAGATTCTGCCTCAGTACACCATCGGCACGGAACCCAGCAGTCGCGACATCACGCTGCGACATGTCATGAGCCACTCCACGGGGTTGATGCCGCATGCTTATTCCAACATGCTGGATGCCGGAGTCGCCTATGAAAGCATCCGTGAGAAGTTTCACGAGATACCCACCGTATGTCCGCCTGGACGCTGCTACGGCTACCAGAATGTGGTGTTCTCGCTGATTGCCGACATCGTCGAGCAACAGGCCCACACCAGCTATGAGGACTATGTACGGCAACGTATCTTCCGCCCGCTGGGCATGACCGGGGCATCGATGACGCTGGAAGAATTCCAGGCCGATGGCAATACCAGCGCCCCGCATCGGTATGGCAGGGGCGGCTGGTATGAATCCACCATCAACCCGGCCTATTTTTCCGTGGGGCCGGCTTCCGGCATCAATGCCAGCGTCATGGACATGGTCCGCTGGACCCGGGCCAATCTGGGAGCCCATCCGGAGGTGCTGCCGACCGATCTGCTGGAAATGCAGCAGACACCGGTCGTGGAGACGCCCCATGGCAGTTACTTCAATCGCTGGCCCGGGGTGGAGAAAGCCTGGTATGGAGTGGGCTGGCGCATTTTCGATTATGAAGGTGTGCGGGTGGTACACCATGGCGGAGGCGTACGCGGATTCCGCACTGAAATGGCTTTGTTGCCGGAACTCGATATCGGTATTGTGGTCCTGTTCAACGCCGAGACCCGGGTTGCCAACGATGTGGTGCCCAACTTCATGGAGTCCGTGCTGAGTCAGCACACGCCCGCCCCCGATACACTGGTACGGAGTGATTGATGACCGATACCCTGGGATTACTGTCATCCCACCGCAGCATTCGCAAGTTCACTGACCAGCCCATCAATGAAGATCTGTTCCGACGTATATTGTCGTCCGGGCAGTGCGCGGCCACGTCCAGCTTCCTGCAGGGGGTGACGATCATGCGGGTACGGGATGTCGGTAAACGCGAGCAGATCGCGGAGCTGGCCGGTAATCAGGGCTATGTGGCGTCGGCAGCGGAATTTCTCGTGTTCTGCGCGGATCTGAACCGTCCCGGTCGTTACTGCCGGCGGTACGACAAGCCGTTTTCCGGGGACTTCACCGAGCATTTCATCATCGCCACGGTGGATGCGGCACTGATGGCCCAGAATGTCGTGGTGGCGGCCGAATCCCAGGGGCTGGGGATCTGCTATATCGGTGGTATCCGCAACAATCCGAGGCAGATCAGCGATCTGCTGGATTTGCCGAAGGGGGTCTATCCGGTGTTCGGGCTGTGTCTGGGATATCCGGATCAGGATCCCGAGACCAAGCCGCGACTGCCGCTGGATGTCATCCTGAAGGAAGATACCTACGACGAGTCGGGCGAAGACGCCATGATCGACGCGTATGACGAGCGGGTGCGTGAATACTACCGGACCCGCACTGGCGGCGGGCACGGCATCAGCTGGAGTGAGCAGGTGTCGACACTGCTGTCCGAGAAATCAAGACCGCACATGCGCGAGTTTCTCGCCGAGCAGGGCTTCACCATGAAGTGAAGCGGTGGGAGCGTATCAGACCACCCGCTGTTCCCGCAGTGACGCAATTTCCTCATCACTGTATCCCAGTTCCTGGAGAATTCTTTCGGTGTGTTCACCCAGCGTCGGCGCGCGGCCCCGGACACCACCGGGTGTGGCGGACAGATGCACCGGTGTATCCATGACCGGGGCGGGCCGTTCTGCCCCGGGATATTCCATGTTCCGGAACAGCTGACGGGCCGCCACGTGCGGATCGTCTAGTACCTGTTGGGGTGACAGCACCGGTCCCGCGGGAATCCGGGCCTCCTCCATGGCGCTCAGCACTTCCTCTGAGCTGCGCTCCAGACACCATTGCGCCAGACGCTCACTGATCAGCGCGCCATTGTCCCCCCGGCTGATATCATCCTTGAAGCGTGGGTCATCCAGCCATTCCGGTTCCCCCATCAGTCGTGCCCAACGCTCAAACAACGGCCCGCCCACGGACTGGATCAGGACCCAGCCGTCGCGTGTACGGAA
This sequence comes from Gammaproteobacteria bacterium, assembly GCA_041685555.1. Lineage (GTDB taxonomy): Bacteria > Pseudomonadota > Gammaproteobacteria > Pseudomonadales > Pseudohongiellaceae > PWQG01. The sequence continues at coordinate 708 of JAWLFN010000022.1, read as the reverse complement.
AGTGTCCGCCGGACCCGATGTCTGGGACCGGTTCAGCGTGGCCTCTCGGTTGCGCTCGATCATGGCCTGCTCGATCAACGTGCCATTCATCATGGTCAACGCGGTGTTGAACAGTGAACCTTCGACGATCTGCCCGCGTCCCGTCTTCTGGCGCTCCAGCAGTGCCGCCATGGTCCCGAAGGCACAGAGACTGGCGGTGCCGAAGTCAACAAAGGGCGCGTAGGACTTGACCGGCTGTTCGGGCGTACCTGTCAGGTACATGGCACCGGACATGGCCTGGCCCAGTCCGTCGAACCCGACGCGGTTGCTGTAGGGGCCACCGGTGCCGAAAGCGGAGATCATGGTCAGGATGATATCCGGTTTCACCGCGGTCAGGCTTTCGTAGTCGAGTCCCATCGTTTTCAATGTGTCCGGCGGCAGGTTGGCCACCACCACATCGGCCGTGCTCACCAGGCGCCGCACGACATCGCGTCCGGCGGCCTTCATGGGGTTCAGGGTCAGCCCTTTCTTGTTGCGCCCCATCTGCATATACAGCGCACCATCGCCACCATCGGTGACCGGGGACAGGTAACGGTCCTCGCTACCCCGGACTTTCTCGATACGGATCACTTCCGCGCCCATGTCGCCCAGCAGGCCGGCGCAGAAAGGGCCGGCAATATAGCGCCCGAAATCAAGAACGCGGATGCCTTCCAGAACCTGTGCTAGAAT
>JAWLFN010000214.1:0-4752 GCA_041685555.1 Gammaproteobacteria bacterium | reverse complement strand
TCGACCCGCTTGCGGAGCGCCTCCACCACGGGCACGGTGGTCGGCGCATTGCCCAGGGCCACCGCGATGTTACGCAGCCACCGCTCATGCCCGATCCGGCGGATCGCCGAGCCCTCGGTGTTGCGCAGGTACTCTTCCTCCGTCCACAGGAACAGCGACGCCAGTTGGCTGTTGTCCAGGCCGTGGCGCGGGCGGAAATCCTGCTCATCGGTGATGCGCGTGAACTTGTTCCAGGGGCAGATCAGCTGGCAGTCGTCGCAGCCGAACACGCGGTTGCCGATCAGCGGGCGCAGGTGTTCGGGAATGGCGCCGTGCAGTTCGATGGTCAGATAGGAGATGCAGCGCCGGGCGTCCAGCTGGTTGGGACCGACGAAGGCATCGGTGGGACAGATGTCCAGGCAGGCGCTGCAGCTGCCGCAGTGGGGCTCGCCCGGTTCGTCCAGGGGTAGTGGCAGGTCGGTGAACAGTTCGCCCAGGAAGAACCAGGAGCCGGCCTGCCTGTTGATCAGCATGGTGTTCTTGCCGATCCAGCCCAGGCCGGCTTTCTCGGCCAGCGCGCGCTCCAGCACCGGGGCACTGTCGACGAAGGCCCGGTAGCCGTGCTCACCGACCGCTTCGGTGATCCGGGTCGCCAGGTGTTGCAGGCGCTTGCGGATCAGCTTGTGATAGTCGCGACCGCGGGCGTAGCGCGAGACATAGGCGGTATCTTCGTTGTCCAGGCCCTCCAGACTGTTCTCCCGGGTCAGGGCGTAGTCCATGCGCACGCAGATCACGCGCAGGGTGCCGGGATGGAGCTTCTCCGGATGCAGGCGCAGGTCGCGATGGCGGGGCATGTATTGCATGTCACCGTGATGGCCCGCGGCCAGCCAGGCATCGAGGTGATCGGCATGCGCGGACAGGTCGGTGTCGGTGACGGCGGCCTGCTGGAAACCCAGTTCCCGGGCCCAGCGCTGGATGTCCCCATGCAGTTGCTGCAATTCGGTATCGCTCAGTGTCGTCGGAGTCGGCATCGGGGATCAGAGCTGGCGTAGTATGTCGGTGGCTTTTTCCAGCGTGCTGTCGTCCTTGCAGAAGCAGAAGCGGATGATACGGGTCTCCGGGGCGGCCTCGTAAAACGGGGACATGGGGATGGCGGCGACACCGGCTTCCTGCGTCAGCCAGTTGCAGAAATCACGGTCTTCCATGTCACTGATGTCGCTGTAGTCCACGCACTGGAAATACGTGCCGGCTGATGGTGTGAACCGGAACCGGGATCTCGCCAGCAGGCGACAGAAATTGTCGCGCTTCCGCTGATAGAAGTCCGGCAGCTCCAGGTGGTGCTCCGGATGTTCGCGCATGAAGTCGGCAATGGCGTACTGAAGGAAGCTGTTGGTGGTGAAGGTGACGAACTGGTGTACCTTGCGGAACTCCACCGACAGGGACGCCGGCGCGACACAACAGGCCATTTTCCAGCCGGTGGCGTGGTAGGTCTTGCCAAAGGAGAACACGGCGAAGCTGCGCGGCCACAGTTCGTCATGGGTCAGCACGCTGTGGTGGCGCTGGCCATCGAACACCATGTGTTCGTAGACTTCATCGGACAGGATGAACAGGTCATCCCGGCCCCGTGTCAGACTGGCCAGCTGATCCAGGTCATCCCGGCCGAACACCGAGCCGGCCGGATTATGTGGTGAATTCACCACGATCAGGCGGGTCCGCGGGGTGATGGCCTGACGTGCTTGGTCCCAGTCGATGCGGTAGTCGGGAACGGTCATGGGGATACGCACGGCGGTGCCCCCGGCCAGGGTCACGGACGGTGCATAGGCATCGTAGGCCGGATCGAACAGCAGCACTTCGTCACCCGGGTGCACCACGGCCTGTATGGCATCGAACAGGGCCTCGGTGGCACCTGCCGTCACTGTCACCTCCTGATCCACACTGACCGCGCGGCCGTACAGAGCTTGTACCTTTGTGGCAATCTGTTCGCGCAACTCCGGGACGCCGGTCATGGGAGCGTACTGGTTACGGCGGTTGTTCAGGTGAAAGGCGACCCGTTCACGCAGTGCCTCCGGACAGTCGAAATCGGGAAATCCCTGTGACAGGTTGATGGCATTGAAATCCTGGGCCATCTTGGACATCACGGTAAAAATGGTGGTGCCAGTGTCAGGGAGCTTGCTGCGCACGGTGCGGACCTCGGGCCGGATGTTTCGATTCCAGTTCGGGGTAGTGTACCGTAATGTTGCGCGGACAGGCATTAGTGGATACAGGCAACGAAAACGGAAAACGGAAAACGGAGAGCAGGCGAAATGGCAGCAGTACAGAATCAGCCATCGATGACAACGAACCTCCAGGCGGAGCCGGCATGGCCGGGGGGCGTGGCGCGCAGCCTTCCCCTGCTGGACCTGCGCGGTGGCAGACAGGCCCTGCTGGACTACTTTCACAATACCTGGGCGCTCACTGAAACGCTGTTTTCCGGGCTGACCTCGGAGGAAGCCTGGTTCGTGCGTCCCTACCACAAGACCCGCCACCCGCTGATTTTCTATTACGTGCACCCGGTCAGCTTTTACGTCAACAAGATGATCGTGGCCGGTCTGATCGACAAACCGGTGAATCCGGCGTTCGAAGCGTTGTTCGAGACCGGTGTGGACGAGATGACCTGGGATGACCTGCACGAGGGCGACCAGGAAGTCTGGCCGTCGCTGGCCGAGGCGAAAGCGTACCGGGCCCGGGTTTATGAGCTGGTCAGTGACGTGATCCGCCATCATCCCGCGCTGGACGGTGAGATCACCATGGACAGTCCGGGCTGGGCCCTGGCCATGTGCTGTGAGCACGAGCGTATCCATCTGGAGACATCCAGTGTGCTGATGCGTGAACTGCCCACGCAGTACCTGCGGACGCCCGGGCAGTGGCCTGCCCTGCCCATGCAGGCGGAGCGCGACGAGTGTGCGTCGGACCCGGTGCCCGGTGTGCACTATCCGTCCCGTAATCCCCTGGTGGATGTGCCCGAGCAGACCGTGGTGCTGGGTAAGCCACGTGACTGGCCCACGTTCGGCTGGGACAACGAGTATGGTCGCGACACCCGGAAGGTCGAACCGTTCCGGGCATCAAAACAGCTGATCAGCAACGGTGAATTCTATGAATTCGTGCGCAGCGGTGCCTATCTGGACGACCGGTACTGGTCCACCAGCGGCGCGGCCTGGCGCAAATTCCGCAATACTCGCTGGCCCACGTTCTGGGTGCAGCATGGCCCGGTGGGGGCGCATCGCTATCGACTGCGTACCACCTTCGCCGTCATTCCCATGCAGTGGGACTGGCCGGCCGTGGTCAATTACTACGAGGCCCGCGCCTACTGCGCCTGGCGCAGTGAGCGCGACGGTGTCAAGACACCCTACCGGCTGCTGCAGGAAAAGGAGCACCTGGCACTGCGTGATGCCTCACTGAGTGATATCAGCGACTGGCTGCCGGGTGACGATGCCCTGCTGCAACGTGATCCGGTGATGGAGGCCAACACGCCGGCAGCGCGGACCATCAACCATAATCTGCATTTCGGCAGCGAGGGGCCGGTCGACCTGTTTCTGGACAACAGTCGCGGTTTTCATGACGTGTTGGGCAATGTCTGGCAATGGTGCGAAGATCCCTTCCATCCCCTGCCCGGTTTCCAGATACATCCCTATTATGCGGATTTCAGTACGCCCTGTTTCGATGACGAGCATCAGATGATACTGGGTGGCTCCTTCATCAGTACCGGTGACGAGGCCAGTGCGTGGGCGCGTTTCCATTTCCGGCCGCATTTCTTCCAGCATGCCGGATTCCGTCTGGCACAGGGGGAGGACCCGTCCGTGGCCAGCAACAAGTATGAGGATGACGCGGTCCTGAACCAGTACCTGCTGTTTCATTGGGGGTCCCGGGAGGAGCAGCGCGACGCGGCCATCAGTCGCACCGCCGGCCAGCCGGACACAGCGCCCTTCATGGAGACGATGGCGGGTCTGGTGACACGTTTCGCGTCTGGGCACGGCGCTGCCCTGGATGTGGGCTGTGCCGTGGGCCGGGCCTCTTTCGAGCTGGCGCGAGACTTCGAGCGGGTGATCGCTATCGATAACAGCCGTCATTTCATTGATGCCGCCGATACCCTGCGTGAGCAAGGTGCGCTGGACTATCAGCGTCTGGAATCCGGCCGTTTCACCACTCCGATGCAGGCCATGGTGGATCCGCGGATCCAGCGCGAGCGTGTGCGGTTCCTGCAGGCTGATGCCCAGGCGCTGGCGGCGCAACCTTCCATCCGTGAGACGCGCTTCGATGCAGTGCTGCTGGCCAACCTGCTGTGCCGTCTGCCGGATCCTGCCCGCTGTCTGGCGCAATTCACGGGCGACGACAGTCTGGTGCAGAAGGGGGGCGTGCTGGTGATCGCCTCGCCCAACACCTGGCTGGAGCAGCATACCGCTCCGGATGCTTTCCTGGACGCGCCGGACAGTGGGCAGGCGCTGGAAAAACTCGCGGCGTTACTGCCCGGCTTCGAGCTGCTGCATGAGCAGGATCAGCCGTTCATGATCCGTGAACACCGACGCAAGTACGAATACGTGGTGTCACAGGTTTCGGTCTGGCGCCGTACCGGCTGAAGGCAGTACGGTGTCAGCCGCTCGCCGGCTCCTGCAGGGCCGCGTTGACGGACCGGCAGGCCCGGGCGCCGATCTCGAACGAGCGCAGGCGTGCCCGCTGGTCAAAGATGTGTCCGGTAAGCATGATCTCGTCGACATCAGTGCGCTCGAGAAAGGATCG
>JAWLFN010000213.1:0-4769 GCA_041685555.1 Gammaproteobacteria bacterium | reverse complement strand
GCCTTTCAGCGAGCGTTTGACAATGAAGCTCTTGTTCAGACGCATCAGGTCGGTAACAAAGGGACGCTTGAGCAGATTGTCGCCAATGGCAATGTAGAGCGTATCGAATCCGGCGTGGTACAGCGTGTAATTGACGAAGGCCGGATCCATGGCGATGTCGCGATGATTGCTGATGAACAGGTAGGGTGTTTCCGGTGACAGACGATCAAGTCCCGAATGCGTCAACTCCGTGGTGGTACGCCCGATCATCTTGTCCATGTATCCGGCGATGACATCCTGCATGCTGGAAACATCGTGCACATCACGCAGTTGTCGACGCAATACCCGACGCGTCAGCCAGCGCGCCGGAGCCGGCAGCCAGCAATGCAATCGCGGACAGGCGAACGCGGTCAGGCTGCGGATGAACTCATCGTTATCCAGCAGCCGGTCCAGAACCGGGCGGATCTCTGCATCGTTGTAGGGTCTGATTTCCGCGAATGGATCCATGGCTGATTGCCTCTGTTATTGACGCGCGGAATTCTACTCATTTCCGGATATACCGGCAAATCGGCAGACCTCGTCACGCCAGTGCTCCAGTTCACGCCGGATACCAACCGCTTCCGCATCGCCCGGTCGTTGCTCCGACAACGCCTGCAACTCACGGTTGAACTCGTCCAGTGTCGGACCGGCGCCTTCCTCTGTCGGGTCACGCTGCAGGCGCCGCCCGCAGAACTCACGCCAGCGTTGCTGTTCCGATTCACGCAGCGTATGTGGATAATTGCGCGCGCGGTACCGGAACAGCATCTCCGGCAGGCGCGGGTCCTGGAAGTCGAAATGCCGCTCGGCCAATGCCTCCGGCGGTAGCTGACGTATCTGGCGCATTGCCGTTTTGTCGGCGGTGCTGAAAAACCGGCCGGTATACAGCATGAAGTCCGGATCCAACGGTCCGGCCGACTCCTCGGCATCCTCCGGCGGCGCATAGACCGATTGCAGGATGGCCGGCAGGTCATCACGTTGCCGCAGCTGCTCCCAGTGCCGTTGACAACGGGCGCGGTCAATATCGAGATAGCCAGCACGATCCGCCTCCAGTGTGCTCATCGGCGCGATCACCGGACAGTGGTTGATCTGCAGCACCTTGAGCGGCACCCGGGGCTCATTCTCGGGACGCGAGCCACGGGGCGCAAACAGGCGCTGGCGCAATGTATCGGCATCCAGATCGACCCAGTCCGCGGGATCGCCACGAAGATCACAGACGATGATGCCATTGCTGTTGACCGGATGCGGCGCCAGTGGCATGACCGGAGCGATGGCACCATGATCGCGGCCATACAGGGCCGAGACATGCAGAAACGGCCGTTGCCCGACCAGGTCGATCTGCGCCTGCACGGCGCGCTTGCGGCGCAGGCCGAACACGTAATCGTACAGCCGGGGCTGGGCGCGACGGACCAGCGCGGCCATGGCAATGGTGGCATGGACATCGGCCAGCGCGTCGTGCGCCTCCTCGTGGCCGATGCCATTGGCCGCGGTCAACGCCTCCAGCCGGAAACTCGGGGCGCCGTCATCGCGCCGCGGCCATTCGATGCCCTCCGGTCGCAGGGCATGACAGAGCCGCAACATGTCGATGATGTCCCAGCGCGAATTGCCGTCCTTCCACTCCCGTTCATAGGGATCGAAGAGGTTGCGGTACAGCAGGTGGCGGGTCATCTCGTCGTCGAAACGGATGCTGTTATAACCCGCCGAGCAGGTACCCGGCTGCGACATTTCCTGGTGGATCATGCTGATGAAACGCGCCTCGGGCACACCCTGCTCCCGTGACCGCCGCGGCGTGATCCCGGTCAGCCGACACGCCTCCGGATGCGGGAGCATGTCCGGCGACGGCTGGCAATGGATGACCAGCGGCTCGCCGATAATGTTCAGCGCCTCGTCGGTCCTGACACCGGCGAACTGGGAGGCGCGGTCGCGACGCGGATCGGCCCCGAATGCTTCATAGTCATGCCAATAGATTGTGGTGGCCACCGGGACTCCTGTGTATGATTGCAGCCACGGAACTGTAACACAGGCAACAGATCAGCACGGAGCAGGAGAGACAGGCAGCACGATGCAATTCCCCGGCAGCCATATATTGAGCGTATCCCAGTTCGAACGCAAAGATGTCGAGCGCGTGTTCAAGGTGGCGGATCAGATGGACCCCTACGCACACCGCCAGCGCATCACCTCCGTGCTGGACGGTGCGATACTCGGCAATATGTTCTTCGAATCCAGCACCCGTACCCGCGTCAGTTTCGGCTGCGCCTTCAATCTGCTGGGCGGCGAGGTCCGGGAAACCACGGGGATCTCGGCCTCCTCGCTGAGCAAGGGCGAGTCATTGTACGACACCGCCCGTGTGCTCAGCGGCTACAGCGACATCATCGTCATGCGCCACCCCCAGCCCGGCTCCGTGGCCGAGTTCGCCCGTGCCAGCCGGGTGCCGGTGATCAACGGCGGCGACGGGCACAACGAACACCCCAGTCAGGCACTGCTGGACCTGTACACCATTCGCAAGGAGTTGCGCTCGCGGCGCGAGCATCTGGACGGCATGCATATCGCCATGATCGGGGACCTGAAATATGGCCGCACCGTGCACAGTCTGTCGCGCCTGATCCAGCTGTACGACAATATCCGCTTCACCCTGATTTCGCCACCCGAGCTGCGCATGCCGGAGGAGATCGTCCGCGACCTGCGTGAGCGTGGCCATGAGGTGGTGCAGACCGAGGACATGGAGAATGGCCTGACCGGCAATGAGATCGTCTACCTGACCCGGATCCAGGAAGAGCGTTTCCACGACCGCATCGAGGCGGATCTGTACCGGGGGCGCTTCCGACTGAATCAGGCAACCTACACGCGATACTGCCAGCCCAACACCGTGATCATGCACCCCATGCCACGTGATTCGCGCGCCGAGGCGAATGAGCTGGACAATGACCTGAACCAGCATCCCAACCTGGCCATCTTCCGTCAGGCCGATAACGGAGTGCTGGTGCGCATGGCCCTGTTCGCCCTGGTACTGGATGTGGCCGAGCAGGTCGATGACACGTCACGCCCGGTCAACTGGTACACTGGCAGCCGCTTCGACTGAAAGCCGCGCAAGACGGAATGCATACACAGACAGAGGAGGCTGGCACTCATGGGATTCAAGGACCTGCTGCGCATCATGGTGGAGAAGGAAGCCTCGGACCTGTTTCTGACCGACGGTGCCCCGCCCAGCATCAAGGCCCACGGTCATCTGGTCCGGCTGAGTTCACAGAATCTGCAGGGCCAGTCCATCCGCAAGATCGCCTGGCAGATCATGAGCACCGAGCAGATCGCCGAGTTCGAAAAGCACCTGGAAATGAACCTGGCGATCGCTGACCCTGACATCGGCCGGTTCCGCGTCAATATCTTCCGACAACGCGGTGAAGTCGGCCTGGTGGCACGGCACATCAAGACCGATCTGCCGGACTGGCGCAAGCTGGGCCTGCCGGAAATCCTCACGCAACTGATCATGGAAAAACGCGGCCTGGTGCTGTTCGTCGGCGGCACCGGCACCGGCAAATCCACCTCTCTGGCCGCCCTGCTGGACTACCGCAACATCAACAGCGACGGGCATATCGTCACCATCGAGGATCCGGTGGAGTTCATCCACCCACACAAGGGTTGCCTGGTCAATCAGCGGGAAGTGGGCATGGACACGCTCAGCTATGACGAGGCCCTCAAGAACACTCTGCGACAGGCGCCGGATGTCATTCTGATCGGCGAGATCCGCAGTCGCGAGACCATGGAGCACGCCATCGCCTTTGCCGAGACCGGCCACCTGTGCCTGTCCACGCTGCACGCCAACAATGCCAGCCAGGCGCTGGACCGCATCATCAACTTCTTTCCGGAAGAGCGCCACAAGCAACTGTTTCTGGATCTGTCCCTGAACCTGCGCGGACTGGTCTCGCAGCGCCTGATTCCCACGCCCGAGGGCAAGCGTGCCGCCGCTATCGAGGTCTTGCTGGGCACACCCCGGGTACAGGACCTGATCAAGACCGGCAAGGTGGACGAAATCCGGGGCGTGATGGAAAAATCCGAGGAACAGGGCATGAAGGCCTTTGACGCGGCCCTGTTCGATCTGTACAAGGCCGGGAAGATCTCGCTGGACGAGGCACTCAAAAACGCTGATTCCAAAAACAATCTCAGACTGCGCGTACAGTTGTCCGACGGGGAAACGCCGACATCGGACAGACCCGACAAGAGCGGGCTGTCACTGACACCGAAGGACGGACTCTGATCATGCTGACATCGGAAGAATACCTGCGCCATGACGCCATCAGTCTGGCTTCGCTGCTCCAGACCGGCGAGGTCTCACCCGCCGAACTGCTGGAATCGGCCATCGCCCGTGCCGAGTCGCTCAATCCAGAACTCAATGCCATCGTACACCGGAACTTCGAAGAGGCCCGGGCGGCCGCCGTGGCCATGGGATCGGTGGCCACTGACAACCTTTCGTCCCTGCAGGGTGTCCCGTTTCTCATCAAGGACATGGCCGCCGTCGCTGGCTGGCCGCAGAGCAATGGCAGCCGGCTGTTCGCCGACCAGGTGGCGGAAACCGACAGTCTGGTGGCCCGGCGCTTCCGCGAGGCCGGCCTGTTGCTGTTCGGCAAGACCAATATCCCCGAGCTGTGCCTTACCATCACCACGGAAAGTGCATTGTACGGTCCCTGTCAGAACCCGGAGGCACCGGGTCATTCACCGGGCGGCTCCAGCGGGGGCAGCGCCGCGGCGGTGGCGGCGGG
>JAWLFN010000212.1:0-4859 GCA_041685555.1 Gammaproteobacteria bacterium | reverse complement strand
ATCCCAGGCTGCCAAGGATAAGGCGGCTGTCCAGGTCGCTCCGGGTCGGGATGCGCATGGGTTCGCCCAGTAACGAGACGCTGCGTTTGCCAGCAATCGTGAAGGCGACAGCGCCGACCAGTATCGCGCCGCCCATCACGAAAGCCAGTGATGGATCCCAGGCGCCGGCGAGGTCCAGGAAAGACAACACCTTGTCAGGGTTGGCCATACCGGATACCAGAAGCCCCAGCCCGAACAGCAGACCGGTCAGCAAAGCGGAAATCTGTTGTGATTTCATTCAGTGCCTCTCTGTATATCAGACGCCGATCAGGTGTCGGACGATGAATACGGTAATGAACCCGGTCGCCATGAAACAGAGCGTGGCGACGATCGAGCGCGGGGACAATCGGGAAATGCCGCAGACGCCGTGACCACTGGTGCAGCCGGCACCGTAGCGGGTGCTGATGCCAACGAGCAGTCCGGCTACGATAAGCATCGGGTAGCTGGCATCGATGCGGATTTCGGGCAAGGAAGAGAATGCCAGCCAGGTCAGGGGTGCGCCCACCATGCCGATAACGAACAAAATACGCCAGGCGCGATCCCCCTTCAGCGGCTTCATCAGTGGACCGATGATGCCGGAAATACCGGCAATGCGGCCGTTAAGCAGAATGAAGGCGGCGGCCGCCAGGCCGATCATGATGCCGCCGGTCAGCGAAGCCCAGGGAGTGAAAGCGCTCCAGTCAATCGTCATGTTCTCTGCTCCTAATTGTGTATCAGGTCTTTCAATGCCTGCATGTCCAGAATCCGCACTTCACGACCGGATAGCTGGATGATCTCTTTCTTCTGTAGTCCGGAGAAAATGCGGCTGACCGTCTCCAGTGTGAGACCAAGATATTCACCAATATCTCCACGTGTCATGTGCAGAAGGAAGCGCTCCGCGGACAACTGGCAACGAGCATGCCGGGCCGAGAGGCTGAGCAGGAAGGAGGCGACGCGCTCCTCCGCGCTGTAGCTGCTGAGCAGGGTATGGATCTGCTGGTCCTTGGCGATTTCATTGCCCATGATGGAGAAAAAGCGACTCTGCAGGTTGGGCAGCTGCTGGCTGAGTCGTTCCAGCTGGACGAACGGGATTTCGCAGATCGAGGCATGCTCCAGAGCCATCACGGAATTGACATGCTCCCGGTTGGCGATGCCATCCATGCCGATGATTTCGCCGGGGAGGTAGAATCCTGTGACACGGCTGACTCCTTCCGTGTTGAGCACATAGGATTTGAAGCTGCCGCTCCGGACCGCGAATATCGAGCGGAAAGAGCCACGCTGACGATACAGGTGATCGCCCTTCTTGAGAGGTCGATTGCGCTCGACGATCTGGTCGAGCTGACTGATCTCCGAGCGGTTCAGGGAGATAGGCAGGCACAGGTCGCTGAGGCGACAGCTGGAGCAGCTTACTGCAGGATTCTGGGGGCAGGTACGCAACAACGGCTCAGTGCGCGGATGCTGGGTGCTGTCTGCTGCAATGCTGTCGCTGGATGCAGTGGCCCCATTGAGATTGTCGGCTGTGCTCATAGGATGACTCTGTTCCGCGTCTTGCTTATGTCATATCTGGTTCAGTCGCCTACCCGGACCGTCAGGATGTCGCAACTGGCACCGTGCAGGACCTTGTTGGCCGTGGAGCCCAGCAGCAGCTTCCAGCCGGATGTGCCATGACTGCCAATGACGATAAGGTCGGCGTTTTCCTCCTCGGCCTTGCCGCGTATTTCAGTGGCGGCCGGACCCATGAGCGCATACTGCCGGGATTCAGCAATGCCGTAATTGCTGGCGAAATCAGCCAGGCGTCTGGCGGCGATTGACAGTGCCTCTTCCTGCAGGCGTGTCATGTTGATGGCGTAGGCGTCAATCGGATAGGCGGCTGCCACAGGTTCCACCACATGGATCAGGCTCAGTCGTTGATTGTCCCCGTCCACGACATCCAACGCCCGTTTCAGAACCTTGTCCGATTCCTCTGACAGGTCGACGGCAACCAGCAGTTTTCGGTATGTGCTCATTACGGGCATCCTCCTGAATAGCCATTTGGGGCAGTGTAACCGACCGGCCGGGTAAAGAGAAGAACAGCAGTACCGGGCAGGTGTCGCGGGCGGAGCCGCGGGGCAGCGGGCCGCTGGATTGATTCCGGGGACGGATTGTCCTAATCTGCGGGATACGAAGGGACAGAGGAATGGATATGCAGACATTGAACAGACTGCTGGTAATGATCGAGCCGGAAGCAGATTCCCAGGTGGCGCTGAACAAGGCCCTGAAGCTGGCCCGGCCGGCGGGCGCGGCAGTGGAGTTGATGATCTGCGACCATAACAGTTACCTGGAGGACGGATTCTATTTTGATCCACCTCGCGCCGCCGAGTTGCGAAGGGAGCACGTACAGAAAAATCTCGAGCTCCTCGAAGAACTGGCTGCCGTGCTGCGCGAGGAGGGTATCCGTGTCACCGTGGATGCCCGCTGGGGTAACCCTCCGTATGAACAGATCATCGAGAAGGTGCTGGAGTCAGAGCCGGATCTGCTCGTGCAGAGTACCCGGCATCATGAACGGATTGCCCGACTGCTGCTGTCACACCAGGATTGGCAGTTGCTGCGATACTGTCCCTGCCCGTTGTTGCTGGTGAAGGATCAGGACTGGGCTGCGGGAGCGACTGTACTGGTGGCCGTTGATCCGACGCATGCCAATGACAAACCGGCTGACCTGGACGAGCGTCTGACTGATATGGGGGAGGCGATCGCCGCGCTGGTTCGCGGCAGGGTGCATCTATACCACAGCAGTCACCAACCCCCGGTCTCGGGGCTTTATCCGGTCAAGGTCGATCCCTCGGTGTATGAGGAGAAGCTCAGTGGACTGTTGGCGAGGCACGAACTCACCGCTGATCGCCTGCATATAGAGGACGAGGATATCCAGACTTCTCTGCCGGCACTGGCCGAGCGCCTTGAAGCGGCCGTGGTGGTCATGGGGGCGTTGTCGCGCTCACGCCTGGATCGTCTGTTTGTCGGCAACACCGCCGAAAAACTGCTGGACCGGCTGGAACAGGATGTCCTGATCATGAAGCCCGGTGGCACTACAGATAGGGTGAAAAAAGCCAGGCGAGAGAATCTCTGATCTTGATGGGCAATGGCCGGGCATTGAGATCATCCAGTGTGATCCGGGTGGAATGTCGTGCCTGACGCTCGAAGTGGTCAGACAATTCGGCGTTGATCGATTCGCTGAACAGTTCCACGCCCAGCTCGTAGTTGAGCCGCAGACTCCTCGGGTCCATATTGGCGGAGCCGATCAACGTATACTGACTGTCCACCAGCAACAGTTTGCTGTGCACGAAGGGGGGCGGCTGGTAGCGCACGTCAATCCGGTGCTCCAGAACCTGACGCAGGATGTTCTTCGATGCCCAGTCCGCCAGCTTGATGTTGTTTTCCCCGGGCAACAGGATGGTGACGTCGACGCCACGCAGTCGGGCTGCCATCAGTGCGCCTATCAGATCAAAGGTCGGGAGGAAATAGGGGGTCATGATCCAGACTCTTGATTGGGCGGCGGAAATGATGCCGACCAGCAGGTTGTTGAGCTTGTCGAAATGCCGATTGGGTCCATCCAGTACAAGTCGGCTCCAGATGCCTGCATCCGGCACCAGAATATTGTTCCCACGGAATCGGGTCGGTTCCCGTTTGCCCCGACAATAGCGCCAGTCCTGCCAGAAGGCCCATTCAAGCTCATCCACGATCTTTCCGGTCAGGCGGAAGTGAATATCCTGCACCCGGTGTTTTCGGTTCTTGCCCACTGCCAGATGGCGGTCACCGATGTTCTGACCGCCGGTAAATGCACATTGACTGTCCACGATCAATACTTTGCGGTGATTGCGCATATTGATGTTCAGAGACGGCGGAACCAGGGACAGTGGGTTGAAGCGGACAAAGTGCACACCGGCCCTCCTGAGATGTGAGCCGATGCGTGGCAGGCTCATGAATTCACCCAGACCATCCAGCATCACCCGGACATCGACGCCACGCCGTGCCGCTGCCGCCAGCGCATCCACGAATTCACGACCGGTCCGATCGTTGTCAAATATGTAGGAAGCCAGCAGGATGCGCGAGCGGGCGCCTGCTATGGCCGTCAGCATGACCGGGTACAACGCCTCACCATTGATCAGGATATCGATGCCGTTACAGGAGCTGAGGCCCTTTCTGGTGAGTGACTCGCCGACCGTTGACAATGGGCGGAACCGGGTGCCGCGCGGGTCATTGATGGTCTGCAGCGAGTCTCTCGATACCTTGATCAGGTAGTCTCTGCGCGCTCGGGACCGCACGCGGTTGATACCGAACAGCACGTACATGATCGGCCCGGCCAGTGGCAGAATGATGCACAGGGCAATCCAGCCGAACGCGGCCCTGGAGTCTCGTTTATTGAGCAGGGCATGGCCGGCAGTCAGTACGGCGATGCCGAGCAGAACGAATGGAACCAGCCAGACCGGGAGTGACACGGTTTCGGGAGTCTCCTGAAGATGTATCAGCAGGCAGGGGTCAGCGTCACGTTGGCGACCAGCGCCCGGTGGTCAGAGAAATCACGCCAGTGATTACCAGTCATGCTATCACAGTCCTCCACCTGGAAACCGCGCAGATAGATGCGGTCCATGGACAGGATGGGACAGAATGCCGGGAAGGTGTCGGCGCAGCGACCATGGACCAGTTCATGGGCTTCGTGCAGCGCCAGTGACTGCTGCAGCATATGGTGACTCTTGCGACGCCAGTCGTTGAAGTCACCGGCCATGATCAGGGGAGCTCCGGCCGGTATGTTGTGCTGTATATGGGAGATCAGTTGAAACACCTGTTGTCGTCGCTCCCGCTCGAAC
>JAWLFN010000211.1:0-4863 GCA_041685555.1 Gammaproteobacteria bacterium | reverse complement strand
GTCCACCATCACCAGCCGCCCGTTCTGCTGAGCCTGGCTGAAGCGCAACACCGGCATGGATTCCAGCACCTGGTCCGCATCGCGGTCTCCGGTATCGGCGCTGCAGGCGCAGGCCGCTGATCAGCCCTTGCGCGCCGCGTTCCTGTTGCTGGCGGCCGGCAACAGCGTCCGCATGGCCGGGCGCGATACGGCGGGTGCTGCCTTCATCGATTTGCTCGCCGCTGACAATGCCGCGGACCATGACGGCTATCGCACGCTGTCACCGGAAGCGCTGCTGGAACTGCAACCCGATGTGCTGCTATTTGCCGATACCGGAGACCGCGATGCGGACCAGGTGCTGGAATCCATGCCGGTGTTGCGCTTCAGCCAGGCTCAGCAGAACGGGCGGCTGGTGATGGTGGACGCCAATTCACTGGTGGTCGGGCTGAGCATGGGCGCGCTGGATGAGGCGCTGCGGGTGCTGCGCGTCATTGCGCGCTGACTGCCGGTCTGCCTGTGATGCTGCGCCTGCCCCTGACAACCTCCATTCTAGCGCTGGCCGCGATGCTGGCGCTGGCGGTGATCGCCTCGGTTGTGACCGGGGCCATGCAACTGCCGTTTCGGGACTCTCTGCTGTTCATCAGCCAGCGCCTGTTCGGTCTGGGCGCCAGCGGCCTGGCGCCCCATGAGGAAGCGGTCATCTGGGAGCTGCGCCTGCCGCGCACCCTGCTGGCGATGCTGGTCGGTGCCCAGCTTGCCCAGTGCGGCGCCGTGATGCAGGGTGTGTTCCGCAATCCACTGGCCGATCCGGGCATCATCGGCGTCTCGGCGGGGGCCGCGGTCGGCGCGGTGCTGGCCATTTTCTTCTCGCCCACCGAGATCAGCGTCTGGACAGTCCCCCTGGGTGCGTTTGCCGGCGGACTGGGATGCAGCCTGCTGGTCTACGGGCTGGCGCGCGGGCAGCTGGGCACTTCGGTGCTGGTGCTGCTGTTGGCGGGCATCGCCATCAGCGCCCTGGCCGGCAGCCTGATCGGTCTGATCAGTTACCTGTCCGATGATGCCCGGCTACGGGATGTGACACTGTGGCAGATGGGGTCCCTGGCGGCCGCGGACAGCTGGCGGCTGGCGCTGCTGATGGTGGCGGCTCCGCTGCTGGCGATGCGCTTCCAGCAGCGCTCATCCGCGCTGAACGCACTGCTGCTGGGCGAGGCAGAAGCCCGCCACCTGGGCATTGACGTGGAGGCGCTGAAACGGGAACTGATCCTGCTGGTGGCTCTGGGGGTGGGATTGTGCGTGGCGGCTGCCGGTGCCATCGGGTTCATCGGCCTGGTGGTGCCTCATCTCATCAGGACGCTGACCGGGCCGGACCATCGCAGCCTGCTGCCTCTCTCGGCATTGGGCGGCGCCCTGCTTCTGCTGCTGGCGGACCTGCTGTCACGCGTGCTGGTCGCGCCGGCCGAGTTGCCGGTGGGCATCGTCACGGCCCTGCTGGGTGCCCCGTTTTTCATCATGCTGCTGTGGCAGTTCAAGGAGCGCATATGACATGCTGGAATTGAGCGAGGTGCAGGTCCAACAGGGCCGCTTCAATCTGACCGTCGGGCAGTGGCAGTGCCGCCCGGGTGAGCTGCATGTGCTGCTGGGCTGCAATGGCGCCGGCAAATCCACGCTGCTGCGATGCCTGGCCGCCGAGCTGCCGCACAGTGGCCTGGTGCGCCTGCACGGTCATCCGCTGCGGCAGTGGGATGCACTGCGACGCGCCCGCCATCTCGGCGTGCTGCCCCAGTCCAGTCACCTGAGTTTCGGTTTCTCCGCGGCAGAAGTGGTGGCCCTTGGCGCCACGCCGCTGCGGATGGGGCGGCAGGCGCTGCAGGGCGCGATCACCGCCGTGATGGAGCAGACCGATTGCGCCACACTGGCCGAACAGGCCTACCCCAGCCTGTCCGGCGGTGAAAGGCAACGTGTGCAGCTCGCCCGCGTGTTGCTCCAGCTACGCCAGGCCGAGCAGCCCCCGTTCCTGTTGCTGGACGAGCCGACTTCGGCGCAGGATCTCCAGCAACAACACCAGTTGCTGGGCATGATCCGGGCGCTGGCGGAAAAGCACGGTTATGGCGTCATCGCCATTCTCCACGACCTCAATAACACGCTGCGCTACGCTCACAGCTGCAGCGTCCTGCATCAGGGCCGGGTTGCCTGCCACGGCACGCCGCGGCAGGTGCTGACTCCGGAGACAGTGGCACGCCACTGGCAATACCAGGCTCAGTGCCTGACCAATGACGATGGCCTGCGGGTTCTGGTCTGATCCCGCCGCTTTACCCGGCGCGGCGCAGAGCGGTGAAGGCTGGTATAATCGCGCGCATTCGCGGAACCCGGACCAGGAACACCAGCTATGAGCGATCAGGACCAGCAACAGGACAGCCGCCTCTGGGGCGGACGTTTCTCCGAACCCACCGATGCCTTCGTGGAGCGCTTCACCGCCTCGGTGACCTTCGACCAGCGCCTGGCGCCGCAGGACATCGCCGGCTCCATCGCCCACGCCACGATGCTGCACAAGGTCGGCATCCTCACCGGGCAGGAGAAGAACGACATCGTCTCCGGGCTGGAAAGCATCCGCGACGACATCGCCGCCGGCCACTTCGAGTGGTCGGTGAGCCTGGAAGACGTGCACATGAACATCGAGGCCGAGCTGACCAGGCGCATCGGCCTGACCGGCAAGAAGCTGCACACCGGGCGCTCGCGCAACGACCAGGTGGCCACCGACATCCGCCTGTACGTGCGCGACGCCGTGGACGCCGTGGGCGCCGAGATCACCCGCCTGCAGCGCGCCCTGGCCGAGGTCGCCGAGCGCGAGGCGGACACCATCATGCCCGGCTTCACGCACCTGCAGACCGCCCAGCCCATCACCTTCGGCCACCACCTGCTGGCCTGGTACGAGATGCTGGACCGCGACCATGGCCGCTTCATGGACTGTCGCGCGCGCCTCAACGTCTCGCCGCTGGGCTCGGCCGCGCTGGCCGGCACCAGCTTTCCGATCGACCGCGCCATGACCGCCGAGCTGCTGGGCTTCGACGGCCCGTCGGCCAACTCGCTGGACTCGGTCAGCGACCGCGACTTCGCCATCGAGCTGGCGGCCGCTTCCAGCCTGCTGATGACGCACCTGTCGCGCTTCTCGGAGGAGCTGGTGCTGTGGACCTCGGCGCAGTTCGACTTCATCGACCTGCCCGACCGCTTCTGCACCGGCTCGTCCATCATGCCGCAGAAAAAGAACCCGGACGTGCCGGAGCTGGTGCGCGGCAAGACCGGCCGCGTCAACGGCCACCTGGTCTCGCTGCTGACGCTGATGAAATCGCAGCCGCTGGCCTACAACAAGGACAACCAGGAGGACAAGGAACCGCTGTTCGACCTGCTCGACACGGTGCTGGACTGTCTGAAGGCCTACGCCGACATGATGCCGGCCATCCGCGCGAAAAAAGACAGCATGTACGAGGCCGCCCGCAAGGGCTACGCCACCGCCACCGACCTGGCGGACTACCTGGTCAAGAAAGGCCTGGCCTTCCGCGATGCGCACGAGGTGGTGGGCCAGTCCGTGGCCTATGCGCTGGAGAAGAAGCAGGACCTGAGCGAGCTGTCCCTGCAGGAACTGCAGCAGTTCTCCAACCACATCGGCGAGGACGTGTTCGAGGTGCTGACGCTGGAAGGCTCGGTGCAGGCAAGGAATCATACCGGGGGGACGGCGCCGGAGCAGGTCCGCAAGGCGGCGGCCGAGGCGCTGCGGAATCTGGCACAACGCGAAAGAACTACAGCGCACCAGGGAATTTGACAGGTGGCTGCGGCGGCTCAGCGGTATTGGTGCCCTTGTCTATGGCACTGGCCTTCGCGGCTGCCCCTGCTACCCGGTCCCGTTTCCCTTTCGCCCTGACCGACGGATACCTCCGTCTGCCGCATCGCACTGATCCAACGGTTATCTTGCTTCGTGTAGTGTCAGTAAAGTGAACCGCCTCACCGGCCACTCCAACACACTGCAGGGATTTACCGTGAAATTTGCAATCCGTCATCCGCTCTTCCTGATCCTGCTCGCCGCGGGCCTGGGCCTGTCCTACCTTGTCTTTGCCAGGGTGACGGAAGACACCGGGAATGGTCGCGGCTTCGGGGGCACGCCGCTGGTCGGCGTAACAACAGTGGTGCAGGCCTCGATTGCCGATGAGGTGGAATCGGTCGGCACCACCGTGGCCAACGAATCGGTGGACCTGACCGCCTCCGTATCTGAAACCGTCAGCCGCATCGGCTTCGAGGACGGTGAGTACGTCGAAGCCGGTACCATCCTGGTGGAACTGACCAGCGCCTCCGAGGCGACCCGACTGGCGGAAGCTCAGGCTACCGTCGACGAGGCGCAGCGCCAGCTGGAGCGGGTGCGGAACCTGTCGCGGGACCGCCTGGTGTCCGGCTCCGAGCTGGATCAGGCGCGCACCAGCGTCGAGACAGCGCAAGCGCGCCTGGAAGGTGTGATGGCCGACCTGGAAGACCGCCTGGTCCGGGCCCCCTTCAGTGGCTACCTCGGGTTCCGTAACGTCAGCGCCGGGAGCCTGCTGACACCCGGCACGGTGATCACTACCCTGGATGATGTTTCGGTCATGAAGCTCGACTTCCGCATCCCCGAAGTGTACCTGGCCGACATCCGGGCCGGGCAGGCCATCGCCGCGCGCAGCATCGTTTACCGTGACCGGAAGTTCCCGGGCACCATCTCCGTGGTCGGCTCCCGCGTCGACCCGGTGACCCGGAGCGTCTCGGTCCGGGCGCAGATCGACAATGAAGAACGCCTGCTGCGCCCCGGCATGTTGCTGACAGTACGCCTGGCACTGAATGAACAGCCCGCCCTGGTGGTGCCGG